>DATGDT010000450.1:0-2385 GCA_035310725.1 Gemmatimonadales bacterium
TGCAAGACCTCCGCTACGCCCTCCGCACCCTCGCCAAGGCGCCGGGCTTTGCGGCCGTCGCGGTGCTCACGCTCGCGCTCGGCATCGGCGCCAATACGGCGATCTTCAGCGCGCTGTACGGCGTGTTGCTGCGTCCCCTGCCCTATCCGGATGCCGAGCGGTTGGTGCAGTTCGCCTACACCTACGGTGGATACCACGACGCCCAGGCCACGACCTACGAGAGATTCCGGTACCTCCAGGGGAACCACGGAGACGTGTTCGACGCCCTGGCGGCGACCACGGGCGTCGGAGCTACGCTGCTCTCCGGCACCGAGGGCGTCCACGTCCAGCTGCTGCGTGTCTCGCGCGACTACTTCCGCGCCATGGGCGTGCAGCCGAGCCTCGGCCGGACGTTTCTCGATGAGGAGGACCAGCCGGGTGGATCGAACGCCGTGATCCTGAGCCATGCCCTCTGGCAGCAGCGATTCGGCGGAGACTCGGGTGTTGTCGGGAAGGCGGTTCAACTTGATGGCACGCCGTACACCGTCGTGGGCGTGATGCCCGACGGTTTTGGCTCGCCGTACCCGGCCGATGCCTGGTCCACCCTCGCCCAGGTCGCGCGCACGATCGGCAGTGGCCAGAACCTCGAAGTCATCGGTCGCCTCGCCCCCGGGCTCACGGTTGCCCGCGCAAACGCCCGGTTGCAGCCGATGCTCGCCGGCTACGCCGCGACGTTCCGCACCGGTACGGAGACGCGACTGGGCTTCGATTCCTACCGCGCGCTCATCGGAGTGGGAGTGCGCGCACCGTTGCGCATCCTGTTCGGTGCGATCGCCCTGGTGCTGCTGATCGCCTGCGCCAACGTCGCGAGTCTCTTGCTGGGACGCGCCACCCGCCGCCGCCGCGAGCTCGCGCTGCGCGCCGCCCTGGGCGCTTCGCGCGGGCGGCTGGTGCGCCAGCTGCTGGCCGAGAGCGCTCTGCTCGCGCTGCTGGGCGGCGGCGGCGGGCTGCTGCTGGCAGGCTGGGGGCTCTCGACGTTGCGCTCCCTTGCCGCTGCGGCCCTGCCGCGCACCGGCGACATCCGGCTCGACGGTTGGGCGTTGGGATTCACGCTGCTGGTTTCGCTGGTCACCGGGATCGTGTTCGGACTCCTCCCGGCCTGGCAGGCGGCGCGCACCGATCTGCAGGAGACACTGAAGGAAGGCGCGCGCACGATCGGCGGCGGCCGAGGGCGGCTGCGGCACGGCCTGGTGGCCGCGGAGATCGCGCTGTCGCTCGTGCTCCTGGTCGGCGCCGGGCTCCTGCTGCGGACGTTCGCCAATCTGCTGCACAGCGATCCCGGCTTCGATCCCGGTCACATCGTGGCCGCCGAGCTCTGGCTGACCGGCTCCCGCTACGACACGGCGCCGGCTGTCGCCAGCTACTACGCAGATCTGCGGCGGCGCGTCGCGGCGCTGCCCGGCGTCAGGAGCGCCGCCATCGTCGAGGCCGGGCTGCCGCTCAACCGCGGCGGCAACACCGGCGTCAAGGTGAACGGTGGAGACTACGTCGGTGCCGACTATCGCGCCGTCACACCCGGGTTCTTCGAGACCCTGGGAGCCTCGCTGCGCCGCGGCCGGACCCTGTCCGATGCCGATGGTGCGACGTCCGAGCCGGTCGTCGTCATCAACGAAGCGTTCGAGCGTCGCTACCTGGAAGGCGTCGATCCGCTCGGGGCGATGGTCCTCGTGGCCGAGGCGGGGGGCGTGCGGCGCGTGGTCGGCGTGGTGGGCGACATCACCTCCGGCATCGGACGGCCTGCCCAACCGACCGTCTTCATTCCGGCCGCGCAGGAACCGGCCGGGATGATGCTGGGATTCAACGGCTGGTTCCCGATCCATCTGCTGGCTCGTACCGTCGGGTCGCCCGCGAGCTACCCCGCCCTCCTCGCGCGAGCCATGCGAGCGGCGGACCCGGCGATCCCGGTGGGCCTGGTACGCACCATGGATGACGTCCTCGCCACGTCACTGGCGGTCCGCCGTTTCGAGATGGTGCTGTTGGCCCTGTTCGCCGGCCTCGCGGCCACGCTCGCCGCGGTGGGGATCTACGGATTGATGTCGTACCTGGTGACCCAGCGGGTGCGGGAGTTCGGCATTCGCGTGGCGTTGGGAGCACGTCGGCGGGACGTCTTCGGGATCGTCATGCGCCGCGGCGTCATTCTCGCCGCAACGGGGATCGTTCTCGGGCTCCTGGGTGCGCTAGCCCTGACGCGGCTGTTGGCAAGTCAGCTCTACGGCGTTCGGCCGGTCGATCTCCTCACCCTCGCGGCGGTGACCGGCGGGGTGGTTCTGCTGGCGCTCGCCGCGTGCTACATCCCGGCGTGGCGGGGGACGAAGGTGGATCCGGTGGTGGCGTTGAGAACTGAAT
>DATGDT010000451.1:0-4755 GCA_035310725.1 Gemmatimonadales bacterium
CGTTCTCGTGCTGTTGATCACCCAATCGGACTCCGCCGCGCTGCTCTCCCATGCCCGGCGCGCCCAGGCGGACTTCGAGCGCACCCGCCTGTTCCTCCTTCCGGCAGGCTTCGCGCACTCGGGCGAGCGGTGCGACGCACGCATCGGGCGGTTCTGCTACTGGAGCGACGGCGCCGACTCCCGCGTCCCCCCGGAGCCGGCACGGATCGGGGTCGCACGGACGCGATTGCTGGCCGTGCTGGACAGTGCGGCGCAGGCGGCTCCCGGCGACGGGTGGGTGGTGGGGCAGCAGGTCCGCTACCTGCTCGAGGCCGGCCGCGCGCTCGACGCGGCGATCGCCGCACAGGATTGCCGCGCGGCGGCGTGGTGGTGTGCGGCGCTCGAGGGTCTGGCGTGGCACGGGGCGGGGGACACGGAGGCCGCCGAGCGCCTGTTCCAGGCGGCGTTGGACCTCATGCCCGAGGACGAGCGGTGCCGCTGGACCGATCTCTCGGACCTGCTCGAGGAGTCGCTGCGCCGCCGCTATCGCACCCTCTCCTGTGACGGGCGAACCGCCTTCGAGGCGCGCGTATGGTGGCTCGCGCAGCCACTGTGGTCGCTGGCCGGCAACGATCGCCGCACCGAGCACTACGCCCGTCTCACGCTCGCCCGCCTGCTGGAACACGCGCGCTCGCCCTACGGCCTGTGGGGGGATGACCAGCGCGAGACGATCGTGCGCTACGGGTGGCCGCTGGCCTGGGAGCGGGACGACGGCGGCGGCACGCGCGAGCCGGTCGCCATCGGTCATGAGCCGGAGCCGAGCTACCATTTCGTGCCCGACGACCGCGCGTTCGACGGGCGAGCATCCGGCGATGATGCCGGGGACTTGGACTGGAAGGCCGCGCGCGAGCGCTATGCCCCGGCGTACGCCGCCACCTTCAGCGTGCTGGAGCCCGCGTTCGCGACGTTCCAGCGTGGGGAATCCACCCTGGTAGTGGGGACCTACGACGTCTCGCGTGACACGCTGTACCGGCGCGCGTCGCGCGAGGCGGCGCTCGTGCTGGCGCGCGACGAGCGATCGGCACCCGTGGTCGTGCGCCATCCCGAGGCGGGACCCTCGGGCGTGCTTGTGGCCGTGGCGCCGTGGCAACCGGCGATGCTCTCGCTGGAGCTGCGGGCGCCGGAAGGGGGTGCGGCCGCGCGAGTGCGGGAGCGTCCGCCGGCGCTCGCGCCGGCCGCCGGCGCCCTCACCCTGTCGGGCATTCTGCTGTTCGAGCCAGCGGATTCGCTGCCGGAAGGCCTCGCGGTCGCACTGACTCGGCCGCATATCGGCGGGATCACCCGCGGGGCGCGCATCGGGCTCTACTGGGAAGCGTATGGACTGGCGCCGGGGGAGGATATCGCGACGGCGGTGACGGTGACGCCCGAACGGAACGGCTGGCTGCGACGCGTGGCGGCCACGCTGCGGCTCGCCCCGCGCCAGGGCAGCGTCCGGGTGGAATGGCGTGAGGGTGCCCGGCTGGAGCAGGGCCGGGCGCCGCGGGCGCTGATCCTCGATCTGGCGGGCCTCGCCGCGGGTCGGTATCGCATCGACATCGCGGTTTCGGCCGCGGGGCGGGCGGAGGCCACGTCGTCCCGGCGCGTGGACGTGGTCGAGCGTTGAGCGCGGGTTGCCAAGGCTGCGCCGGGCTGGCGATATTCTTCGCCCGACCCGGGTTTCCTTCCGGTTGCGGCGGTATCGTCTAGGGGACTAGGACGGAGCCCTCTCAAGGCTCAAACACGGGTTCGAATCCCGTTACCGCTATACCTCCCGCCCCCATCGTCTAACGGTCAGGACACCACTCTTTCAAGGTGGGAACAGGGGTTCGATTCCCCTTGGGGGCATGGACGCCTTAGTCTTCGCTCATGCGGCTGTTGATCGTCGAAGACGACGCCGAGCTCGCGGGTCTGCTGCGGGACGGTTTCGCCAAGTCGCAGATCGAGGTGACGCTGGCGGCCACGTTCGCCGAGGGATTCGAGCGGGTGCGTCATGGCGCATTCGACGTCGTGTTGCTCGACGTGTTGCTGCCGGGCGGTTCGGGCTTCGATTTGTGCCGGCGCCTGCGTGATGAAGGGATCGCCATCCCCGTTCTGATGCTCACGGCGATGGATGCTGTGGACGACCGGGTCCGCGGACTCGAATCCGGCGCCGACGACTACCTCCCCAAACCCTTCGCGTTCCCGGAGCTGCTGGCCCGGGTCAAAGCGCTGGCGCGCCGGCGACCGGCGCTCACGCCGGCCCAGTACCGGGTGGCCGACCTCGAGGTAGACCTGGCGGCGCGGAGCGTGCGACGCAGTGGGCAGCCGATCACGCTCACCGCCAAGGAATTCACTCTGCTCGAGCTGTTCGTGCGGCACCCCGGGCGCGTGCTCGACCGCGCGACCATCACGGCGCACGTGTGGGACGACAACCACGACCCCTTCGCGAACCTGCTCGAGGTGCTGGTGCGCCGGCTGCGCGCCAAGATCGACGACGGCTTCGAACACAAACTGATCACCACGTTGCGCGGCGCCGGCTACCGCTTCGGCTCGTGAACCCCACGCTGGCGAGACTGCGGCGGCGCCTCACCTGGTGGTACGCGGGCGTGCTCACGTTGATCATCGTGTCGCTGGGCGGCGGGATCTTCCTCGCGGTGCGGCATCAGCTGGCCCGGCAGCTCGACGCATCGTTGCGAGCCGCGACGGCCGAGGTGCAGTGGGCGGCGCGTATCCGGGAAGTGGAGCGTGCCCGGGCCAGCGGGCCGGTGGTGGACGCGGTGGCCGAGCTGCGCATTCCGGAGCGGGAGTTGTATCTGCTGGACCGGGACGGCGCGCCCGTTACGCCGGCTCCGGTCCCCGACTGGATTCGGGCCGCGGCTCGGCGGGCGACACCGGGAAAGCCGTTGGACCTCGATTTCGATGCCCCGAACGGGACGGAGGTGCGACTCCACGCTGAGGCTTTCGCCACCGGGTCCGGCGCGGTCTATGTCGCCGTGGCCGTGGCGGATCGACTGGAGCTCGAGGACCGCTACGCGTCCTTGATCGAGGTGTTCGCCGGCGCGGCGCTCGTAGCCCTCCTCCTGGTCGCGGGAGGCGGGTATGTGCTGGTGCGCCAGTCCACGGCGCCAATCGAGCGCTCGATGGAGCAGATGCGCCGCTTCATGGCCGATGCGGCCCACGAGTTGCGCACGCCGGTGACGCTGCTGCGCACGCGCGCCGAGGTCGCCCTGGGTCAGGAGCGCGCGTCGGAGCATGATGCCCAGACGCTGCGCGCCCTGGGCCGTGAGGCAGAGCGAATCGGGGCCATTGTCGGTGACCTCCTCACCCTTGCGCGCGCCGACGCCGGGGAGATCCCCGCCGCGCGGGAGACCGTCTATCTCGACGATCTGGCGGCCGACGCGGTGGAGTCGATCCGCGCGCTGGCCCAGCGGGCCGGCCTGGCCCTGGAAGTGGGCGCGTTTGAAGAGGCGGCTATCGCCGGGGATCCGGTGCTGGTGCGTCGGCTGCTGCTGATTCTGCTGGAGAACGCCGTCAAGTTCACTCCCGTGGGTGGTCGCGTCCGGCTCGACGTCACGGCGGAGAATGGACGGCGGGCGGTGGTGATCACCGACACGGGGATCGGGATTTCGCCGGAGGACCTGCCCCGCGTGTTCGAGCGGTTTTACCGGGGCGAGTCCGCCCGGGCCACCGAGGGCGCCGGCCTCGGTCTCGCCATCGCGCGGTGGATCGCCGATCTGCACGGGGCGAAGTTGGAGCTGCGCTCCTCCCCGGGGCAGGGCACCAGTGTCACCCTCTCGTTCTCCGCTCCCGTGTAAGCTCGCTGTCAGCTTCGCGCAGTAGCTTCCGCGGCGATGCGATCGCCTCCCGCGCTGCTCGTAGCGCTCCTGGTGGTGTGCGTTGGTCGGCCGGACGCACTCGTCGCGCAGGCATCCCTGACCCTCGCCGACGCCTTGCACGAAGCGCACGCGGCAAACGCCCAACTGCCGCTCCCGGCATTCGAAGCGCGGATCGCCGCCGCGTCGCTGCGCGAGGCCCGCGGCGCGTTGGGACCCCGTGTCTCGCTCGACGGGGATCTCCATGGGGGCAGCCCGGCGAAGTACGCGGCCAACGACGGCCGACTGCAAGTCCTGGCCGAGCAGCCTATCTACGACGGCGGGACACTGCGCGCAGGTGTCGCCCTGCAGCGAGCGCTGGCGGGTGCGAGCCAGGCGCGCTACCGGCAAGCGGAAAAGGATCTCGACTTCGACGTACGGGTGGGTTTCGCCCAGGTGCTCGAGCTCGACAGCACCATGGCAGTGCGGAGTGCGGGGATCGCCCGGCTGCAGTCCTACCGTGCTGCGATCGAGGCGCGGCGGGCCGCGGGAGAGGGTGTCACCGGGGACTTGCTGCGAATGCAGGTGCAGCTCGGCCAGGCCGAAGCCGATCTCGCGGATGCGACGCGGCAGCGCGACCTGGCGCGACTGGCGTTGAACGACGTGCTCGGTCGCGACCCGACCGCGCCGCTCACGCTGGCCGAGGAGGCAGCGCCGTCGCCTCCGCCCGCGGACACGAACGCGGACGCCTGGTCGGGAGCACCGGAAGTGCGTCAGGCAGAAGCGCAGGTCGCGGCGGCCCGATCGGGCACATCGCTCGCCGCCGCCGAGCGGCGGCCTCAGTTCGACCTCGTGGTCAACGTTGGGACGCAACCCGCCTTCGAGACCTCGGGCGGCGCCTTCAACAACGGACAGGGATCGGGCGTGGAGTTTCTGCTTTCCTTTT
>DATGDT010000452.1:0-9660 GCA_035310725.1 Gemmatimonadales bacterium
CGCCGACAAGCACAAGGTGACCATGCGCGTCGCGGCGTACATGCTGGCGATCGACCGGGTCGCCACGATGCACCGACTGCGCGGGATGTATGCCTGATGCGCTATCACGTCGTCGCGGTGGGGCGCCTCAGGAATGCGGGGCTACGGGCGACGTGTGACGAATACCTGAAACGGCTGCGCCGCTACGCGAAGGTGGAGGAGCGTGAGGTGAAGGACGAGGCGCGTTTGCCCGAGGCGATCCCCGGGGAGGCGCGCCTCGTCGCGCTGTCGCGCCGCGGCGAGACCTGGAGCTCGACCGAGCTGGCGCGGCGTACGTCGGGCTGGGACCAGGATGGCCGGGACGTGGCCTTCGCCATCGGTGGCGCCGCCGGGCTGCCGGCGGCGCTGCTGCGGCGTGCGGAGCGCGTCTGGAGCCTGTCGCCGCTCACGTTCCCCCACGAGCTGGCCCGGGTGATCCTGCTCGAGCAGCTGTACCGGGCCTTCACGATCCGCCGCGGGGAGCCCTACCATCGCGGTTCCTGAGCTGGGGGACGAGGAACGGCGGACGCTGCTGCGCCTGGCCCGTAGGGCGCTCCAGGCGACGCTGGAGGAGCAGCCGGAGCCTGGCCCCGAGCTGGCGGCGCTCCCGGCCGCCCTCCGCGGCCCGGGGCGGGCGTTCGTGACGTTGCGGCTCGATGACGCATTGCGGGGCTGCATCGGCCACCTGGCCTCCGGGCACCCGCTCGCCGATGTGGTCTGGCGCATGACGCTCCTCGCGGCCACCGAGGATCCCCGGTTCCCGCCCGTTGGGAGAGACGAGCTGCCCCGGCTGCGGATCGAGATCTCGGTACTGTCGGAGCCCGAGCGCCTCGGCGTGGTGGACCCGGCGTGTCTCGAGCCCGGACGTGACGGCGTGATGGTGCGGCGCGGACGGCGGCAGGGCCTGCTGCTGCCGCAGGTGGCGACGGAGCAGCGTTGGGACGCCGAAGCCCTACTTGCGGCGGTCTGCCGCAAGGCCGGCCTGCCCGACGGCGCCTGGCGGAGTCCCGATTGCGAGCTCTACGTGTTTCAAGCGGACGTGTTCGGCGAATGACCGAGTGGTTCGAGCAGTGGTTCGGGGAGGAGTACCATGCCCTGTACCCGCACCGCGATTCCGAGGACGCGAGGCGGGCGATGGAGCTCATCCGGCGGGTGGTGCCGTGGCGACCGGGGGAGCGCGTACTGGATCTGGCGTGCGGCGGCGGACGTCATGCCGCGGAGCTCGAGCGCGCCGGCGCCCGGGTAACGGGTCTCGACCTGTCGCCGGCGATGTTGCACCGCGCGCGTCACCGGAGCGGGGCGGCGCTCGTGCGCGGGGACATGCGCGCGCTGCCCTTCCGGGCGGGGAGCTTCACCATCGTGGTCAATCTGTTCACTTCCTTCGGGTACTTTCGCTCGGACGCCGAGCACGGCGAGGTGGTCCGGCAGGTGGCCCGGGTGCTTGTGCCCGGCGGGCGCTTCGTGCTCGACTACCTGAATGCGGATCAGGTGCGGCGTTCGTTGCGGCGCGACAGCGAGGAGATTTCCGACGGCGGCGCCGGGGCATTGGTGCGGCGGCGGTTCAGCGAGGAAGGACGGTACGTCGTGAAGGAAATCGAGCTGCGCGCGGAGAACCGCAGCTTCCAGGAGCGGGTGCGGCTGTTCAGCGCGGCGGAGCTCGAGGCGCTGCTGCGCGCGGGCGGGCTTGCCGTGGCGGAGCGCTTCGGGGACTATGATGGCCGTCCCTTTGGCGGTGACGCGCCGCGCGCCATTCTCATCGCGGTGCGGACGTGACGTCGCCTTCTCCCCGGGTCGTCACCACGCCGATCGCGCCGGCTCCTTCGTTGTCCGCGCTGCGCCGCCTGCCGGCGCGCCGCGTACCGGAGCCGCTGGTGGCCACGACCTTGCCCGGCCCCGGGCGCGACCGGCTTGCGGCGGGCGAGGTGCTCGTCGTGACCACGGGGCAGCAGCCGGGGTTGTTCACGGGGCCGCTCTACACGATCTACAAAGCCCTTTCGGCCATCGTCCTGGCGGCTCGATTGGAGCGGGAATGGGCCGTCAGCGTCGTCCCGGTGTTCTGGGTGGCCGGCGACGATCATGACTTTCACGAAGCGAATCACACGACCGTTTTGAATGCCGCCGGGATGCCGGCGCGCATCGTGCTGCGCGAGCGCCCCGCGGATGCTCCGGCCACACCGATGTCCCGGGAGCTCGGCGGGCCGGAGATCCTGGACGCACTGGCGCGCCTGCGCGGCGAGACGCCGGAGAGCGAGTTCAAGGGGGCGGTCCTCGCCTGGCTCGAGGGCGCATACCGCCCCGAAGCAAGCCTGGCGGACGCGTTCGCCCACGCGCTGAACGACCTGCTGGGTCCGCGCGGCCTGGCGGTCACGAGGCCGTACGCGCAGCCTGTGAAACAGGCGATGGCTCCCTGGTTGTTGCGGGGGCTCGATCTCACCCTGGAAGACGGACTCACTCCCGTCCTCGTCGAGGCATCGCAGGGCCGCGACCGGCTGCGCCGCGACGGCGACGGCTTCGTGACGCGTCGCAGCGGGGAGCGTTTCACGGCGGCCGATCTGCGGCGGGTGGCCGACACCGCGCCGGAACGTCTGTCGCCCAATGTGCTGCTGCGGCCCGTGGTGGAGGCCGCGCTGTGGCCGACGGTCGCCTACGTGGCGGGACCGGGGGAGCTCGGCTACCTGCCCGATGCCGCCCCGCTCTATCGGGCGCTCGAGGTGACGCCCCAGACCCCGGTGCCACGGTGGTCGGGCATTCTGGTGGAGGGCAGGGTGGAGCGGGTCCTCGAGAAGCACGGGCTGAAGCCGGAGGACTTCGCCGGCCCGCCGGGAGAGGTGGAGAAGCGCCTCGTGCGGGAACAGCTGCCGGACGAGGTGTCGGAGGCGCTGGAAGGACTGCAGCGGGATCTGCGGACGTCCTACGGCCGACTCTCGGGCGGTGTCTCCCAGGTCGACCCCACCCTCGAGCGGACGGTCGAGACGGCGCGCAACGCCGCCCTGGCGGGCATGAAGGAAATCGAGAAGAAACTGGTGGCCGCCCTGAAGCGGACCAGCGATTCGCTGGTCGGGCAGCTGGCGCGCGCCCGGGCGGCGCTGTATCCGGAGGGCGCGCCGCAGGAGCGCGTGCTCACCTATCCCTCGATGGCGATCCGCTACGGCCCGGGCCTGCTCGATGCGATCATGGATGAAGTGGCGCGCGGGACGGCGGGTTCGTAGGTTGTCCGCATGATCGGCGTCGCCGTGGTCCTGCTGGTGTTCGTCGCCCTGATGATTCCGATCGTGGCGATCCTGGTCGATTCTCCATTGGGGCGCTCGATCGCCCGCCGGCTCGAGGGAGGCGGCACCGGGACCGCAGAAGTGGGAGACCTGCACCGGAAGGTCGAGCTGCTGGAAGGTGAGGTGGAGGAGCTGCACCGCTCGATCAGTGGGATGAAGGACGAGCTGCAGTTCGTGCAGCGGCTGCTCGAGAAGCCGAAGCCTCCGGGATCCTCCGGCAGCTAGTCCGTGCCCGCCGCAGGCCGCGCCGATTCCGGCGGCCGGCACGCCGCGCAGGTGGCCGCCGGCATTCTGCTCACGCGCGTGCTGGGGTACGTCCGCGAGCGGGTCTTCGCCTACTATTTCGGGAATCACACCGCCGTCGCCGACGCCTTCCGCGCGGCGCTCAAGATCCCCAACACCATCCGCAACCTGCTCGGGGAGGGGACGCTCTCGGCGTCCTTCATCCCGGTGTACGCCGCCCTGCACGAACGGGATCGGGCGGGCGCCCGCGCCCTGGCCGGCGCCGTGCTGGGGCTGCTGCTCCTGGCCACCGGGCTCCTTGCGGTGCTAGGGATCATCTTCGCACCGGCGATCACGACGGCGGTGGCGGCCGGCTTCGATGCTCCGCGGCGACAGCTGACGATCACCCTGGTCCGCATTCTCTTTCCCATGACCGGCGTGATGGTGATCTCCGCTTGGTGTCTGGGAATCCTGAACACGCACCGCCGGTTCTTCCTGCCGTACGCCGCCCCGGTGCTCTGGAACGTGGCCGGCATCGTCGCCCTGGTAGGCGCGGCGACGTGGCTGGTCACCCCGGGGCTGCCCGGAGACGCCCGCCTGCACCAGCTGGCGCTCGCCCTGGCATGGGGGACGGTCGCCGGGAGCCTCCTCCAGGTCGCCGTGCAGCTGCCGGCCTGCTGGAGGCTGCTGCAGGGCATCGCGCTGCGCTTCAGCGCACGGGTGGGCGGCGTGCGGGACGTGCTGGTGGCCTGGGCGCCTGTGGTCCTGGGGGCGGGCGTGGCGCAGATCTCGGGCCTCATCGACACCCTGCTCGGATCGTTCGCGGGAAGCGCGGGCGTGTCGAGCCTCGGCTACGCGCAGCTGATCCAGATCCTGCCGGTCAGCGTGTTCGGGGTGTCAGTGGCGGCCGTGTCGCTACCCGACCTGTCCCGTGACGCAATCGGCGCCGGTCCCAACGATCAGCTGCGTGGCCGCATCGCGGCGGGGTTCCGGCGCATCACCTACTTCGTGGTGCCGGCGTCGTTCCTGTTCGCCGCGCTCGGACCGGTGCTCGTCGCCGCCCTGTTCCAGACCGGACGGTTCGACGCGGATGACACGGCGCTCGTCGGCGGCGTGCTGGCGGCGTACGGGATCGGGCTGATGGGGCAGGCGACCGTGAAGCTGTTCGCGTCGGGATTCTACGCGCTGCGCGATACGCGCACCCCGGTGAAGATCGCCGCCTTCTCGGTGATGCTCTCGAGCGCCCTCGCCTACCTGTTCATGCGCCGCTTCGGCCCAGCGGGAATCGCGCTCGGCTCGTCCCTGGGCGCCTGGGTGAACGTCATCCTGCATCTGCGCGATCTCGATCGCCGCATCGGCACGGTGATGAGCGGGCGAGACTGGCGGTCCTTCGCCACGACGCTGCTGTCGGCTCTCGCCGCGACCGCCGCAGGGGTCGCCGCGGCGCACCTGGCGGCGGGGCTGGCCCCGATCCCGCTGGCCGTGGTGGTGGTAGGTGTCTTTGGCGTCGGATACCTCGTGTGCACCCTGGTGCTGCAGCACCCCGACGCTGCCCGCTTATGGACATCCCTGCGCTGATCGCCCGCAAACTCACCGCGCTGCCGGACCAGCCCGGCGTGTATCTCTGGAAGAACGCGGCCGGCGAGGTGCTCTACGTCGGCAAGGCGAAGAGCCTGCGCAGCCGGGTCCCCGCCTACTTCGCGCCGGACCACCAGGACACCCCGGAGCGTGCCGCGCTCGCCGCGCAGATCGCCGATCTCGAGACCATCATCGTCCCCGACGAGGCACAGGCGCTGCTGCTCGAGAACAACCTCATCAAGGAGCACCAGCCGCGCTTCAACATCCGCCTGCGCGACGACAAGAGTTATCCGCGCATCGCGGTCACGGTCGGCGAGCCGTTCCCCCGCGTCCTGGTGGTACGACGGGTGCAGCTCGAGGGGGCGCGGTACTTCGGTCCGTACACCGACGTGCGGACGTTGCGCCAGACGCTGGGGATCATCCGCCGGCTGTTCACGGTGCGCAGTTGTCAGTACGACCTGCCGCGCGACGCGCCCAACCGGCCCTGTCTCGACTACCACATCGAGCGCTGCCGGGCGCCGTGTGTGGGCTACCAGAGCGAAGCCGAGTACCGGCGGATGATCGACGACGTGCTCCTGTTCCTGGAGGGGAAGACGCTGGAAGTCCGCACCCAGCTGCGGGAGCGCATGCGGCAGGCGGCGGTGGAGCAGGATTTCGAGCGGGCGGCGCAGCTGCGGGACGCGCTGCAGTGGCTGGAGCAGGTGGAGCGGCCCCAGAGCGTGGAGCAGGTCGGCGGCGACGACGCCGACGCGATCGGCCTGGCGCGTGACGGTGACGATGCCTGCGGCGTATTCCTCAGGATTCGCAGCGGCCGGCTGATCGCCCGGGAGCACCGGTTCCTGGAGCGCGCTGGAGCCGAGCCGGAAGCGGGCGTCCTGTCGGCCTTCCTCGTCCGGTTCTATTTGCCGCTCGAGGCGCGGGCGCGCCGGGTGTTGCTGCCGTTCGTCCCCGACGATCTCGAGGGGCTCCGGGCCCTGGCGCCCGGGATCGAGTGGCTCGTGCCGCAGCGGGGCACCAATGCGAAGCTGGTCGAGCTGGCCGACCAGAACGCGCGCCATCTGCTGGAGAGCCTGCTGCTCGAATCGTTCGACGTCGAAGAGCGGGCGGCTGATCCGGTGTACGCGCTGGGGCGGGATCTTGGTTTGGCCAGCGTACCGCGCGCGTTTGTGTGCATCGACATCTCCACCAACCAGGGACGCGACACGGTTGGCTCGCTGGTGTGGTTCGAGGCGGGACGCCCCAAGAAGGCCGAGTACCGGCGCTACCGCATCCGCGGGGCGCAACAGGACGACTTCGCGGCCGTCCACGAGGTCGTGACCCGGTTCCTGCGCCGTCGTCTGGACGAGCAGAAGGCGTTGCCGGATCTGGTGGTGGTGGACGGCGGGCGGGGACAGTTGTCGGCGGCGGTCGCCGCGGCCGCCGAGGTGGGCGTGGCGACGCCGCTCGCCAGTCTCGCCAAGCGCGAGGAGGAAGTGTATCTCCCCGGCCGTGCGGAGCCGTTGCGGCTCTCACGGCGGAGCCCCGCGCTGAAGCTGCTGCAGCGTGCCCGGGACGAGGCGCATCGCTTTGCCGTCAGCTACAGCCGGACCCGCCGTGCCAAGCGCACCATCACCTCCGAGCTGCTCGCCATCCCCGGGGTGGGGCCGGGTCGGCGCCGCGCACTGCTGGAGCGGTTCGGCTCGGTGGCCGGCGTTCGGACGGCCACCCGGGACGAGATCGCTTCATTACCGGGGTTCTCCCAGCGCCTGGCCGACCGCATCCTCGATCGTCTGGAGCAACGGTGAGCCGACTGCCGTGGTCACTCGAGTGTTCGGGCTGCAAGGCCGTCATCGGCGCCGACGGATTCCCGGGCGTGTGCGAACGATGCGGGTCGCCGTTCCTGGTGCGTTATGGTGCGACTCCGGGTCCCGGTGTGCGGTCCGAGCTGGCCGATCGGCCTTGGACGATGTGGCGCTACCGGGAATGGCTGCCGCTGACCGGCGGCGAGCAGCCGGTCACGCTCGGGGAAGGGGGCACGCCGCTGCTCGAGGCGCCGCGGCTCGGCGCGCGCTACGGCTTCGGGCGGCTGTTGGTCAAGGATGAGTCGGTGAACCCGACGGGTTCGTTCAAGGCGCGCGGCCTGGCCGCCGCCGTGACGCGCGCCGTGCACGCCGGAGCGGAGCGGTTCGTGGTGCCGACGGCCGGGAACGCGGGCGTGGCACTCGCGGCATACGCGGCGCGCGCGCATGTGACGGCTCGCGTGTACGCCCCCGCCACGACTCCGTCCACGATTTTGTCCCAGATCCGCAGCTTCGGCGCGGACCTCGTGCTGCTCGATGGGCATATCGGTGATTGCGGCAAGGCGGCCCGGGCGTACGCGGCCGAGAGCGGTGCGATCGACGTCTCGACCCTGCGCGAGCCCTACCGCATCGAAGGGAAGAAGACGCTCGGACTCGAGCTCGCCGAGCAGCTGGGCTGGACCGTTCCCTCGGCCATCGTGTACCCCACGGGGGGCGGCACGGGATTGATCGGCATGTGGAAGGCCTTCAACGAGATGCATGCGGCGGGGTGGATCACGGGCTCGCTGCCGCGTTTCTATTCCGTGCAGGCTGCCGGATGTGCGCCGGTGGTGACGGCCTTCGAGAGTGGCGCCGAGCGCTGCACCCCCTGGCCGGACCCACGCACCATGGCGGCCGGCCTGCGGGTTCCCGGCCCCCTCGGGGATCGCTTGATGCTCGCCGCGCTGCGCGAGAGCGGGGGCGGTGCCGTCGCGGTGAGCGACGCGGACCTGGCGGCGGCCGCACGCGAGCTTCAGCTGGTCGAGGGGATCGACGCCGCCCCAGAAGGCGGCGCCACGCTCGCGGTGGCGCGGGTGCTGCTGGCGCGCGGCACGCTCAGGGCCGAGGATAGCGTCGTGCTCTTCAATACCGGCGCCGGGTGGCTGTACCGGACCTAACCTGTTTATATTTCAAGACTTCGGACATGCCAATCGCGGTGATCGACCCCTGCGCCGGGATCAGCGGCGATATGACGCTCGGGGCATTGCTCTCGCTCGGAGTCCCGGGGAGTTGGCTCGCCGAGTTGCCGGGGCGGCTGGGCCTGGACGGCGTCCGCGTCACGATTCGCGACGTGCGGCGTGCCGCCGTCGGGTGCACGCAGGTGGAGTTCTCGATCCCCGAGCAGCCGCACGGGCGTCACGTCGCCGAGCTGGTCCGTCTGGTGGAGCGTGCGCCGGTGTCGGAGTGGGTGAAGGAGCGGGCCGTGCGCGCCTTTCGCGCCATCGGTGAAGCGGAGGGCCGCGTGCACGGGGTCGCCCCGGAGCGCGTGCACCTGCACGAGGTCGGTGCGGTCGATGCGGTGCTCGACATCGTCGGGGCCATCGAGGGATTCGAGCGCCTCGGCGTGGACGCGATCTACCACCGGCCCGTGGCCGCCGGGAGCGGGTGGGTGGAGGCCGCCCATGGCCGGCTCCCCGTGCCGGCACCCGCCACCGCGCTGCTGCTCGAAGGGATGGAGTTGGCAACCGGTGGTCCGGTCGAAGGGGAGGCGACGACGCCGACCGGCGCCGTCTTGTTGCGGGTACTCTCGGCCGGCCCGCCGCCGGAGCGCTGGCGCCTCGGTGCGGCTGGCTGGGGCGCAGGCGCACGGGACCCGGCGCACTACCCGAACGCGTTGCGCATCTTCCTTGCCGAGCCGGCGATGGAGGCGGGTGAGGTGTCGGTCCTGGCTACCGACGTGGACGACCTGAGTCCCGAGTACGTGGAGCCGCTGCGCCAGGCATTGCTGGCGGCCGGTGCGCTCGACGTCCAGACCTGGCCGGTGCAGATGAAGAAGGGCCGGACCGGCTTTCGTTGCGAGATGGTCGTGGCGGAGTCGTCTGTTGCGGCGGTCACGGCCGCCTTGTTCCGCCACAGCACGACGGCCGGCGTGCGCCGTACGCGAGCCGACCGGGTGACCCTGCCGCGGCGTCAGGTGACGGTCCGGTTGAGCGGGGACGTGCAGGTGCGGGTGAAGGTGCTCGAAGGGCAAGCGGGCGGTCCGCCCCGGGTGAAGCCGGAGTACGAGGACGTGCTCGCGGCTGCCGAGGCGCTGGGCCAGGCCCCACTGGAAGTGGCGCGCGCCGCACAGCGCGGCGCCGAAGCCTTGATCGCGAACTCCAAGGAGTGATTCCGTCATGCGAAAGCAGCTCATCGGCCTGATGCTCGGCAGCGTCGTGTTGGCGTCCGCGCTGGCGGGGCAGGGGCAGTGGGTGAAGCCGAAGTGCGACCTGAAACCCGGGCACTATCTCGTCAACAGCGCCGTGCTGTACCTCAAGAACGCCGCCGAGACCCGGTTCGACGACCAGAAGAAAAAGGACCTGAGCGACGCGAACCGGTCGCTCACGCAGGCGCTCACCTCCGGGGGGCAGGACAAGAATCCAGCCGCTTGGTACTACCTGGGTCGCTACTACGTGATCCAGAACGACGCCTACGGTGCGGACTCGGCCTTCGACAGGGCCGAGGCGCTCTTTCCGGCCTGCAAGGACGACATCTGGTTGTTCCGGCGCAACGCGCTCTGGGTGCCGGCGTTCAACGCCGGAGTGGCGGCACTGAAC
>DATGDT010000453.1:0-4476 GCA_035310725.1 Gemmatimonadales bacterium
ATCCGGCTCGCCTTCCGGCAGATCGTCGCGCAGAAGCTCAAGAGCGGCTTCGCGCTGATCGGGGTGTTCATCGGCGTCACGTTCCTCATCGGCGCGTGGTCGATCGTGAACGGGATGAACACGTACATGACCGACAAGTTCGCCGGCACGCTCGTGGGGGTGAACACCTTCCACCTGCGGCGCTCGCCGAACGTCAATTTCGACGTCAACGATTCCACCTGGCGCGCCTGGCGGCGCCGGCCCCGCATCAAGTTCGCGGACGCCGAGGCAGTGGCGGCCGGGCTCACCGTGCCGGTGATCACGTCGTGGTATTCGGAAGACCGCGGGCCCGTTGAGTACAACGGCAAGATCGCGAAGGACATCACGCTCGAGGGAGCCACCGAGCGCTACTTCGACATCATGAATTTGAAGATCGAGCAGGGCCGGCCGTTCAGCGCCCAGGAGTCGAAGGCGGGCGCCACGGTAGTGGTCCTGGGTCACGATCTGGCCGAGAAGCTGTTCGCGGGCGCCAATCCGATCGACCGCTCCGTCCGCATCCACGGCATCCCCTACCGGGTGATCGGCGTGGTGGAGCGGCAGGGCAACCTCCTCGGCATCTCGCTCGACAAGTTCGTGGTGGCCCCCGCCCTGTCGCCGATTCAGCGGGAAGTGAACCCGCCCGGGGTGGTGGACGCTCTCATCGTCAAGTCGAACTCGCCCGACGAAATGCGCGAGGCGATGAACCAGGCGGAGGCGATGATGCGCGCCCGCCGCCACCTGCGCCCGCGCCAGGACGACAATTTCGTCATGGAGACGTCGGAGGGGGTGCTGACGTTCTGGAACAAGCTCAGCCGCATCCTCTACGCCGTCGGGCCGGGGCTCGTGGGGATCGCCCTGATCGTGGGCGGCATCGTCATCATGAACATCATGCTGATGGCGGTCGCCGAGCGCACACGTGAGATCGGGATCCGCAAGTCGCTGGGCGCGCGGCGCCGCGACATCCTGCGGCAGTTCCTCGCCGAATCGGTGACGATCGCGGTGGTCGGGGCCAGTCTGGGGATCGCCGCGGGCGTATTCCTCTCGGTGCTCCTCAACGTCGCGACCCCGCTGCCGGCCACGGTGTCGCCGATCTCAATCCTGCTCGGCGTCGTGCTGGGCGGCGGCGTCGGCATCGCGGCCGGCGTGTATCCGGCCAGCCGCGCGGCCCGGCTCGACCCGATCGTGGCGCTGCGCCAGGAGTGACTCCATGACCCCTCTGCTCGAAGGCGCCAGCATCGCGCTGACTTCGCTGCGCGCCCACAAGGTGCGCGCCGCCCTCACCATCCTGGGCGTCGCCATCGGCGTAATGGTGGTAATGGTCATCGGCGCCGTGATCTCCGGGTTCAACAAGGGCATCGCCGACATGCTGGAGCAGTCCGGCCCCAAGACGTTCTGGGTGGGGCGGTTCTTCCAGGGCGGCGTGAACATCTCCGACGGCTCGGACGAGATGAGTCCGTGGCGGCGCAACCCGCCGATCTCGATCGAGGACGCCACAGCGATCGCGGCCCTCCCCTCCGTGGCGTGGACCGCCCTCGACGAAAGCGGACAGGGAGACGTGGTCTTCGGCGCGAAGACCCAGCGGAACGTCCAGATCCACGGGCGCAGCGCCGCCTGGCCCAACGTCGCGGGCGGGGATGTCTCGCCGGGGCGCTCCTTCACCGAGGTGGAAGACGGCGCCGCGAGCACCGTCGTCGTGGTCAATCAGAAGATGGCCGAGCTGTTGTTCGACCAGATCGACCCGATCGGCCGCCGCATCAAGATCCAGGGCGTGCCCTACACCGTGATCGGCGTGTTCAATCCGCCGCCGCAGCTGTTCGGCGGCCAGCCGTCGCCGGAGGTCGTGATCCCGCATGGCGCCCTCGTGAAGTACGTGAACTACTGGCGCGGCTGGATGGACGTCCTGGTGGGCCCCACCGATGCGGCGACGACGGCCACGGCGATGGAAGACGTCACCGAAGCGATGCGGCTGCGGCGCGGCCTGCGGCCGGGGCAGGACAACAACTTCGCGGTCGTGAGCCAGGAGAAGATCCTCGAGAGCGTGAACAGCACGACGGCGATCGTGCGCTTCGTGATGTTCGCGCTGTCGGGCGTCGGGCTCATGGTGGGCGGGATCGGCGTGGTCGCCATCATGATGATCTCCGTGACCGAGCGCACCCGCGAGATCGGCGTGCGCAAGGCGCTGGGCGCCACGCGCCGTGCCATCCTGTGGCAGTTCCTGGTGGAGGCGGCCACGCTGACCCTGGTGGGCGGGATCGTCGGCATGATCGGCGGCGGGCTCGTCGCCCTGCTGCTCTCGGTCGCCACCCCGATTCCCGCGCACGTGCCGCTCGGCTCGATCGCGGCGGCGCTGGTGGCGGCGGCGCTGACGGGGATCGTGTTCGGGCTCTATCCCGCGAACCGGGCCTCGAGGCTCGATCCGGTGGAAGCGCTGAGATACGAATAAGGGACGGGGGACGGGGGACGAGGGACGGGTAACACCCGCACCGAGAATCCGCATCCTGCTCGGCGCTGCTTTCCTGATGGCGACCTCGGCCATCGGGCCGGGCTTCCTCACCCAGACCGTCGTCTTCACCGCCCAGCTCGGCGCGAGCTTCGGCTTCGCAATCCTCGCCTCGGTGCTGATCGACCTCGGGGCTCAGCTCAACATCTGGCGCGTGCTCGTGGCCGCCCGCGCGCCGGCGCCAGTGGTCGCCGACGGCGTGCTGCGCGGCCTCGGGGCCGCACTCAGTGTGCTCGTGGCGCTGGGCGGGCTCGCCTTCAACATCGGCAACATCGCGGGCTCGGGGTTGGGTCTCTCGGCGCTGCTCGACATGCCGGTGAAGACCGGCGCCACGGTCAGCGCCGGGCTCGCGATCGGGTTGTTCGTCTCGCGGGAGGCGGGCCGCGCCATGGACCGCTTCGCCCAGGCAATGGGTGTCGTGATGATCGCGCTCGCGGGCTACGTCGCCGTCGCCTCGCACCCGCCGCTCGGTGAGGCCGCGTACCGGACAGTGCTCCCCGCCCGGCTCGACGTGCTCGCGATCGTGACGATCGTCGGCGGCACGGTCGGCGGGTACATCACGTTCGCCGGCGCTCACCGGCTGCTCGATGCCGGGATCGCCGGCCCCGGAGCGGTCGGCGAGGCCACGCGCTCGGCGGGTCTCGGGATCGGCGTGGCCACGCTGATGCGGCTGCTCCTGTTCCTCGCGGCGCTGGGCGTCGTGTCGCAGGGCCGCGCCCTCGACCCGGCCAATCCACCGGCCTCCGTGTTCGGTCTCGCCGCCGGCCCCGTCGGCTACCGGCTGTTCGGGGCGGTGATGTGGGCGGCCGCCATCACCTCGGTCGTGGGCTCCGCCTACACCTCCGTGTCGTTCATCCGTACACTGCGTCCCGGCTGGGAACGGCACCGCACCGCGCTCACCATCGGGTTCATCGCCGTCTCGGCCGTGATATTCCTCCTCGTGGGTCGTCCCGTGCGGGTGCTCATCCTCGTCGGTGCCCTGAACGGCCTCATCCTGCCGGTGAGCCTGGGCGCCATGCTGATCGCGTCCCGCCGGCCCGCGCTGTTGAACGGCTACCGGCATCCCCCTGCCCTGACGGCCGCCGGCGCCGTCGTCGCGGCGGTCATGGCGGGGCTCGGGATCTACACGATCGCCACGCAGATCCCGACGCTGCTGCGATGATAAGGGACGAGGGACGGGGGACGAGGGACGAGTGGGGATGGAGACGAGTGGACTCGTCCCGCGTCCCGCGTCCCCGTAGTTTGTAGCCATGCCCTTCTTCGAGGCGATCCGCCTCGCGTTCCAGACGCTGCGCGCGCAGAAGCTGAAGAGCGCCTTCTCGATCATCGGCGTCTTCATCGGCGTGATGTTCCTGATCGCCGTCGTGTCGGTGGTGCAAGGGATGAACCGCTACATGACCGACAAGTTCGCCGGGACGATCCTGGGCGTGAACACGTTCCGGCTGCGCCAGTTTCCCGACGTGCAGCTCGGTAACGTGACCGACTCGACGTGGCGCGCGTGGCGCCGCCGGCCGCGGATCTACTACGAGGATGCCGAGGCCGTCGCCTCGGGGCTCCGGGTGCCTGTGACCACGGCGTGGGAGTCCAGCACGTGGACGACGCTCGCGGCCGAGGGACGGCAGATCGCGGGGGTGACGGTCACGGCAGCGACCGCGCCGTACTTCGCCATCCGCTCGCTCACCATCGAGCGGGGCCGGCCGTTCACGCCACAGGAGGTGGCGCTGGGAGCCCCGGTGGTAGTGGTGGGCCACGAGCTGGCCGAGCGCCTGTTCGAGGGCCTGGACCCGCTGGGCCGCGAAGTGAAGCTGTTCGACCTCCCCTACCGGGTGATCGGGGTGGTCGAGAAGCAGGGCAACCTGTTCGGGATGTCGCTCGACAAGTTCGCGGTGGCTCCGGCGACGTCCGACGTGAAGCGGTACGTCAGCCAGCCGCGGGTCGTGGGGGCGCTGGTGGTCAAG
>DATGDT010000454.1:0-3704 GCA_035310725.1 Gemmatimonadales bacterium
CGCGATGCCGAAGTCGGCCACCAGCGCCAGGCCGTCGGAGAGCAGGATGTTCTCGGGCTTCACATCACGATGGATGAACCCCTGGCGGTGCGCGTAGTCGAGCGCCAGCGCCACCTCGCGCGTGATCGCGAGCGCATCGGCTATCGGAAGCTGCGTCTCCCGCTCCAGCCGGTGGCGCAGCGATTCGCCTTCGACGAACGGCATCACGTAAAACAGGAATCCCCCGGCGTCACCGGAGTCGAGCAACGGCAGGATGTGTGGATGATTGAGATGCGCGAGGATGTCGATCTCGCGCAGGAACCGCTCGGCGCCGAGCGCCGCGGCCAGCTCGCGGCTCAGCACCTTCACCGCGACGCGCCGGTTGTAGCGCAGGTCGCGCGCCAGGTACACGGTCGCCATCGCCCCGTGCCCCACCTCGCGCTCGATGTCGTACCGGCCAGCGAGCGCGCCCCGGAGCCCCTCAACTCCGGTCATCACATTGTGAGAAGATGCAGCAATACCGAAAGTCCGTCAGGGGCTCGGGTCGTCGCGCCACAGCGCTTCACGGTGTACGTTGCGTCCTATGCTCCGCACGGCCCCTCTGGTTCTCGCGCTGCTCGCAGCGCTCCTGCCACCGGCGCCGCGCCTCGTACAGGGCCCCCCTGGCACTGATATCTGGTTGGCCGATCTCACGTTACGCGACGGGCGCGTGGCCCTCGGCACACCGGTGAACGTCACCGCCCGCGCGGGCTACGACAACCAGCCGGCCTTCCTCCCTGATGGCTCGGGGCTGCTGTACACGCGCATCGGCACCGACGCCCAGGCCGACGTGTGGCGCTACGACTTCGCCACGCGCTCGGCACACGCGATCATCACGACGCCCGAAAGCGAATACTCACCCACGCCCATCCCGGGCGGCGGGATCTCGGTCGTCCGGGTCGAGCGCGACTCGACCCAACGCCTCTGGCGCTTCGATGCCGACGGCACCAACCCGGCACTGCTGCTCGAACGGCTCAAGCCGGTCGGCTACCACGCCTGGACCGGGCAGCGTAGCCTCGCCCTGTTCGTGCTTGGCACTCCCAACGCGCTCGTACTCGCCGACGCCGGCGGCGACCGCGCCGACACGGTGGCCCGGGATATCGGCCGCTCGCCGCAGTCCGTCCCCGGCCACCACGCCGCCACCTTCGTGCAGCGCGTGGACTCGACGGAGTCGTGGCTGGCGGAAGTGGACGGCGAGAGTCACGCGGTCCGGCGCCTGGTGCGGCTCCCCCGCGGCGCGGACTTTCACGCCTGGACACCCGGCGGGCTGGTACTCACGAGCGACGGCGTGACGCTGTATCAGTGGGATTCGCACACGGCAGGGCCCTGGGTGCCCGTCGCCGATCTCTCGGCCCTCGGCCTGCACGAAGTGACTCGGCTCGCGGTCAGCCCCGGCGGCGACCGGCTGGCGCTGGTGGCCCGGGACCCTGCGCCCTGATCTACCGCTGACCTTCGTCCCTTCGGGGAGTCAGGACCGCCGCAGCTCGGGCAGCCGCCACGCCGCGGTGGCGACGGCGAGCGCACAGATCAGGCCACCCGTCCCCACGGCCACGGGTGCCCCGTAACGCTCCGCGAACGCCCCCACCAGGAACGCCCCCAGCGGTGACAGACCGACGAACACGAACGAGTAGAACCCCATCACGCGGCCGCGCAGCTGATCGGGGACGAGCGTCTGCAGCATGGTGTTGGTCAGCGCGTTGTTCACGATCATCGCGCACCCCGCGAGGGCGAGCAGGACGAGCGAGAGCGCAAAGCCCCGCGACAGTGCGAAGACCGCCACCAGGAGCCCGAACGACGTTCCGCCGACGGTCATCAGCGCACCCTTGCGGACGATGCGCCCGCTGTTCAGGGCGATCGCCAGCGCGCCCAACATCGCCCCGACCCCCACGGCCGCGGTGAGCGCGCCGTAGCCCGCCGCCTGCACGTGCAGCACGTCGCGGGCGAACACGGGCATCATGACGAGGAACGGGAACCCGAACACGCTGAGGATCGCCGTCTGGATCACCAGCGTCTTCACGCGCCGGTCGCTGCGCAGGAACGCGACCACCTCGCGGAATCCGCTCCAGGCCGAGCCCACCGCGGGCCGGGGCTGGAACGGCGGGAGGCGCATCACGGCCAGACTGGCGATCACCGCGATGTAGCTCACACCGTTGAGGAAGAAGCACATTCCCAGGCCGAGCAGGCCGATCAACGCGCCCCCGACCGCGGGCCCCACCACCCGCGCCGCGTTGAACATCGACGAGTTCAACGCGATGGCGTTCATCAGGTCTTCCTTCCCGACCATCTCGACCATGAACGCCTGCCGCGTGGGAATGTCGAACGCGTTGACGATGCCCACGAACAGCGCCAGGACCATGACCTGCCACACCGCGACCACGTGCGTCCACACCAGGACGGCGAGGGCCAGGGCCTCGACCATCTGGAGCGCCTGGGTGAGGATGACGAGCCGGCGTTTGTCCACCCGGTCGGCGACGATGCCGGCGTACAGCGTGAACAGCAGCACGCCCAGGGCACGCAGCGCCGAGTTCAGCCCGATGGCGAAGGGCGAGTTGGTGAGCTGGAGCACCAGCCACCCCAGCGCCACCGATTGCATCCAGGTGCCGACGAGGGAGGTGCCCTGACCGAAGAGGAACAGCCGGAAATTGCGGTGGGCGAGGGCGCCGAGGCCTACTCCTGCTGTGCGCTCCGGCGCCGCTTCCGTCATGGCCGGGAAATTAGCATCTTCCGGCATGCGCTCCACGACGTACGCGAAGTACCTCCCCGAGCTGGCCGACACGATCAACCTTCAGGGCCTGCTCGACCAGCTGGCCGACTTCCTGTTGCAGTCGGGCTTCGCGGGCGGTCCCTACAACCACCCCTTCTGGGGCGAGTTCGGCGGCGACGACGCCGACCGCTCGATGGACGCCCTGCGCCAGGCGATCCTCCAGGCCCTCATGGACTCGGGGCAGCTCACCCCGGAGATGCTGAAGGTGCTGCGCGGGGAGTCCACCGGGGACACGCAGCGCGACGCCGAGCTCGAGGGCCAGCTCGCCGAGCTGCTCGACAAGATCGTCCAGCGCCTCATGGAAGAGGGCTACCTCAACGTCTCGGAGGCGCCCAAGATGCCCGGCGCGCAGCAGCCGATGTTCGGCCCCGGCGGCATGGCGCGCGAGGCGGCGCAGCAGGTGCAGTTCTCCCTCACCGACAAGGCCATCGACTTCCTCGGCTACAAGACGCTCAAGCACCTGCTGGGGAGCATCGGGAAATCGAGCTTCGGGGCGCACGAGACCGAGCACCTGGCCACCGGCATCGAGACGGAGGGGGCGAGCAAGGCGTACGAGTACGGCGACACGCTGAACCTCGACGTGAACGCGACGCTCTCCTCGGCGATCGAGCGCGAGGGACTGGGCGTCCCGATCAACCTCGAGTACGAGGACCTGAAGGTGCACCAGGCCGAGTACCGCAGCTCGTCGGCGACGGTGCTGATGCTCGACTGCTCCCACTCGATGATCCTGTACGGCGAGGATCGCTTCACGCCGGCCAAGAAGGTGGCGCTCGCGCTCACGCACCTGATCCGGACGCAGTTCCCGGGTGACTCACTGCGGGTCGTGCTGTTCCACGACACCGCCGAGGAGATCCCGCTGGCGCGGCTGGCCCACGCCCAGGTGGGGCCCTACCACACGAACACGGCCGAGGGGCTCAAGCTC
>DATGDT010000455.1:0-14764 GCA_035310725.1 Gemmatimonadales bacterium
GCGTCGAATCGTTCGCCGCCGGGGATTCCGGCGCCCCATGGCTGCCGAACATCACCCACGCCCCGCCTCCCAGCCCCAGCACCACGACGAGTCCCACGAACAGCGGCACGAACGAGCGCCGCTTCGCCGCCGGCCGCGGAACCGACTTCCTCGCTCGCGTCTCGTGCGAGTCGATGACCTGCGTCTTCGCCTCGATCTCGGCGCGCGTCACCGGCGTCGCGCCCTGCGTCCCGCGCCGCAGCGACACCACCCCCAGCACGTCGTCGGCGAACTTCGCCACCGTCTGGTAACGGTTCGCCGGCGTACGGGCCAGCGCCGTGTCGAGCACCTGCTGCAGCCCGTCGGGGAAACGCAGGTCGGGCCGCGCCGCCGCGAGCGTCTCCGGCTCGTCGGTGAGGCGCTTGATCATCGTCTCCTGCACCGAGTCGGCCTGGAACGGCAGCTGCCCCGTGAGCATCCGGAAGTAGACCAGCGCCAGCGCGTACAGGTCGCTGCGGCCGTCCACCTTGTCGCCCGAGAGCTGCTCCGGGCTCATGAACTCGGGGGTCCCCACCACCAGGCCGGTCTTCGTGACCTTCTGCCCGGTCTCGTCGCCGCCCACTGCCTTGGCGATCCCGAAGTCCACCACCTTCACGACGTCCGACCCGTCGCGCCCCCGCGCCACCATGATGTTGTCGGGCTTCAGGTCGCGGTGCACGATGCCCAGATCGTGCGCGGCCTGCAGCGCGTCGGCGGTCTGCTTGAAGATCGTCGTCGCCCGCGCGAGCGGCAGCGCCCCCTCCTGCTCGATCAGGTCGGTGAGCGGCACGCCCTCCACGAACTCCATCGCCAGGTAGATCAGCCCTTCGGGCGTCTCGCCGAAATCGTAGACGGCGCAGACGTTGGGGTGCGTGATCCGGCTCGCGTTCGACGCTTCGCGGTTGAAGCGCGCGATGGCGTCGGGGTCGTGGATCATCGCCGGGCTCATCACCTTGATGGCGCTGCGGCGTCCCATCTTCACGTGCTCGGCGAGATAGACCTGCCCCATCCCCCCCTCGCCCAGCTTCTTGATCACGTGATACCGGTCGGCGATCACCTGACCCACGAGACTCGACGCCGGCGCGGCGCCCCGCAGCGTCGTGCCGTCGTCCTGACAGAAGCGGATCTCGTCCGAGTACTCCCGAGAGCACACCGGGCAGATTTTCACGGGATCTCGATACGCAGCAGCTTGTCGCCCACCAGGATGCGCGAGCCGTCCTTGACCGGGATGGCGCCCCGCGCCGCCACCGCGATGCCGTTGCGGCTCCCCGCATCCACCACGACGAAGTCGGCGTCCTCCGAGCGGATCAGCGCGTGCTGGCCGCTCATCGAGGGATCGTAGGGGAACACCCAGTCCCCCTGCTCGCGGCCGATCTGCACGTCCCGGCCCGGCGACAGCTGGATCACGTCGCGCGTGCTGCCGTCGGCGCGCAGCTGCGTGAGCGATGCGATGTCGGCCGCGGGCGTGAGGCTGCCCATCCGCTTGGTCGCGTCCGCTTCGGGGGCGTAGGGCCCGGGGTAGCCGAGCCGCCGGAACCGCACCACCTGCGATCCGATGAGCAGCAGGTCGCCGTCGCTGAGGCGATAGGGCTCCTCCAGAAACACCCACGTCCCGTTGCGGCTGCCCATGTCGCGCACCACCAGCCGGTCGTCTTCCCACGACAGCTTGGCGTGCAGCGGGGACAGGAACGAATCGTCGGGGAAGCGCACGTCCCCCTCCGCCCGGCCGATCGTGGTCTCGAGGCGCCGGCTCTCATAGTTCTCCAGCGAGCGGCCGCCCTCGTCCTGCAGCTGCAGGCGGAACAGGAACTCGGTGCGGGGGGCCGGGCGCTCGGACGGGCGGGCGAGCCCCCCGCCCGGGGCATCGATCGTGGCGCCGCAGGTGGCGCAGAACCGGGCCGAGGAGCCGACGGGCGAGCCGCAGCGCGCGCACGCCGGTCCCGACCCGGGCGCCGACAGCCGGCGCCCGCAATGCGGGCAATAGGGATGGACTCCGTCGATGGCCGTGCCGCAGAAGGGGCAGGACGCCTCCGCACGCCCCGCGGGGGCGGCCCCGAGACCGCCCTGGGCCGCCGCCGCGGACTGGACGGCCGACCCCTCCTCCCCCTGGGGCACAGGGGTCGGGACGGCCTTTTTGGCTGCGGCAGGCTCCCTGGAGAGGGGCTTGCCGCAGTCCATGCAAAACAGTGCGCCCGGCTCGTTGGCGCGTCCGCAATAGGCACAGGTGGTCACGGGCGGCCCATCTCCTCGGGCGCAGAAGTTATGACATGCCAATCTATTGCGCAAATTGGCGCGTTGGAAGGCCGCCCCGTAGCTTCGCTCGCGATGCGACGCACCGCGCTGCTCCCGGTTCTCGGAATCATCGCGTGCCGCGCGGGCGGGGCAGGAATCGCGCCACACGCACCGGCACCGACCCTCGGTCCACTCCGCATCGACGTCGTGTATCCCGCGCCGACCGACGTCGTGCCCGCCGTGGACAGCACCTTCATGTTCGGCAGCGTCGGCCGCGGCGATGCGACACTCACGGTGAACGGTGCTGCGGTCCCGGTGCAGGCGAACGGGGCGTGGATCGCGTGGGTGCCGCTCCCCGACGATACGGCGGCCGACATCACGCTCGTCGCCGCCGTCGCGGCGGACACGCAAGCTGCCGTCGCGCACCTGCGTCTCGCACCCCGCTTCCACCCACCCGTTGACCGGGCCGCCTGGATCGACACCACGAGCTTCACACCGGCCGGGACGATGCGCTGGCCGGCGGGCGAAGGGATCCGCCTCGCGGTGCGGGCCGCTCCCGGTGCGGCGGTGCGGCTGTTCACGATGTCCGGCGCCGTCGTCCCCTTCCTGCCGGACACGCTGCCGGGCGAGCCCGAATGGGGAGTCCGCGCCTTCGCCACCGACTCGGCCACTTACCATCTGCCTCCGCGGGCGGATCGCTATGTGGGATGGCTCCCCGCCGCACCGATGGATCGCAGCGCGCTGCTCGAAGTCGCCGTCGGCGCCGACACCGTCCGGGCGACCTGGCCGCTCAGCGTCGCCACCATCGATCCCGCCCGGCCACCGGTCGTGGTGCTGGACGACGACACGGCGCACAGCGGCACCACCGATTCGCTCACCGTCGGGAAGGCGGTGCCGGGGGGCACGTATCAGTGGTTCTTCCCGACCGGGACGACGGCCGCGGTCGGGGGGCGGTTGAACGGCGAGGTACGTCTCGCCCTGTCGCGCAGTGCCGCAGCCTGGGTGAACGCCGCCGACGTGCACGAGCTGCCGGCGGGTACACCGCCGCCGGGCGGCACGGTGGGCTCGGTCCGCCTGCACCCGGAATCGGGATGGGTGACGCTGCGCGTGCCGCTTCCGGCCCGCTTGCCCTACCGGGTGGAGGAGGGGGACCGGTCGTTGACGCTGCGGATCTACGGCGGCGCCTCCGACGTGAACTGGATGCAGTACGGCGGCACCGACCCGCTGGTCACCCGCATGAGCTACCGCCAGGAATCGGTGGACGAGCTGACGATCACGCTCGAGCTGTCGCGCCGCGTGTGGGGCTACCGCAGCCGCTTCGACGGCCGGGACCTGCTGCTCGAGGTGCGGCGGCCCCCCGCGATCGATCCGCGTCGCCCCCTGCGCGGGCGAACCATCGTGCTCGACCCGGGTCATCCTCCCGTCGGGGCCACGGGCCCGACGCGGCTGTGGGAGCCCGTGGTGGTGCTCGCCGTGGCGCAGAAGGCGGAGCAGCTGCTCGCGCGCGCGGGCGCGACGGTGCTGCTCACGCGCACCGGCATGACTCCGGTGGATCTCTATCCGCGCACCCGGTTCGCCGAGCAGCGCAACGCGGACGTGCTGGTCTCGATCCACGCCAACGCGCTCCCCGACGGCGTGAATCCGTTCGTCAACAACGGCACGAGCGTCTACTACTTCCAGCCGCGCAGCGCCGACCTGGCGCGCGCGCTCGATCGCGCGCTAGTGCGCGAGCTCGGGGTGCGCGATCTGGGGATGGGGCGGGGGGACTACGCGCTGGTGCGGCCCACGTGGATGCCGGCGGCCTTGACCGAGGGGCTCTTCATTATGATCCCTGAGCAGGAGGCCATGCTGCGCAGCGAGGACGGGCAGTGGCGCTACGCCCGGGCCGTCGCCGCGGGGATCGAGACCTTTCTGCGCGAGCGGGCGCGCGACTAGCGTGGCTCCGCCTGCTCACTTCAAGCCATTCAGCTCGGCGATCCAGATGTCGCTTTGCCGGTCGTTGATGGTGAAGTAGAAGCGCCGGCCGTCACTCGTCCATGACGTGTAGTAGGAGGGCCTTGCTGGGTCGTCGAACCGCACCAGCGTGTGGAGGTGCTCCCCCGTCGCGGCGACTCCCCAGATCAACGACCGGCCCGCGCGGTCGCGGGACTTGCAGTAGATCGTCCGGCCGTCCCGTGACCAGTACGCCCACGGCGCCTCCCGGTCGCTGACGGTCTCAGGAGGTGGAGAGGCGCGCCGAGCCGGACCGCCCGCGGCCGGTATCAACCAGACGCCGTCGGTCCAGGCGCTGAGGAGGGCGCGCCCGTCCGGGGACCACCGACCCAGGTTCGCTTTGTTCCAGACTTGCCGGGGCGTCCCCCAGCGGCCGCTCGCGTCCAGTGAAATCACGTACAGTCCGTCGCGTGCATCGGCTCCGGTGAGTGTGTAGGACAAGGACCGCCCGTCCGGCGACCAGGCCGGAAACCGCTCCTCCCCGGGGTCGTCCGTTATGTGCTGCGCTTCTCCGCCGTCTACGGGCATCACGAAGATGTCCCGATTGCCGGCGCGGGTCGAATACAGCGCCATCCAGTGGCCGTCGGGGGAAATGTCCGGTCCGAAATCGTCGGCAGGGTCCGTGGTGAGCTGCTCCGGCTCCCCCCCGTCCACGGGCATCCGGTAGATGTCCGCGTTCCCGGAGCGGTTGGAGTCGAAGTAGAGCCAGCGCCCGTCCGGCGAGAGCGTCATCTGCTCCACGGTCTGGTTGCCCATGGTGATTTGGGTAGCGCGGTCCACCGAGACCGGCCCGTCGGTGGGGATCGCGATTGTCCAGACGTTCGCGCGCGACGTGTAGACCGAGTACGCGAGCCGCCCCGCGGCGGCGGAAATGCTGATCGAGTGCGCGTTCAGTCCGGTCGTGATGCGCGCCGGGGGGCCGGCCGGCATGCCCGAGCTACCGAGGCGCACCGCGTACACGTCGCGCGCACCCTCGCGGTCGGACACGAAGAGGAGGTGGCGACTGTCCGGGGCCCACGCCGGACTCACGTTCAGCTTGGTGTTGTCGGTGACCGGCACTGGCGCACCGCCGGCGGGCGGAACGAGGACGATGGCGCTCGGCCCCGTGTTCCCGAACAACGCCGTGCCCACCGCGAATTGATCGTTTCCCGAGACGAGCGCGAGCCACTTCCCATCGGGTGACCAGGCGAGGGAATGGGGGTCGAAGACCACTGCGACGAAGCGCGGCGCCCCGCCGTCGGGCGGCCGCACGAAGATCGACTCGGGCCGCTCAAAGCTGCCCGGGCGCCGGGGTGACCCTACATAGGCGACTTGGCGACCGTCCGGGGACCACGCCGCGCAGCACGCCCGATGCACCATCATATGAGGCACGCCGCCAAGCGAATTCACGAGGAAGAGGTCTTCATCTGTCTCGAACAGGATGCGAGCGCCGTCGGGTGACCACAGGGGGCGCCGTTGCGGTGGACCTGAGTCCGAGGTGAGTGCGACGGGCCGGCTTCCTGACCGGCGCACGTAAACCATGGTCCTGGACAATGGGCCCGCGGCGTACGCCACCAACTTCCCATCAGGGGAGATCGAGGGCTCGATCTCGAGACCGGGCTCGAACGTGATTGGTGTAACCTCGCCGAGCATCAGCAGCTGCCTGGGACGCGCGAGAATCATGATGACGGCGCCGACAATGACGAGCCCCGCCGTCCCGAGCGCCCATTTGAGCGATCGAGGCAGAGTCGCTCGTGCGACCGCGCCGCGCACGTCCAACGCCGCGGCGAACTCGGCGGCCCCGTGAAACCGGTCCGCGGGCACCTTGGCCAGCGCCTTCGCCACCGCGTTGTCCACGCCTTCGGGGACCGTGTCCCGCACCGTGCGCACGCGCGTCGGTCGCTCGGTCAAGAGCTTCGCGATCACCGCCTGCATCGTCGCGCCCGTGTGCGGCGGCTCGCCCGTCAGCATCTCGTACAGCACCGCGCCGAGTGAGTAGACGTCACTGCGCGCGTCCAGTTCCCGCTCGCCCGTCGCCTGCTCCGGGCTCATGTACTGCGGCGTTCCCAGCGACAGCCCCGACTCGGTCAACCGGTTCCCGCCCGCCTCCCGCACCGCCACCGCGATGCCGAAGTCCGCCAGCATCGCCTCGCCTTCGTGCAGCAGGATGTTCTCCGGCTTGATGTCGCGGTGGATCACCCCCTGCCGATGGGCGTAGTCGAGGGCGCCGGCGATCTGGCGCGTGATGGTCAGGGCCCGGCCGAGCTCGAGCTGCCGCTCGCGATTCAGCGCCTCGCGCAATGACTCGCCGTGGACGTAGGGGAGCACGTACCAGAGGAATCCGTCGGATTCGCCCGAATCGATGAGCGTGAGGATGTGAGGATGGTCGAGCCGGGCGCTGATGCGGACTTCGCGCAGGAACCGCTCGGCGCCGAGCGCGGCGGTGAGCTCGGGCCGCAGCACCTTGAGGGCGACCGGTCGATCGTACTTCAAGTCCCGAGCGAGATAGACCGTGGCCATCCCACCGTGACCGAGCTCGTGCTCGATGGCGTAGCGGCCCGCGAGGGCGGTAGTGAGGCGCTCGGTGTTCTCCAACGGGCGGTCTTCGCGCGGCTGATCCTAGGATAGAGCCGTCCGTTCGCGGTGACCAGAGGAACCGGGCCACAGGGGACCCAGGGCGGGGAGGCGGATCACGCGCGCGTGACGAGAGGCCGTCCAGTATGAAGAAATTGTCCCGCAATTGACCATGAACGGCGAGAGTGAAGCGCGCCGCGAGGTGTAACTGCTCGTTCCTTGGGCAGGATCTTTGTCGCACGCGGGCGTTGTCCCGCACAACGCAGGAGGTGCACCATGTCCACCAATCCGCTGTATTCCGCTCTTGCCGTGGGTGCCGCTCTTTCACTCGGGTGCGCGGAGCGACCTTCTCCTGTCGCACCGGCGCTCGCCCTTCAGACGGTATCCCCGGCGAGCGCTCCGGCCTCCTTTGTGACGAGCGTCCTGAACCCCTGCAACGGTGAGTTCGTCGACATCGAGGGATGGATCCAGCTCCGCTACGAGACGCGCACCAACCCGCTCGGCGGGACGACAACCGTCGGCCGGATTCTCGAACACGGCGACGGCACCGGCGAGATCACCGGGGCGCGCTACGAGTTTTCGGTGGACTCGATCCTCACTGCGGTGACCCAAACCATCCAATTCGGAAGTACCGAAAACGTGATCGTCCGTCTGCTGGGTCGGGGCCAGGTGCCGAACTTCCTCGGACTCCAGGTCCTGCACTTTACGGTGACTCCCAACGGGGATGTGGTCGGGGTCGTAGAGGATTTCCGGAGCGAGTGCCGGCAGGCCTGACCTGACTCTTCCTTCGTATCACGCTGCCCGTCACGGTCACAGCGACCGTGACGGGGCTGGCGCCTTCAAGCCAAGGCTCCAGGCTCCCGGCCGCCTCGCCGTCATCGAACTGTAATGAATCCCCCCCATGGGGCCGCTGTATAATGGAATATCCCATGAGGTCGTCCCTCCTCCCCACCGCGCTGGTCCTTGCCGCGATCAGCGTGGGGCTCGCCACCGCTCCGCTGGCGGCCCAGGAGCCCGATGCGCGCGCCGCCATCGAGCGGCTGCGCGACTCGCTCGCGGGCGTGACCGATTCGCTGGCGCTGCACCAGCTCGAGGCGGCCACCATCGAGACCGCCAAGCGCGATCGCGACAACCCGGTCATCCACCTGCGGCTGGGCTTCATCGCCTACCGGTTGGGCGAGCTCGCCAAGGCGAAGGGGCACTACGACGACGCCGCGGGTGAGTTCGAGTGGGCCTCCCAGCTGCGGCCCGAGTGGCCCTATCCCTGGTACGGACTCGGCCTCTCCGAGCTGGCGCAGGGCGAGCACTCGGCGATCGCGATCGAGAACCTGAAACAGCAGCTCGGCCTCGACTACCTCTCCAAGGCGGCGCGCGCCTTCGCACGCGCGACGCAGGCGGATCCCAGCTTCGCCTTCGCGGCCATCGATCTCGCGACGACCGCGCTGACGCAGCGCATCCACCCGCGCCTCCAGGTGGCGCTGGAGGCGGTGCGGCTCGCGGCGGCGTCGCCGGCGGGGACCAACCCGGCCGTGCAGCTGGTGCGCGGGCGGGTGGAACGGGAGGTCGGGGAAGCGGACTCGGGCCTCGCCGCGTTCCACGCCTACCTCGCGGTGGGCGGCGACTCCGGCATCGGCCTGTTCGAGCTCGCCCGCACCCAGTTCTTCGCGAACCAGGCCGCGGCGGCGGGCTCGAGCTACTACGCGGGCGCCAGGGTCGCGACCAGCGCCCCGGCGCGGGCGATGTACCGCCAGGATGTCTCCTACCTGGCGGACTCGGCGGAGCTGCAGGAGTTCGACGCGCAGCCCGATGCGGACGCGCGCGCCGCCTGGCTGCGCCGCTTCTGGAACCGCCGGGACGTCGTCGAGGGCCGCGATATGGGCGAGCGGCTCGCCGAGCACAACCGCCGCTGGTCCTATGCCGAGCGCAACTTCCGTCTGGTGAGCCGGCATCGCCACTACGACATCACCGAGGTGTACCGGTCGGGGCAGGCGGTGTTCGACGACCGCGGCATCATCTACCTGCGACACGGTGAGCCGGACGAGCGGGCCTCCTATCCCTCCGACCTGACGCAGATCCAGCCGAACCAGAGCTGGCTGTACCATCGCCCGGGCGGCGACGTCGTCTTCCATTTCGTGGCGCGCGACGACGCCGCCGACTTCAAGCTGGTCGAGAGCCTGGTGGACGCGATGGGCTTCCGCGCCGCGGTGCAGGCGGCGGGGCATCCGGACCAGAAGGTCATCGACCTCTACGCATCGCGGGAGCAGTTCGGCGGCACCTATGCGCGGGTGGCGCGCGGCGGGTCGCTGGTCGGCACGGCGCTCTCCGACGAGCGCTCGGCGGGACGGCGCACGATCACGTCGGGCACGAGGACGGACACCTACGCCCAGCGCTTCCCGGTCCGGATGAACGTGGTGGTGCACGACTTCGTCGCCGGGGCGGGCACGGCGGCCTCCGAGCCGGCGCCGTCCACCGCGGGCGGCGACGCGCCGGCCGCCGCCGGGCCTCCCGGCGGACAGGCGCTGCACGTGGTGTTCGCCATCCCGGCCGAGCGGCTCGGTCCCGAGCCGGGCGGCGAGGGCGTGCTCTACCCGTTGCACTTCCGGCTGCTCGTCTCGGACTCGCGCGACAGCCTGATCGCCCGGCTCGACACGGTGCGCGTCTTCACGTCGCGGACGGTGCTGCGCGCGCCGAGCTTCCTGAGCGGCCGGCTGAGTCTCCCGCTCGCTCCGGGACGCTACCGCTACCGCCTGCTGGTCACGTCCACCGACGGGCTGGCGGGGCAGCTGGTGGTGCGCGATACACTGGAGGTGCCGGCGCTCGACGGCCGCGCGTTCGCGACCAGCGACGTCGTGGTGGGCCGCGCGGGGGCCGGGCTCGTGTGGCTGCCGCCCCGCGACACGGTGCTGCTCGATCCCCTGGGGCGCTATCCGTCGGGGAGCGTGGCGGAGCTGTACTACGAGATCTACGGACTCGCGGCCGGGGAATCCTACCATACTGAAGTGCGGCTTGAGCGGCAGGGCGGCGGCTCGCTGCTGGGCCGGATCGGCGGACTGTTCGGCGGTCGCCGGCCGCCGGTGCTGCTCGCGTTCGACTCGCCCGCCGACGGACCCGTCACCCGCGTGCACCGCGGCATCAGCCTGCGTGACGTCGCCCCCGGGAGCTATCTCCTCACCGTCACCTTGAGCATGCCGGGATCGGACCGGCGCGTGAGCCGCAGCGAGCCGCTGCAGGTCGTGTCCGGGCCGTAATTGACACGTTCGCGCGCAGGTCCCTAAGTTTCCGCGGTTCCCCCCGGAGAAGTGATGGAGTGATCTACTGCCCCCACTGCGGCGCCCAGAACGAAGAGTCCTTCAAGTTCTGCAAGACGTGCGGCGCCGATCTCTCCGCGACGTTGCCGCTCGATGCCGTCGTGAAACCGTCGCCCGGGCACGCCGACGCCGTGGAGGCGTCCGAGCTCGATCTCGTGCGCGCCGAGCTGGAAGAGGAATACGAGATCAAGGAGGAGCTGGGGCGGGGGGGCATGGCGATCGTGTTCCGCGCCAAGGAGAAGCAGCTGGACCGCGACGTTGCCATCAAGGTCCTGCCGTTCTCGCTCGCCTTCGACAAGGAGTTCGTCGAGCGCTTCCAGCGCGAGGCGCGCACCTCCGCCAAGCTCGAGCACCCGAACATCATTCCGATCTACCGCGTCGGCAAATCGGGGCGGGTGATCTTCTTCGTGATGAAGTTCCTGCGCGGCAAGCCGCTGTCGGCGCTGCTCGCCGCGCGCGGGGCGCTGCCGCCGATGGAAATCCGCCAGATCCTGATCCAGGTAGGCCGCGCCCTCGCGTACGCGCACAACTCGGGGGTCGTGCACCGCGACATCAAGCCCGACAACATCATGTTCGACGAGCACGGCCAGGCGCTCCTCACCGATTTCGGGATCGCCAAGGCGGGCACCAGCTCGAAGCTCACCGGCACCGGCATGTCCATCGGCACGCCGCACTACATGAGTCCCGAGCAGGCGCGGGCCCAGCCGCTCGACGGACGCAGCGACATCTACTCGCTCGGCGTGGTGGCCTACCAGTGCCTCACCGGCCTGGTGCCCTACGACGGCGAGGATTCCTTCTCCATCGGCTACAAGCACATCATGGAGGAGCTGCCCGTCCCGATGCTGGAAACCGACGAGCAGCGCGAGCTGTTCGAGGTGATCCGGAAGATGATGGCCAAGCTGCAGACGGAGCGCTTCCAGACGGCGGACGAAATGGTGGAGGTGCTGGAGCGCGGCTCGGGGTTCGTCGCCACCGGCATCAGCACGGCCCAGACGCGGGCCATGCCGTCGCTGGGTGGGGGCGTTCCCAAGCTCTCCACCGCTCCGACCACCCCCTTGCCGCGCTTCAGCGCCGGCCTGCCGCCGGTGCCGGAAGGTCGCCCGCCGCGCTCCGCCGCCGCCGGACTGCTGATCTGGCTGCTCGCCATGGGCGCGGTGCTGGGCGGCGGCGGTTACTTCGCCTACAAAAAGGGTCTGATCTTCGCGCAGGCCCCGGCCGACACGACCGCGCTCGCGCGCGCCGACTCGCTGCGGATCGCCGGAGACTCCGGGCCCGGATCGCACGTGGACTCGATGGCGGGAGGCATGGGCGACAGCGCCGTGAAGACCGCGGGGCCGGGCGGGACGGGGGGGCCGGCGGTGACGCCCGGGACGCCCGGCCGGCTGGTGCTGCAGGGCGCGTTCCCGGCCGACGCACACGTCACGATGGACGGGCAGACGGTCCGCGGCAATCAGCTCGATCTGCCCCCCGGCACGCACAAGCTGGCGGTGCGCGCGGCCGGGTACGTCACCTACGAGCGAGCGGTGCTGGTGGCGCCCGGCAGCATCGCCACCGTCGCGGTCACCCTGCAGAGGTCCAGGCTGGTCGGCGACACGGTGGCCCCTCCCGGCGGCGGCGCCGCGTCGTCGTGCGACCAGTTCGGGCCGACGTACAACCAGGACAACGCGTGCTTCGACACGCGACCCGCGCCGCTCACGGCGCCCTACGTGCTGCTCGCCCCGGATGCGACGGAAACCCCACGGCTCGCGATTCTGCTGGTGAAAGTGTCGCGGGAAGGCGAGACCCTGGAGGCGCGGGTGTTCGTGGGCTCCAACGTGACCACCTTCACCAATGCCGCGCTCGATCTGGCCAAGGGACTGCGCTGGAACCCGGCGCAGAAGAACGGCGAAGCAGTCGACGCCTGGACGCAGCTGCAGGTCCTGCCGCAGAGGCCCTGATTCACATCGATCCGGAGGCGTTCATCGCGCCCGGAGCCTGGGTGACGGGGGACGTCACGCTGGGGCCGCGGGCCAGCGTGTGGTACGGGGCCGTGCTGCGCGGCGACATGGACCGCATCGTGGTGGGCGAGGACTCGAACCTCCAGGACGGGATCGTCGTGCACGTGGACGAGGGGCGGCCGGCGCTGATCGGCGCCCGCGTCGGCGTGGGGCACCGGGCGATCGTGCACGGCTGCACGGTGGAGGACGACTGTCTCATCGGCATGGGGAGCGTGCTGCTGAACGGCGTGGTGGTGTGCGCCGGGAGCGTGGTGGCGGCGGGGGCGGTGGTGCGCGAAGGGATGGTGGTTCCCCCGGGCTCCCTGGTGGCGGGCGTGCCGGCGAAAGTGGTCCGGCCGGTGGACGACGGGCTGCGCGACCGGATCCGCACGACGTGGCAGCACTACGTGGAGCTGGCGCGGCGCCACCGCGCCGGTGAGTTCCCGCTGCGGCAGGCAGGTTTGTGATGTTGAAAGAGTGGAAAGCCCGGTTTCCGGGGATTCCCGCGAAAACTTGCCCGTGCGAGGAGGCGTACCTACCTTGGCCTTCCGCGTCTTCAAGAAGTCCACGGCCGTCTAGTTAACTTCAACGCCAGGACCAGTCCCGTGCCCGGCTCCCATCGGGAGCGCAACGGGGCATTGGTCGCCGACCTGCCACCGTCCGATCGAAGGGGACGAGCCGCATGACTGCTTCCCGCACCAAGGGCACTCTCGACCTGAGTGCCAATGCCCTGACGGTCCTGGAGCGCCGCTACCTGGTCAAGGACGACCAGGGCAAGCCGGTCGAGCGCGCCGAGGACCTGTTCTGGCGGGTGGCGCGCACCATCGCCGCGCCCGACCGCGCCTACGGCGCGTCCGCCAAGGCCGTCGAGACGGTGGCCGAGACGTTCTTCGACCTCATGGCCACCCGCGTGTGGATGCCCAATTCGCCCACCCTGATGAACGCCGGCCGGCCGCTGGGGCAGCTGTCGGCCTGTTTCGTGTTGCCGGTGGACGACGCGCTCTCCAACGGCAAGAGCGGCATCTACGACACGCTGCGCTCGATGGCGCTGGTGCACCAGTCGGGCGGCGGCACCGGCTTCGCGTTCTCGCGGCTGCGGCCCCAGAACGACGTGGTCCGCTCCACCATGGGCGTGGCGTCGGGCCCGGTGTCGTTCATGAAGCTGTACGACGCCTCCACCGACGTCGTGAAGCAGGGCGGCACCCGCCGCGGCGCCAACATGGGCATCCTGCGCGTGGACCACCCCGACATCATGGACTTCATCACCTGCAAGGACGACCTCACGCAGGTGACCAATTTCAACATTTCGGTCGCGGTCACCGACGCCTTCATGGCCGCCGTGGAGCAGGGGCGGCCCTACGACCTGATCCACCCGCGCACCGGGAAGGCGGTGGGCCAGCTCGACGCGCGCACCGTATTCCGCAAGATCGTGCACGGCGCGTGGAAGACGGGGGAGCCCGGCGTGTTCTTCATCGACCGCGCCAACCAGTACAATCCGGTGCCGCACCTGGGGAGCTACGAGGCGACCAATCCCTGCGGCGAGCAGCCGCTGCTCTCCTACGACGTGTGCAACCTGGGCTCGATCAACGTCGGGCTGTTCGTCAAGAACGGCGACGTGGACTGGGAGCGGCTGCGCGGCGCGGTGCACCTCTGCACGCATTTCCTCGACAACGTCATCGATGCCAACAAGTACCCGCTCGCGGAGATCGACGACCTCGCCAAGCGCATCCGCCGCATCGGCCTCGGCATCATGGGGTGGGCCGACCTGCTGGTCCGCCTGGGCATTCCCTACAACTCCGCCGAGGGCGTGGCGCTGGGCCGCCGGCTGATGCAGTTCGTGGACGAGGAATCGAAGGTCGCCTCGGAGAAGCTGGCCGAGACGCGCGGACCGTTCCCCGAGTGGGAGCGCTCGATCTGGGGGCCCGACCAGACCTGCGCCCGCGACGCGGCGGGGCAGCGCATCCGCCCGATGCGGCGCCTGCGCAACTGCAACCTCACGACGGTGGCGCCCACCGGCACCATCTCGATCATCGCCGGGTGCAGCTCGGGGATCGAGCCGCTGTTCGCCGTGGCGTTCATGCGCAACCAGGCCGGCGTGCTGATGCCCGACCTGAACGAGGACTTCGTCGCCAGCGCCCGGCGCGACGGCTGGTACTCCGAGGAGCTGATGCAGCGCATCGCGGAGAGCGGCCACATCCACTACCCCGAGGTGCCGGAGGCGGTGCAGCGCGTCTACGTGACGGCGCACGACGTCACCCCGGAGTGGCACATCCGCATGCAGGCGGCCTTCCAGGAGTACACCGACTCGGCGATCTCCAAGACCTGCAACTTCCCCAACGCGGCGACCGAAGAGGACGTCGAGCAGATCTACCGCCTGGCCTTCCAGCTGAACTGCAAGGGCGTGACGGTCTACCGCGACGGGGCGCGCGAGATGCAGGTGCTGTCCACCGGCACGACCGCGCGCAAGGTGCAGGAGCAGGCAGGCGGCCAGCCGGTGGAAGCGGCCGCCGCGGCCGAGGCCGCCGACGCCCTCGCGGAAGCGCTGGGCCGCATCGCCGAGCTCGAGGCCGAGCTGTCGCGCACCAGGGACCGGCTGCACGAGGTCGAGAGCGAGAACCTGCAGCGCCGCGCCAAGCGCTCACGCCCCGACCTGCTGCGCGGCACGACCCGCCGGCTGGAGACGCC
>DATGDT010000456.1:0-2837 GCA_035310725.1 Gemmatimonadales bacterium
AATCCTTCGGGGCCAACTGGCACGCCGCTTGCTGCCGTCTTCTTCTTTAGTCGCAATCCCAGGCCGTCCCAGGGTGCCACGCGTCTCCGCCGTCGTCCTGCTCGTCTTGTCCGTCGCCGTCGCGACGTGCGGCCGGGACACGTCCGGCCCCGCCATTCCCGTCCCCGCCGCCATCGCGTCCTTCGCCGGCAACGCGCAAACCGGCACCGTCGGCACTCCGCTGCCGCAACCGCTCGTCGCGCTGGTCACCGCGGCCGACGGAACGCCCGTCGCCGGGGTCGCGGTCTCGTGGCGGGTCACGGCCGGCGGGGCTTCGGTCTCCGCGGCCTCGGTCACCACGGACTCTGCTGGTCGCGCCGCGGTGCTCGTGACGCTCGGTCACGCCGCCGGCCCCAGCGCCGACACCGTCACGGCGAGCGTCGCCCGGGTGTCGCACGCCGCGACGTTCACGGCAACCGCCACGCCCGCCGCGCCCGCCGTCCTCTCGCTCGACGCGGGCAACCGGCAGACCGGCACGGTCGGCCAGTCACTCGCTGATTCGCTCGTCGTGGCGGTCCGAGACGCCTTCGGCAACTCGTCCCCGGGCGTGGGCGTGACCTGGACGGTGACCGCGGGCTCCGGCAGCCTCTCGGCGTCCTCCGTGACCAGCGATGCCGCCGGACGCGCCGCGGTCTCCTGGACGCTCGGGACGGCGGCGGGGACGAACCGTGACAGCGCGGTCGCGAGCGTCCCGGGTCTCACGGGATCCCCCGTGACATTCGTCGCCGCCGCGCACGCGGGCGCCGCGAGCATGATCGCGCGCGCTGGCGGGGACGGACAGACCGGCACGGTCGGTGCGGCCCTCGCCGACTCGCTCGTGGTGATCGCCCAGGATCAGTATGGAAACCCGGTCGGCGGCGCTCCCGTGACCTGGAGTGCCTCGGCCGGTGGGTCCCTTTCAGCCGGCACCGCACCGACCGACGCCGCCGGCCGCTCGTCGGTCTCCTGGTCGCTGGGCGCCACGGCGGGCGTCCAGCAGGCCACGGCGACATTGTCAGGCGCGGCCGGATCCCCGCTGTCGTTCGCCGCGACCGCGAATCCCGGCGCGCCCATGGCGTTGGCCTTCATCACGCAACCCGCCGCGACCGCCGCCGGCACGATCATCACGCCGGCGGTTCGCGTGGCGATCGTGGACGCGTTCGGCAATACGGTTCCGTCCGCCGCAGGACCGATCGATCTCACGCTGGGCACGAATCCCAGCGGCGCCGCTCTCGCGGGTACGGCGCAGGCGACGCCGGTGAACGGTATCGCGACATTCACCGACCTCTGGATCGACAAGACCGGCGACGGTTACACCCTGGTGGCGGGCGGCGCCGACCTGCCGGCCGTGGCGAGCGCGCCGTTCGAGATCACACCGGCGGGCGGTCCGCGCCTCGTCTTCACCGTGCAGCCGACCGGTGTCACCGCCGGCAGCGCGCTCGCTCCCGCCGTGCAGGTCACGGCGCGTGACAGCCTGGGCAACACGTTCACCACGTTCACCGGCGATGTGACGCTCGCGATCGAGGTCAATCCCGGTGGCGGCACGCTGAGCGGGAGCGTCACCGTCCCGGCCGTCTTGGGGGTGGCGACATTCCCGGACCTGACGATCGACAGGAGCGGCTCGGGTTACACGCTCGCCGCGACCGCGGCCGGCGCCGCGAGCGGCGCCAGCGCGAGCTTCGACGTGACCGCCGGAGCCGCCGCGCAGCTGGCGTTCATCGTCCAGCCGAGCAGCCCGTTCCAGGGCAGCGCGATCGCCCCGGCGGTGCAGGTGAGCGCGCGGGACGCCTTCGGCAACACCGCGACCGGTTTCGGCGGCAGCGTGACGATCGCCCTCGGCGCCAACCCCTCGAGCGGCACCCTCTCCGGCACGACGACGACCGCCGCCGTGGCCGGCCTGGCCACCTTCCCCGATCTGCGCATCGATTCCGCCGGCACCGGCTATACGCTCGTAGCCTCCGCCGGCGGATTGACCTCGTCCACCAGCGCGCCGTTCCAGGTCGTGCCGGTGAGCCAGTTCACTCGGCTGTCGTTCACGGTGCAACCCACGGACGTGGCGGCCGGAGCAGCGATCGCGCCCGCCGTGGCTGTCACGGCGCTCGACCAGCTGGGCAATCCCGCAACGGGCTACACCGGTGCGGTGACAATCTCGCTCGGCTTCAATCCCGGCGGGGGCGCGCTCACCGGCACGACTGCCGCGCTCGCCGTCGCCGGCATCGCCACTTTCAACGATCTGCGCCTCGACAAACGCGGCGTGGGGTATCGGCTCCGTGCGGTCGCGGCCGGGCTCGTTCCCGACACGAGTGACACATTCACCGTCCGTGCGGGACCGCCGGCGCGCATCACCGTCCAGGGGGGCAACGGACAGACCGCTCCAGCGGGGACCGCCCTGCCGATCCCGTACCTCGTGGACGTGCGCGACGCATTCGACAATCCGGTGAGCGGGGCGACGGTGAGCTGGTCGGTGACCGGCGGTGGCGGTACCGTGAGCCCGGCGCAGAGCGCCACCGATTCCACCGGACACGCGAGCGGCGTCCGCACGCTCGGGCTCCACGCCGGAACGCACACCGCCGCGGCAACCGTCGCCGGGCTGGCCTATTCCGTCGCGGCGTTCAGTGCGACCGCGACGCCGAACGGAACGATCAGCGGAACGATCACGACGACGAGCGGATTCCTCTCACCGATCGCTGCAGTGCCCGCTCCGACAGCAACGACCGTGGCGCAGCCCGCCTATACCGCGGACGAGCTGATCGTCACCTTCCGGGCGTCGGCGCTCGGCGCACCGCCGGTCGGTTCGGCCGCGCTCGCGGCTCCGGCCA
>DATGDT010000457.1:0-6741 GCA_035310725.1 Gemmatimonadales bacterium
CTGACGCGGACCAGGTTGAAGCTCGCCAGGTGGGCGTCGCGCAGCGCCATCTCGAAGCTCGTGAGCTTCTCCTTGTGCCGGCCCACCCCCTTGGTCAGGAACGCCCTGGTCGGCATGAACTGCGCTGGGTCGATCACGTCACCTCGTCCGTGCTAGGGGGTTGGATTGCTGGCAGTCGCGGCACAAGCCGAAGACTTCCAGCCGGTGATGGTGGGGGCGGAACTCCACCTCTTCGGCGAGCAGCCCGATCATCCGCTCCAGGCGATCGTTCGAGAACTCCATCACCCGGCCGCACGCCGAGCAGATGCAGTGCTCGTGCGCCTGGCCGGGCGGCACCGGCTCGAAGCGCCGGAAGCCTTCGCCGAAATCGCGCTGTGCCACGAGGCCGCTCGCCACCAGCAGGTCGAGCGTGCGGTACACCGTGGCGAGGCCGATCGTCACGCCGCTCCGCGCCACGCGCGCGGCCACGTCCTCGGCGGAGAGATGGTCCGCCGCGTCGAGCACCACCGCCGCCACCGCGAGCCGCTGCTGCGTGGCGGGCAGGTTGCGCTCGGCCAGGTAGCGGCGGAAGCTCGCGAGCGCCCCGGCGCCGTCAACCTTCATACCAGACGCCCGGTCCCAGCGCCAGCGGCGGCTCCGCTTCGCCGCTGCGCTCCGCCGATTGCGCCATCACCTGCGCCACCACCTCGGCGGGCGACAGCGCGACCTCGCTCACCTCCACCCGGGACTGCCCTTTCTCCTTGCCGCGCACCACCAGCATGTAGCGGGCGGTGTAGACCACGAGCCGGCCTTCGGGATGGCGCCGGGTGACGACCGCCGTGCCCCACTCCCGGCCGTCCCGCTTGATCGGCCGGAAGAGATAGACGGTCTCGATCTCCGGCGGCGGCACCTGCGCCGCGACCGCGGCGGCGAGCTTCGCCCAGCCGGGCCCCTGGCCGGGGCGCCCTGCGGCGCCTAGCGCGGGGGCGCTGTCGGGGCCGGCGCCGGATTCCGGGCCTGTTCCCATCGCTCCACGTAGAACCGCAGGACGTGCATGAAGTCCTGCGCGTTGGTGACGACTCCGAACGCCTGATGCGTGCCGCGGTCGCGCAGCTTGTTCACCACGAACTCCGTCTGGTCCACGCAGATCGTCGTGAGCGGGCGGACGTCCCCGGCCGCCGGGGCATCCACGAAGGCCGGGAGCATGTTGCCGACCGCGATGGCGTGCAGCGCGGTCGCCACGAACACCGCGAAGGTGGCCTTGGCCGTCACCTCCCGCATCGCGTCCTGCGCCGCCAGTGTGTCGCTCAACACCTCGGGCAGCGGACCGTCGTCGCGGATCGAGCCGGCCAGTACGTAGGGGATGCGCCGGGTGACGAGCGCATGCATGATGCCGCCCTGGACGATCCCCTGCTCCACCGCGGCGGCGATCGAGCCGGCGCGGCGGATCGCGTTGATCGCCCGCATGTGCAGCGCGTGGCCGCCGCTCACGCCCTCGCCCGAGCTCGACATCCCGAGCGTCGTGCCGAAGATGGCGGCCTCGAGGTCGTGCACCGCGACGGCGTTGCCGCCCAGCATCGCGCCCACGTAGCCGTGCTCGATGAACCAGATCATGTCCTCGCGCGCCCGGGCGTGCACCAGCGCCGGACCGACCACCCACACGATATTGCCGCCGCGCGCCCGCTCGTCGCCCAGCAGCTCCGCCAGCACGCCGTAGTCCACCGGCTTCTCGCGCGACACCTCGGTCTGCATGAAGCGGAACTCGTTGGCGCTGTGCGCCCCGCCGAGGAACCCCTCGGCGTGCACGAAGATGCCTTCGCGGCCGTCCTCGGACGCGCCCAGCGCGACGGAATCCCCGCGCGGCACCCGCCGCGGCTCGGTCGTCACCAGCGCGCCGTCCGCCCGGCGCACGATGACGCAGTCCATGCGCGGCAGCGCGGGACGGATCCAGCCACCGTTCGTCTTGACGTAGGTGGGGAGGTTCGTCGTCGAGAAGAAGCCGTCGGGAAGCACGCCGTCGGCCGGCGCGGGCGCGAACCGCGCCTCCGGCGCCTCGGAGAGCGGCGGCTCGCTGAACCTGGGCAACTGATAATGAAAGGCGGGACGCCTCACTCCGGCTCCAAAGAGCGAACAGCGGCGAAAGTTACGTGGGCGAAAAGGCTTCTGGCAACGGCGCGGGCGCCACGAGGATCAGCGCGGCCGAGGAGTGCGGCGCAGCCCTTCCTGCAGGTACCTGAACGCCCGCGCGACGAAGGCCTTCGTCACCGGCTCGTGCTGCAGGAACACCCGGAAGAACAGCGGCCCGAAGATCAGGTCGGTCGCGAGACCGGGCGGCACGTCCGATCGCAATGCGCCGGAGGCCTGTGCTCGACGGATGGCCTCGGCGGAGGCCTGCCGCCGCGGGTAGAACAGGCCGTCCAGCAAGGCGGTGCGCACGTCCCGGTCCTGCTGCGCCTCCCCCAGGAGGGACGTGAGCAGCCGACCGCTGAAGCCGTTGGCCGCGACCGCGATCCGACGGAGCTCGGCACGGAGCGCCCGGATCGGGTCGCCGGGCGCTGGAGGCGGCGCCACCGTGGAAGCCTCCTCCACCAGCACGTCCACGAGGAGCGCGGCGCGGTTGGCCCAGCGGCGATAAATGGTGGTCTTGGCCACGCCGGACCGGGCGGCGATGGCTTCCACCGTCGCGGCCGGATACCCGCCTTCTTCGAAGAGGGCACGCGCGGCGTCCAGCACGGCCCGCCGCGCTCGCTGGCTGCGAGGGCGGCCGGGGGCGGCGCGAACGGGAGCGGGGCGGCGGGGCACGCCGGCATATTACGCTCCGACGCGTAGCGTATCAAGTCCATCGAGCCCGGACCGGACCATGACACCCCGCCCATTCCCCGCCAGACGATACGCTGCGTATCGTATTGACGTCCGCCGAGTCCGGTAAGGTGGCGGCGACTCGGGGACCCCAGGAAGCAAACGGACTGATCGCCGACGAAATCTTCGAAGCGCAGCCAGGGAAGTCGGGCCGTGTGGCCCTCAGCACCGACATCGACAACGAAAGCGAGAACGATCCATGAGGACGATTACGGCAGGGATGCTGGTGTTGGCCGGCATCGCTGGAGCGGCCTGCAGCGACCGGTCAACGCAGTCCACCGCACCATCATACTCCGCCGCCGACTTCCAGGCGCCCGCGTCGGCCCCTGCCGGTGTGCAGGGCGGAGCTCGCACCGGCTTTGGCTTCAACGGGACGGTCAGCGGCTTCCCCACAGGGACCGTGTTCCTGACCGGCGGCGGATCGTTCGACGCCGCGACGGCGAGCAACGTGGTGCCCACCGAGACCGATGTGAAGTCGGGCGGCGGCTTTCGCTGCGTCGACGCCGTGGCACAGGGACCGCTCGCGGGATGCGCCACGGGTGAAGGCGTGCGCTGGGATACGGCGCAGCTCCTGGCCTCGACGGGGTTCAAGTGTACGGGTGCCGATGCCCTGAAGACGGCCACGACCGGTCCGGGGACGGTGGTGTTGCGCGCCGATTTCTATCGCGCGGGCGACGGTAACGACGAGTCGTTCACCGCCGCGATCATCATTTCCGATTCGGACCTGGCGCCGGAGATCGACGGGAACCAGACCCTGTGGGTGCAGGGCGTGGGGTGCGGTACCGCGGTCGGGGGCTTCAGCCAGTAAGCAGCCGGTGGCAACGGAGACCGGGCGCAGGAAGCCCGGTCTCCCCGCCGCCCCCCAACTACAGCAGCGCCACCGGATCCCGGTCCGCGACGATCGAGCGCGCCACCCCACCCTGGGCGCGCCACGCCCGCATCACCCGCCCCAACGCCCGCGGCTCGGCCGACTTCACCAGCACGTGCCAGCGCCACCGCTCGTGGAGGCGCGGGATGGGACACGCCGCAGGGCCGAGCACCGTCAGCGCGCCCCCCAGAGGCCCCGAGCTGGCCCGCCGCAGCCAGTCGGCCACCCGGCTCGCTCGCGCCGCGGCCACTTCCTCGACGGGTCCCAGCGCCACGAACCGGACCAGTCCCACGTGCGGGGGATACGAGGGATTGGGCGCGATCCGCAGCGGCAGCTCCTCGGCGGCGAACGCCTCGACGGAGTGTGCGGCCGCCGCCCGCAACGCATGGTGGTCCGGCGCCCGGGTCTGCACGATCACCTGACCCCCGGCCGGGCCGCGCCCCGCCCGGCCCGCGACCTGCGCCACCAGCTGGAACGTCCGCTCCGCCGCCCTGAAGTCGGGCAGATGGAGCCCCGTGTCCGCATCCACTACCCCCACCACCGTGACCCGTGGGAAGTCGAGCCCCTTGGCGATCATCTGCGTGCCGAGCAGCACGTCCACCTCACCCCGGGCGACCCGCTCGAGGATCCGGTGATGACTCCACTTCGTGCTGGTCGTGTCGAGATCCATGCGGGCGATGCGCGCGGCCGGGAACCGCAAGCCCACGAAGTGCTCGAGCTGCTGCGTGCCGATGCCGCGCATGCGCCGGGTCGGCGCGCCGCAGCGGACGCATTCGGTCCGCACCGCTTCCTCGTGTCCGCAGTAGTGACAGCGCAGCGCGGCGGGGGTGGCGTGCACCGTGAGCGCGATGGCGCAGCGCGGGCAACCGGGCACGTCGCCGCAGGACGGGCACTGCAGGAACGAGGCGAAGCCGCGCCGGTTGAGCAGCAGAATCACCTGCTCCCGGCGGTCCAGGGCGTCGCGCACGGCCCGGTCGAGAGCCTCGCTCCACGGCACCGCTCCGGCTTCGGGAACGCGCGCGGCGCTGCGCAGGTCCACCAGCTCGACGGGCGGCAGCGGCCGGTCATCCACGCGCCGCGGCAGACTGCAGCGCCGGACCGTGCCGGTCGACACCCGATGCAGCGTCTCGAGCGACGGCGTGGCGCTCCCCAGGATCAGGCGGGCCCCCTCGAGCCGGGCCCGTACCAGGGCGACGTCCCGGGTGTGGTAGCGCGGCGCGGTGCCCTGCTTGTAGCTCGGCTCGTGCTCCTCGTCCACCACGATGGCCCCGAGCCGCTGCACCGGCGCGAACACCGCCGAGCGCGCCCCGACGGCCACCCGCTTCGTGCCCGCGCGCAGCGCCCGCCACGCGTCGGCCCGCTCGGCGTCGGACAGTCCGGAATGCAGCACCGCCACCTGGTCGCCGAACACGCCGCGCACGCGCGCCACCGTCTGCGGGGTGAGCGCGATCTCCGGGACGAGGAGGATGGCGCCGCCGCCCGCGGCGACGACCGACCGAACGACGTCGAGATAGACCAGCGTCTTCCCGGATCCGGTCACGCCCTCGATGAGCACCGGCACGTCGGCCGGCGTCGCGAGGATCTGCGCCACCACGGTCCGCTGATCGGGCGTCAGCGTGGGCGGCGGGGCGACCGCCAGGTCGGCGAACGGATCGCGCGGCGCCGCCACGCGGTCGATCCGGGCCAACCCCTGGCGGACCAGCCCCTCCAGCACCGTGGTCCCGAGCTTCAGGCGCTCCACCAGGTGACGCACCGGCGCCGACCCTCCCAGGGCCTCGAGCGTCTCGTACACGACGCGCCGCTTCGGCGCGCGCGAGAACTCGCGCTCCCGCTCCACCAGCGACGGCAGCGCGCGGACCAGGGTGATCGTGCGCTCGAAGCGCTCGGCCGGATCGCGGCCCGCCCGCCTGGCGGCGCCGCCCCACAACGCGCCCGGCAGCAGCGCCCGCAGCGCCAGACCCGTCGGGCACCCGTAGTAGCTCGAGAGCCACTCGCCCAGCCGCAGCAGGGCCGGCGACAGCGCCGGCTCGCGGTCGGGCACGTCCAGCAGATCGCGCGCCGCCTGGACGGGCGGCTCGCCGGTCTCGGCCGTGACGATGCCCAGCGCGCGCCGCCCGCGCACCGGGACGACCACGCGGGCGCCCGGGACGGCCCGGCCGCCGAGCGCGTCGGGGATGGCGTAGCGGTAGGGTGTGGAGACGGGGAGCGGCAGCAGGACGTCGGCGAACCGCGTCATCGCCGCGCGACGCCCAGCCCCGGTCCCGTGGGAAGGGTGATCCGCCCGCGCGCGATCGACGCGCCGGTGAACGGGTCGTCCGCGGTGAGCGCGGCGCCGTCCAGGTCGGCCACGTCCACCAGCGGGGTGAAATGGGCGGCCGCGGTGATGCCGATCGAGGTCTCGATCATGCACCCGACCATGACGAGCAGCCCGTGGGCGCGCGCGGTGGCGATCATGCGCAGCGCCTCCCGCAGGCCGCCGCACTTGGCGAGCTTGATGTTGATCCCGTCCACGGCGCCGGCCACTTTCGGGATGTCGGTCGCGACGATGCAGCTCTCGTCCACCACGACCGGAATGCCCGGGGACGCGCGCCGCACGGCCGCGATGCCCTCCAGGTCGTCGGGCACGAGGGGTTGCTCCAACAGCTCCACTCCGTACGACTTCAACACGGGCAGCATGCCGAGGGCCTGCGCGCGCGACCAGCCGGCATTGGCGTCCACGCGAATCGGCTTGTCGGTTTCGGCGCGGATCGTCCGCAGAATGTCTTCGTCGTGATCGGTCCCGAGCTTGATCTTGAGGATCGGATACTCCGCGGCCTCCGCCACCTTCTGGCGCACCCGCTCCGGCGTGTCGATCCCGATCGTGAACGACGACTGCGGGGCCCGGGTGGGGTCGAGGCCCCACAGGCGCCACAGCGGCTGCCCGAAGCGCTTGCCGACGAGATCGTGCAGCGCCGCCGACAGGGCGGCACGCGCGGCGCCGTTCTTGGAGACCGTGCGCTCGAAGCGCTGCTCCGCGCCTTCCAGATCGAACGGGT
>DATGDT010000458.1:0-3623 GCA_035310725.1 Gemmatimonadales bacterium
GCGGCGTACGCCGACTACGACGGCGACGGACGACTCGATCTCGCCGTCAGCCAGAACGGCGCCGCGACCCGCCTGTTCCATAATACCGGCGCCGTCCCCGGCCTCCGCGTCCGGCTGATCGGGCCACCCGCCAACCCGACCGCCATCGGCGCCCGGATGCGGCTGCGCTACGGAGAGAAGGAAGGCCCCGTACGGGAGATCCAGGCCGGATCGGGGTACTGGTCGCAGAACGGCGCGGTGCAGGTCCTGGGGCGTTCCGGAGAACCCACAGCGCTCTGGGTGCGCTGGCCCGGCGGTCGCGAGGAGGTCGTTCCGTTGACCCGCGGCCAGCCGGAAGTTACGGTGCGGATTCAATCGAAGGAGCTGCCATGAGATTCCCGCGAGTCGGCCTGTCCATCCTGCTTCTCGCTACCCCCGCGCTGGCTGCCCAGCAGGCGATCGATCCCGCGCGCCTGGCGCAGCACGTCCGCGTGCTCGCCTCCAATGAGTTCCTGGGACGCGGGCCGGCGACGCCCGGTGAGGAGAAGGCGGTCACCTACATCGCCGAGCAGTTCCGCGCCGCGGGAGTGCAGCCGGGAGGCCCGAACGGCAGCTGGTACCAGGAGGTGCCGCTCAACCAGTACGACATCGTCGCCTCGCCCGATCTGCACTTCACCGTCGGCGGCCGGCAACAGCCCCTCACACAGGGCGAGCAGATCGCCGTGCGCGCCAGCATGCGCAACGTGGACCGCGTCGCGATCGAGAACGCCCCGCTCGTCTTCCTCGGCTACGGCGTGAAGGCGCCGGAGCGCAACTGGGACGACTTCAAGGGCATGGACCTGCACGGCAAGGTGGGCATCGTCCTGATCAACGACCCTGACTTCGAGTCCGGGCAGGGGGATTTCGGCGGCAAGGCGATGACCTACTACGGCCGCTGGACGTACAAGTACGAGGAGGCTGCGCGCCAGGGGATGGCGGGGCTGCTCGTCGTGCACGAGACCGCGCCCGCCTCCTACGGCTGGCCGACGGTGAAGAACTCGAACACCAATACGATGTTCGACATCGTGCGCGCCGACCCCGCAGCGGTGCATCCGCTGCTCGAGGGCTGGATTCAACGCGATGTGGCCGTCGAGTTGCTCCGAGCCGCGGGCCAGGACTTCGACGCGCTCAAGCGCCAGGCGCAGACGCGCGACTTCCGTCCCGTGCCGCTCGGCGACGCCACCTTCTCGGCGAGCTTCGCGGTGCGCCGCGCCACCATCCGCTCGCGTAACGTCCTCGGCCGCCTCCCAGGCCGTACCCACGCGGACGAGACGATCCTCTACAGCGCTCACTGGGATCATTTGGGCGTCGGCGCGCCCGACGCGCGCGGCGACAGCATCTACAACGGCGCCGTGGACAACGCGACGGGTGTCGCGGCGCTGCTCGAGCTGGCGCGCGTCTTCGCCGCCGGCCCGGTCCCGGATCGCTCGATCGTCTTCGCCGCCTGGACCGCCGAGGAGAAGGGACTGCTGGGCTCGGAGTATTACGCGGCGAATCCGGTGTATCCGCTGGAGACCACGGTGGCGGGATTCAACGTGGATGCCCTCGCGCCCACCGGCCCCGCGCGCGACGTGCTCGTCGTCGGTTACGGCCAGAGCGAGCTGGAGGACCATCTGGAGCGCATCCTGAAGTCCGGCGGGCGAGTGATCGCGCGCGACGCGCATCCGGAGGCGGGGTACTTCTTCCGTTCCGACCACTTCCCCATGGCCAAACGGGGCGTCCCGATGCTGTACATCGACAGCGGCGTCGATCTGCTGAGCGGGGGCACCAAGGCAGGCGAGGCGGCGGACTCGGCGTACCGGCAGGACCGCTATCACCAGCCGGCGGACGAGTACGACGCGGCGACCTGGAACCTGCAAGGCGCGGCGCAGGACATGACGGCCCTCCAGCGCCTGGGGCTCGAGTTGGCAACCTCGCGCGATTGGCCGAATTACCGTGCGACCTCGGAGTTCCGGCCGGTCCGCGACGCGTCAGTGGCCCGGCGACACTAGGAAGCGGATCCGGCCGGTCCGGCGAAGGGGCGCCCACCGGCTAGGTTGTTCAGCATGTCGCACCCGTCGTTGATGCTCTCGTGGTGGTCGGTCCGCCGGTGCGTGTGCCTTCTGGCCGCGCTCGGGCCGACGGCGTGCCTGGGCGACACCCAGCTGGTGTCCCCGCCCCGGGTGCCCCCCACCACGGTCACCCTCGAGTTCCGCGCCGATTCGGAGGACCTGGCGACCGCCACCGCGCTCGGCTGGGCCAACGGGATCCCGGGGGTGGCGGTGACGCTGGCCCCCGCGGACTCGACCACGAGCGCTCCGCAGCAGCTCCAGGGATCGGATTCCGGTACGTTGGCGATCGATCAGCTCGCCGGCGGACGGTACGTGGTGGATGCGGTCCGGTGGCTGACGGACACGGAGCGGGCGCGACTGCCGACTGGCGACGATGCGGTGGGATTCGTGGCTCGGGTGGGACTCAGCACCGCTACGACGACGGCGCGGATGCCGGTCAGGTTGGTGGCGAGCCGGCGGCGCGGACTGGTCATCAGCGAGTTCAAAGGGGACCCGATCCAGGCAGCCAATTCCGAGACGTATCTTTTCTCGGGATACCTGAGACTGTACAACAACGCAGATAGCACGATCTATCTCGATGGCCTGATCATAGGCAGTGGCCTCGCCGCAGGGTTCGACTATCCCAACTTCCCCTGCTCGCTCTACCTGCCCTATGCCCTCGATCCGCTTGGGGTTTGGGCGAACTGGTTCCATCAGCTTCCGGGAAGGGGGACGGACTACCCTCTGCTCCCAGGGGAGTCCGCGGTGCTGGCTACTGACGCCATCGACCATCGACCGCTGTACCCGATCGGGTTGGACCTGAGTCAAGCCGGCTTCGAGTTCTACGCTGGGGCTGGGGACGTGGACAACCCTGCCGTTCCGAACGCGGCAGACGTCGGCGTACGGTCAAATCCGAGCGGTCACGGGCTCGTGTGGAGCCCACTGGCGAAAGTGGCATTCGTAGCTCGGCCCTTCGACCTGACCGCCATGCGCACGGAGTTTTTCGGCAACGGGACCTGGGCACGGATTCCGGCAAGCGCCGTGCTCGACGTGATGGCCATGAAAACGACGTATCACAGTGAGTACCCCGAGTGCGATTGGCTCGTACATCCGAACTTCGATCGCCTGGCAGTGAGACTACTGGGCGCGGCGTTCGCGGACGACACGCTCGCCTACCGGAGGCTCGAGCTACCCTTCACCATCGGCGGGCGGACGATCCTGCAGTACACACGGACTTCCGCCTGGGACTTCACCACTGGCCGGCGCGATCCGTTTGCGACACCTTAAGGAGTGTCGCTCCGGGGCCTTTGCCATGCCATGAAAGCCCGGGTCCCGGTGAATGCGCGCGAGGTGCACCGATTTCCTCGCCTCGGGCTAATTGGCCGTCAACGTCACACCGGCGGTGATGTCCACGGTGCTGCGCGATCCGTCGGGCCCGAACGAGGTCGGCCCCGGCTTCGAGGGAGACACCACTTCGCCGGTGGCTCTGATCCAGAGCGACGTTTGCGGGCCTGCCATCCAGCGGACTCCGATGGCGCCCAACCAGGGATGCGCGGGGCGCGAAGCGAGATCGTA
>DATGDT010000459.1:0-7419 GCA_035310725.1 Gemmatimonadales bacterium
TCGAAAAAACGCGGGGAGGACCGGAAAGACGCCGGCGCGACATCAGACGGACAGACAGTCACTCAGATGCTCAGGCGCACAGCGGTTCTCAGGCACCAGTCACTCAGTGAATGCTCTTTCTGAGTAGCTGCCGACTGACAACCGCTAAGCGCCTGCGCATCTGAGTGACTCGCTGCCTTCACTGTCCGACTGACCGAATTACCGCCACCGCTACGTCTCCCACCACCTGCAACGAATTCGCACTCACCTTGTCCACCGTGTCTTCCGTGGTGTGCCAGTACCCGTTGTTCGGTCCGTAACTGAAGTCCACTACGTCGATCGCGTGGATATTCGCGTGCTGCAGGGCCACGTGATCGTCGATCAGAGAAGCCCCCGGTTGCTGCACGAACACGCTTCCATACCCGAGCGAATCCGCCACTTTCCACACCCGGTCCACGACCTCGGGGGCGAAGCCTTGAGAGTTCTGCTCGTACGGGAGGTGGAGGTCCTTGTCCCCCACCATGTCGAACAACACGGCGAAGAGCGGCGGGTACCCATCCGGCTGGTGGGCGGCGAACCAGCGGGAGCCGATCAGGACGGCGCTCGTATCGGCGAAATCGCCATAGTCCTCACCGTCCACGAACAGGAGATCCACCCCCACGGCCGGGGGCCGCGCCTTGAGGGCATCGGCGACGCCGAGCAGCACCGCGACGCCGGACGCCCCGTCGTTCGCCCCGGGGACCGGCAAGCGCTGCGCGCCGAGGTTCGCACTCTGATCGGCGCGCGGGCGCGTGTCCCAGTGAGCCAAGTAGAGCACGCGCTCGGGCTGAGCCGGGCGGAACCGCGCCAGGAAATTGCGCAGGTGGATCGTCTGCCCGCCGGCGGTATGGTGCGGGATGTCCTGCACGATGACGGTATCGGCGCGCTCGCGCAGCCGAGCCAGGATCCAGTCCCCGGTCGAGTCGTGAGGGGGCGTGCCCGGAATCCGGGGCCCGAAGCGTACCTGCTGCTCCAGGTAGGTGAAGGCGCGGGCCCCGTCGAATTCGCGGACGAGCGGCTTGCTCCGGGCGCCGCACGCCGACAGGAGCGCGCCCGCCAGCGCGGCGGCGAGGCACACACGCGCGGCGCCGGTCATCGGACCTGCCCCACGCTGGTGTTCAGCTGCAGGAACGCCGTGAGCACGAGCTGCGCGATGCGGCGATTGATCTGCCGCTCATCGTCGAGAACGTAGGCCATCTGTAACCCCGCGCTGAGGGATGGTGGGAAGCTGGTGTCGAGCGTCAGCTGGGCGTTGGTCTGCCGACTGTCCACGTACGGCGTGCACGTGGCCTGGCCGAGGGATTTCAGACACGTGGCGTTCCTCGTGTAAGAATACCGCGCGGTCGTGCGGACGTCGGTCTTGAGGCGCACCAGCGCTGCCGGGGGACGCCAGGCGAACGCGATGCTGGCGTTCTGCTGGGTCCGTGTGTTGCGAAACGTATTCCCGGCCGTCACCTGCTCGGTCTGCAGCCGCGTGCCGTCGAACGAGGTCAGGATGCCGTGCGCCCACGATGCCGTGACCCCGGGCGCCAGGGTCCGCTCATCCGTGGTGCTGATCGCCGGTGCGCCGCCACGGAAGCCGGGTTGCTCGTTTTGCGTCTGCCGGCGCCGCACGCTGAGCTGCGCCGTGAGCCCGGACAGCACCCGCCCGATCGTCGTCCGCGGCGGAGAGAACGTCCAGCTGACATTCCCCGAGGGCCACTCGCGGCTGGACGTGGTGGTGGCAACCTGGCCGCCGATACGCAGCAGCCAGTTGGTCCCGCTGGTCCGCTGGTAGAGGCCCGTCACGCGAAACCCCAGCGGCAGGCTCACGGTGCCGGCGGCGCGCCGGGTGTTGTTGTCCGTCGCCCCCGTGGCGGGAACGTCGCGCTGGGTGCGAAGCGCGGCGAGCCCGACGAGCCCCAGCTGGTAGGTGAGCGAAGGCGCCGTCGCGAGACTGCTGTAGGTCGAGGTGCGGTCGCGATTGAACCCGAAGTCGAGGGACGTGAGCGCTCCCAGGGCCCGGGAGATGGGCGATGAGTCACCGAAGATGCCGCGCCCCAGCCGGCCGAGATCCAGCTGCGTCCCCAGTTCGACCCGCTGCGAGTTGCTGAACGCCGTCGGCAGGTGGAACGCACCGGAATCCCCGAACGTGCGTACCGGGGTGCGTCCGTTGGCGTCGCGGGTGAGGGAGAAGCCCGTAGCCAGCGATACGCGGGGGCTGAGCCAGGGCAGGAACCGCGGCGTCATGCCGTAGAACGTCCCGATGGTCCGCTGGGTCTCCATGCCGACGTCGACGCCCAGCAGCGACTTGCGGGCGAACCGCGCGACGCGCGCGATGCTGGAGGAGTCTCCGTAGTCGCGCAGGTCCCGGGTGGAGGCCAGATCACCGCGCACCTGCACGTTGGACAGCGGCAGCAGGTCGAGCGACGCGGAATTGCGCCACACGCGCGTGAGCGAGCGCGCCGGGAGGAGATGGCGGTCGCCGGTATCGGCCACCGGGATCCGGAAGACGGTCTGGCTCGCGTCCCCGCCGGACAGGGTCGAGCGCAGCCGGATGGATGTGGGGCTGAGCCGCAGGCGCGCCCGTTCGAGGCCGTCGGCGAAGCCGCTCTTGCCGATGAAGGGCGGCAGCTTGCGGACCAGGGCGACGAGGAACCGGGGGGCCGCGGGAATCGTCGCCCCCCTGGGCTGCAGGCCGTAGTCCATGGTGACCGCAAAGCTACGCGCGGTCGCCGCGGAGAGGCTGGAGCGGTCGTTGCCGGACGTGTAGGCGGCCGTGAGCGACAACGGGTCGGCGAGCCAGCGGGCGGGCCCACCCGAGGCGCGGCGCACGCGCCGCAGCGAGAAGGCGAAACTGCGCGCCCGCGAGAGAGGAGTCCGCAGGCCGGTCAGGGCATCGCCCCGCAGGTCGGTGCCGGCGAGGAACACGGGCTCGTTGGCGATGGCGGCGTAGCGCATCTGCAGCGGGGCGGCGAGCCCCCACTGCGGGGGCAACAGCCGCTCGAGATGGAGCGTGGTGACGAGACTGTACGCCTGATTCGTCTGGTAGCTCGGGTCCTCGCCCAGCTGGCGGAAATTCCCGTCCCGGCGCGAGACGTCGAGGCTCACGTCGGCGAGGTTCGCAGCGGTGAGGGCGATGTTCAGCGCCGCCGCGGTGCCGGCGTTCTGGACGACGTCGGAGAGGCGGATGTCGTCGACCCAGACTTCGGCCTGGTCGATGAACGTCGCGGAGCCCACGCGCCAGATCCCCGCGGCGAGTTCCTGCACGGCTGCCAGGTTCGGTGGTGCGCCGCCCGGGTCCTTCACATGGGCGATGTAGGCCCCATCGCACATCACGTAGGCAGTGTCGTCCGGTACGAGCGGGGGGGCGGGACATCCCGGATACACGTGCGGCGGGTCCCCGGCCAGCCAGGCCTGCTGGATGCGCGTGCGCAGCGCCACCCACCGATCCAGCTCCACCACCACCTCGGGATCCCACGACGCGGTGCGCGCCGGCGTGTGGTAGAAGTAGAAGTTCTCGGCGTCCTTCCCCACCTTGAGAAAGAACTCCAGGTCCCCGTCCTCCCAACCCGGTCCGCGCCCCCGCGCCCACACGCGGAGCTGTCGGTACTTGAGGAAGTTCTTGTCACCCTCGGCGCCGAAGCGGGTGAAGGCTTCGGCGCGCTCACCGAGCTGCAGGCCTTTCGCCAGCAGCCGCAGGGACTGTTCGTTGATCTGCGTCGCCCCCACCTGAAAGCTCTGGTCCTGGCGCGCCGCCTCGTTCCCCACGCCGGGGGGCGGCGTGTAACCCAGGTCGTGATTCTCGGTGCTCACCACCGACGCGACGACCTCGCCCAGGCCGGTGGCGCGGTCGCCCCCTACCCCGGCCAGCGGCGTTTCGGCCCGCTTCAACCAGGTCGCGCCCACGAGCCGCACGCGCGACAGGGCAAAGACGATCTGGGTGTCGGGCTGCCCCGGTGCGGCGGTTTCCGGCGCCAGCACCGTGATCCGCAGCGCCTGCACCTGTCGCAGATTCGGCGAACCCACCTGCAGCGTATCGGTGCGGAACGGGATGCGATACAGCCGCCACCCCGATGCACCGCCACCGGCGGACTGGACCATGCCGCCGTCGCGCACGAAGTACCGGTCGTCGCCGATCGGGAACACGAAGCGGACGAAGTCCTCCTGGGTCTTGGCCCCGACCGCCACGTCCAGCTGCCCGTCGCCGTCCTGGTCCTCGGTGTCCACCGCACCGTTGTGGCGGCCGCAGCGCGAGCGCGGGTCGCCGAAGAACCGGCTCAGGATCTGTCCGTTCACGGATGCGCTGCACAGCGGTAGCGTGTCGATCCGCTGCTGCGTCGTGGCGTCCCATATCCCGTCCACCACCCGGTCGCTCAGGGTGCCTTCGTCGTTGATCGAGGCGCTCCACGAATGAGTAACCGGGTCGCGCTCGGTGTCGAGCCGGCCCACCCCCGCGACCCGCACACCGCTGTACGTCGTGTCGCCGGCGCTCACGCTCAGCGTTTCCGGCACGAACGCGAGGGCGTCTTCGAACACCGAGCCGAAATCGAACAGCACCGCCGCCCGGTTGCCCTTCGCGCTGCGCAGGTTGTCTTCCCACACCCAGAACTCGAGGTACTCGGTCCGCGACAGGTCGATGCCGGTCGAGGACAGCGTTTGCGTGATCGAGCGCCAGCGCGTGGTGGACCTGGCATTGTTGCCGGAACCGGGCCGGCGCCAGTTCGGAGTCCCGGTGCGCGAATCGGCGAGGCCCATCATGGTGTCCGGCTTGAGCATCAGCCAGAGCACGGGCTCGGCCGATTGCACCTGGCCGGTCAGCACGATGGTCGGATCGATTTGCGTGGGCAGGAACTGCACCAGCCGGCCGTCGAAATCCACGGGCAGCGACTGCCACGTCAACGGAACGGCGTCCAGCGTGTCGAAGCCGGCCGCCGGGATCCCGAACGCCGTGGCGCCACGGCTGGACGAGGGGACGCTGCCCCAGTGCCACGCGTTTTCGTCCAGGGAGATGAAGCGGCCGGCCTGGGCTTCGAACTCCTCGAGGTAGGCCTGGCCGAGGGGATTGGGACGGGGGCGGGACAGCGCCACCTCGCCGGACACGGTGAGGAACGAGGGCGCGTCGCTCCTCGAGCCGGGGATGAGATTCACCGCGCGGGTGATCCACTCCGGCTGGAAGCGCAGATTGGCGCTCACACCGCCGATGAAGCCGGAGGCCGGCTCGAAGCCCAGCTGCGGGCGGGTGAAGATGGTCTGCTCCTTCTGGAACAACCCCGTCAGGTGCACCTGGCCCACCTGACCCAGATCGTAGGTGGCCGCCATGCCGTAGATAGACGTGGGAGCGACCGCGAACGACGCGCGCTCCTCGAACTGCGCGCGCACCAGCCCCTGACTCCCGGCGAAGAGCGAGTCCGGGTTCTTGAACGTGACCAGGCCGACCGTGTAGTCGATCGTGTAATCCTGGTCGCGCTGCAGCTGCCGGTTGCCGAGGTAGAGCTTTTCGCTGCCCTCCCGGATCTGGAAGCTCGAGAGCGACAGCGTCCCGCGGTCGGAGGCCGCCGAGGCGTCGCCGTGCAGCGTGAGCGTGAACACCGAGGGCGGCCCCTGCTGGGCGAGCAGGAGGCGCGGCGTGCGATACAGCGAGTCGTTGCGCTCGGTCGCGACCAGTTTCGCCGTGTCGGCGAACGGCTGCAGGTGCGGGAAGACGACGTAGTAGTCCCGCAGCGGCGCCCCCTGGCCGGGATCGCGGTCGCGCGGGAAGAGCCGGTTGTACTGGTCGAGCCTGGTGAAGTCGTTGGCGAGGGCGAGGCCCAGGATGTCGAGATACGTGTCGGTCGAGCCGTCGGGGCGTTGCCGCTGATTGATGGCGAGATCGAGCGCCACGCTGCTCCGCGCCAGATCCTGCCCGCCCAGCCGGTAGGCAGAGCGGATCTCGAAGCGGAACGAGGGAGAGGCCGCGGTGACCCCGGGGCGCGGGTCGTAGACCAGGCGCAGCGTGTCCACCACGGTCGTGTCCGGATTGCGCGCGACCGGCAAGGTGCCCACGCAGCGGCTTCCGGGACCGCACGCCGCCTGCCCCTCCGGGATGTAGGAAATCGCCAGGTAGTCGTTGGGATCGAGCCGGGACGCGAGGGCGATCCACGCCCTGCTCTGGTCCACGTAGTAGTCTCTCCCCTGCACCAGCAGCTCCCAATCGAACGGGCCGGCCCGCTCGATCGAGCAGTCGACCGCGCGGGTTCCGGGACCGCAGGCGACGGCGTGGATGCCGCCGATATTCTGGTTGGTGCCGGCGTTGAGCGCGCGGACGCGGTACACGTGGAGGTCGACAACGCGCAGCGAGTCGGGGAGCGCCGCGGGAGCGATATTGAGGATGTCCACCGCGGGATAGCCGGGCACGGCCGCCGGGTCGATGGCGAAGAAGAAGCGTCCCTGCTCGTAGTCGAGGTCGCGGAACTGCCGGTCGATCGGCTCGGTGGTGGTCTCCCCGATGTTGTAGGTCCGGTCCCGGACCACGTTGCCTTTCTGTTGCGCGTAGATGCCGCGGACCTCCAGCGGGCCGACCTGGGACACCGCCTGCACGCCGAAATTGTTCGCCGGGATGGCGGCGCTGATGAAGCGGGACCCGGGGATCTGGAAGGACACGTTGCCGGCTTCGACACGTCGCAGGATCTCGTCCTCGAGCCCTTCGTACCACACCTGCAGGTTGTTGTTGGCGTCGAACTCGCGCTGACTGTCGAAGTCCACGTTGACATGGAGCCGTTGCCCGACGACGCCGCCGGAGCGGATGGCATACTGCGGATTGGGCGTGATGGCGGGGAATCCGGCGCGGCAGCCCGAGATGGCCTGCTGACGCTCGACGGCATTGCAGCGCAGGTTACGGAACTGGTCGGCCTTCAACTCGAAGCGCAGACTCAAATCCATCCCCAGCGCCGCGAACTGGCCGAGCACCCCGGTGGCGCCCGCCGCCTGGAACACGCGCGGCTCGGTGGGCTGCTGCGCTCCCGGCGCGAGACGTGCGAGCGCGGCCAGCCCCGTATCTGCCGCGGTGCCGGCCAGCGCGAGCCCGCCGACGGGCAACCCGCCGCGGACACGGGCCGCCCACGCGGCCGCCACGAGCTCGGGCGGCAGGTGCGCCCCGAGGCGTCCGCCGGGCCCCAGCGCCGCCACGGCCACGGGCCCGAGGCGCTCGAACCGATACGCCAACCGGAACGCAGGGGCGCGCACGGTGTCGGCGCCGGGGCCTTGAGCCCGAGCCGGGGGAACGAGCAGCGTGAGGAGTAGAAAGACGAGCGAGGCGGGAGGCCGCATCCCTTGTAGCCGCTTGGAGTTCCGAATATAATGGCCGAACCCCCCGTGCGCATCCTCTCCCGCTACCTGGTGCGGCAACACTTCGCACCGCTCGCCTTCGCGCTGTCGGCGCTC
>DATGDT010000460.1:0-6887 GCA_035310725.1 Gemmatimonadales bacterium
CGGTTTCCCAGTGACGCGAGGCTTTCCATGCCCGTTACAGTGGCGGGGCCGCGCCGGACTCTCACCGGCTTCCATGATCCCCGTTCGCGATGTGGACTACGGACTCACTCTACAGCAGCGGCGGAACTCGTGCAAGGGAGCAGAGAGCACGGAGCAGTCTGCTCCGGTCAGCGTTCGCGCTTCTTGCCTCGAGGCTTCTGCTCTGTGCTCCCTGCTCCCTGCTCCCGCTTCAGCGCGACCCACAATCCGACGCCGAGGACCGCGACGACCGCGACGACCAGGAGCGGCAGCAGGCGGTCGGTGCGGAACTGTTTCGCCGGGAATACGATCGAAATGGGTGCGCCGGCCGGAAGCGAGTCGGCGCGATAGCCGGCGAAGCGGCGCGTTTCGATCTGCTCCACGCCCCCGCCGGTGAGGCCTGGGGCGCTCACAACGGCCACCGTGTCCTCGAGCAACAAGTCGAGCTCGGCCGTGGGCTGATCGATCGGGATGGCGACCGTGCCGGCTGCCGAAGCCGGAAGCACATAACGGAAGGACAGCTGGCGGCTGCGACCCGGCTGCACCGGCGCGAAGAGGAGCACGCTGTCGCCGCGCAGCGTCACCGCATCGGGAGAGAAATCGCCCTGCTGGACTTCGAACTGCACGGCGGCGGCGGGAATCGCGACCATCCAGACGGGGCGCACGGTATCCGCTGCCACGCGAGTCTTCTGCCCCTCAAGCGCCAGCTCGAGCAGCTCGAGCACCTCGCGCGAGCCGTCCTTGCTCGCCCCGGCGATCGTGACGAGGCGGCGCTGCAGGGCGATCGCGGGGCCACCCGAGGTCGTATCGTAGACCACGAGGGGGTCGGCCGTTACGGCCTTGCCGGCCTGAATGCGCAACGGCGCCGTGAAATACGCGAGTCCATCGTGCAGCGCGCTGGCGATGTAGATGGCCATCGTGTCCACCTGGCGCGCTCGCAGCTGCCAGTGTCCGCCCGCGTCGGTCCGGACCGAGTCCACGGGCCCGCCGCCCCCGGCCGTGACCTGGTGCAGCACGACCCAGCGCCCAGCGAGCGGGATACCGGTCGGCCCACCGCGCCGCAGTACGCCGGACACGGCGCCGCCCCCCGCCCCTCCCTGGGACGCGAGGGTCGGCACACCGGCGACGAGCAGCGCGAGGAGCGCGCCGACCGTCGCCTTACGGCGTGAACTTGCCGAAATCCTCAGGATCGAGATTCTGGAGGTAGTTCTTGAGCGCGTCGGAGTCGAGGGCCTGGGGACCGCCCTCTCCCAGGTGCTCGGTGGTGTCGATGGCGGTGTTCTCGAGCAACTCCTCGCTCGTGAAGATCGGCGCCTTGAGGCGCAGTGCCACCGCGATCGAGTCCGAGGGGCGCGCATCGATGTTGATGATCGCGTCGCCGCGATAAATGTGCAGCTCGGCGTAGTAGGTGTTGTCCTGCACCCGGGTGATGATCACCTTGCGCAGGTCGGCGCCCAGACCGACGATCACCTGCTTGAGCAGGTCGTGGGTGAGCGGCCGGGCGAACTTCATCCCCGCCAGCTCCATCGCGATCGCGCTCGCCTCGGCCGGCCCGATCCAGATCGGCAGCACCCGCTCGCCGTTCTGCTCCTGCAGGATGACGACCGGCGTATTGCTCGTCTTGTCGAGCCCGAGGTGGGCGACGCGAACTTCGATCACGAGCCTGCTCAGGTCCCCTGGTCCCAGGAGGCCAGATAGCGCTGCTGCTCGGGCGTCAGGGTGTCGATCGCGATCCCCATGGCGGCCAGCTTCAGGCGGGCGATTTCCCGGTCGATCGCGGCGGGAATGCGATGCACGTCCTTGGTCAGCTCCGCGGCGTGCTGCACCACGTACTCGGCTGCGAGTGCCTGATTGGCGAACGACATGTCCATCACGCTCGCCGGGTGCCCCTCGGCCGCGGCCAGGTTCACGAGCCGCCCCTCAGCCAGCACGCAGATGCGCTTCGCACCGAGCCGCCACTCGTCCACGTTTTCGCGCAGCGGGGTCGGCCCCTGGGCCTCGCGGGCGAGTCCCTCGAGGTCGATCTCGACGTTGAAATGCCCGGAATTCGCTATCACCGCGCCGTCCTTCATGAGGCGCATATGCTCGAGCCGCACCACGTGGAGGTTGCCCGTGAGCGTCACGAAGATGTCCCCGACCGGCGCCGCCTCGGCCATCGTGGCTACCCGGAAGCCGTCCATCTGGGCTTCGAGCGCCTTCATGGGGTCGATCTCGGTGACGATGACGTTGGCCCCCGCGCCACGCGCCCGCTGCGCGAAGCCGCGCCCGCACCATCCGTACCCCGCCACTACCACCGTGCTCCCCGCGATGAGGAGATTGGTGGCGCGCAGGATGCCGTCCAGCGTCGACTGTCCCGTCCCGTAGCGGTTGTCGAACAGGTGCTTGGTGTCGGAGTCGTTCACCGCGATCACGGGAAACGCCAGCACGCCGTCCTTGGCCATCGCCTTGAGGCGGATCACGCCGGTGGTGGTCTCCTCCGTGGATCCGATGACGCCGCGCACCAGCGCGCTGCGGTCGGCGGGCGACAGCGTCTCCACCCAGCGACGCACCGGCGGGGCCAGGTCGTCGAGGCGGTTGAGCGCCACCATGTGGAGCGCGCTCACCAGGTCGGCGCCGTCGTCCATGGTGATGTCGGCCCGGTGCGCGAGCGCCGCCCGGATGTGCTCGTAGTAGGTCGTGTGGTCCTCGCCCTTGATGGCGTAGACCTTGATCCCGTGGTCGCGCACCAGATGAGCCGCGACGTCGTCCTGCGTGGACAGCGGGTTCGAAGCGCACAACGCCACGTCGGCCCCGCCCGCCTGGAGCGTGACGGCGAGGTTGGCGGTCTCCGTGGTGACATGGAGGCACGCCGAGAGCCGGCGGCCGGCGAGGGGCTTGTCCTTCGCAAACCGCTCGCGCAGCTGGCGCAGCACCGGCATGGAGCGCTCGGCCCACTCGGTCCGGCGCCGGCCGGCGTCGGCGAGCGAGAGATCTTTCACATCGGAAGCGGCGTGCGGAGCGGTCGCGGTCATGCCCTCACCTTGGCGGTCTGGTAGTGAGCGGATCGCTGCACGGCGAGCCGCAGGTCTTCCACGCGATTGGTCTGTTCCCACCCGAAGAACTGCACATCCCGGTCGCCCACGCGGCGGGTCTGGACCGGCCGGCCGAAGTGGCCGTAGGTCGCGGTGGGACGGTAGATCGGGGCGCGCAGCTGCAGCGCCGTGATGATGCCGGCCGGCGTAAGGTCGAACACCTCGCGCACCGCGTCCTCGAGCGCCCCGTCCGGGACCGTGCCGGTGCCGAACGTCTCGACCATCACCGACACCGGCTCCTTCACGCCGATGGCGTAGGCCACCTGGCACTCGCAGCGACGGGCCAGCCCCGCAGCTACGATGTTCTTCGCGACCCAGCGCATCGCGTACGTCGCCGAGCGGTCCACCTTGGAGGGATCCTTGCCGCTGAATGCTCCACCGCCGTGGCGTGCCATGCCGCCGTAGGTGTCCACGATGATCTTCCTGCCCGTGAGCCCCGCGTCGCCCTGCGGCCCGCCGACCACGAAGCGGCCGGTCGGATTGACCAGCACGTCCGCGGGGGCAACCTCGAATCCCTCGCGCGACAGCACCGGCTTCACGACGTGCTCGATCACCCCGGTGCGCAGCTCGGCGTTGTCCACCTTGTCGGCGTGCTGGGTGGAGACCAGCACCTTGGCGATGCCGACCGGGCGGTCCCCCTCGTAGACCACGCTGACCTGGGTCTTGCCATCGGGACGGAGCCACGGCAGCTCGCCGCGCTTGCGCGCCGCCGCCAGCTCCTCGGCCAGCCGGTGCGCCAGCATGATGGGGAGCGGCATGAGCGACTCGGTCTCATTGGTCGCGTAGCCGAACATCATCCCCTGGTCGCCCGCCCCGCCCGTGTCCACCCCCATCGCGATGTCGCCGGACTGCCGGTCGATGCTCGTGAGCACCGCGCAGGTCTGGGCGTCGAAGCCGAAGTTCGCGTCGGTGTAGCCGATCGACTGGATCATGCCGCGGACGATGTCGGGGATGTGGACGTAGCAGCTCGTCGTGATCTCCCCGGCGACCACGGCCATCCCGGTGGTCACGAGGGTCTCGCAGGCCACGCGCGCGGTGGGATCGTTGGTCAGAATGGCATCCAGGACCGCGTCGGAGATCTGATCGGCGATCTTGTCCGGATGACCTTCGGTGACGGATTCGGATGTGAAGACGTGTCGAGTGGAGGGCATCTTTGCCTTGGGGGAGCGTCGAGGGTTCAAGTGTAGCCCGGGCCCGACCGTCGGGCAACCGGGCCGTGCACATCAGAGCAGCAACGGATCCACACCGCAGGCGGCGACGCCTGCTCGCAGGATCTCCAGCACTTCGACCTCGGTGCGGGCTTCGAGTGCGGCAGCCGCGGCCGCGGCGGCGCGCCCGCGGCTGAGCTGCCGCACCAGCCACCGGATGCGCGGCAACGCGGGCGGCGCCACCGACAGCGTCTCATACCCCAGCCCGATCAGAAGGAAGGCCGACAGCGGGTCGGAGGCCATCTCGCCGCACACGCTGGCGGGCTTGCGCGCGGCGCAGGCCGCGTCCGCGATCTGCTTGAGGAGGCGCAGCACGCTCGGGTCGTGCGGAGTGAAACGCTCGGCCAGCCGTGCGTTGCCGCGGTCCACCACCAGGGTGTATTGCGTGAGATCGTTGGTCCCCACGCTCAGGAAGTCGCTTTCGGCGGCGAACCGGTCGGCGAGCACCGCGGCAGCGGGCGTTTCCACCATCACCCCGATAGGCACCATGGCCGCCGCGCGCACCCCCTCCCGCGCCAGCAGGCCGCCCTCCTCGGCCACCAGCTCCCGGGTGCGTTGCACTTCGGCCAGACGCGTCACCAGGGGAATCATGAGGTGGATGTCCGCGTCCGCCGCAGCGCGCAGCACGGCGCGGATCTGCCCGCGAAACAGGTCCGGGTGGTCGAGGCACACGCGGATCGCGCGCCAGCCAAGGAACGGGTTGGCCTCATTCGGCGCCTGGAAGGCGGCCGGGAACTTGTCGCCGCCGAGGTCGTAGCTCCGGATCACGACCGGATGACCGGGGAACGCCCGGCCGGCCCTGGAGAAGTAGCGGGTCTGCTCCTCCTCGCTCGGCAGGGACGTATGTCCCGTAATGAAGAACTCGGTGCGCAGCAGGCCGACGCCCTCGGCGCCGTGGGCGCGCGCCGCGTCGATCTCCTCGGGGAGGTCCACGTTGCCGCGCAGCGCCACGCGCACGCCGTCGGTCGTGACGGCGGGGAGACTCACGCCGCGCTCGAGCTCGATCCCCCGCGCCTGGTCGCGGAGGCCGAGTGCCTTCGCCTCGGCGAGCTCCGCCGGCGTGGGATCGAGCAGCACCGTGCCGCGCGTCCCGTCCAGCAGCAGCATGGTGCCGGACGTGATGCGACTCAGCGCGCCCATGATCCCCATCACGGCCGGCATGCCCATCGAATGGGCCAGGATGGCGGCGTGCGAGGTGCGCGTCCCTTCCTCGCTGGCGATCCCGATCACGAGCGAGCGATCGAGCTGTACGGTGAGACCGGGGTAGACCTCACGCGCCACCACGATGGACGGCTGAGTGAGCCCCTCCAGGTCCTCGTTGCCCAGGTGCATGAGGTGCCGGACGACGCGGATCATCACGCCGTTCAGATCCACGATGCGATCCTTGAGGCGCGCGCTGCCGACGCTCATCCAGGCATCGCGCTGCTCCAGGGCCTTGAACTCGAACGCCTTCTCCGCCGTGAGGTGATTCTCTCGAATCAGGTCCTCGATCGCACCAACGAAGTCCTCATCCTCGAGCATCAGGATCTGCGCGTCGAAGATGCGGGCTTCGTCGGGGCCGGCGCGCTGCGCCGCGCGCTCCTTGATCTCGCTCACGTGGCGCTGCACGTCGCGAACGGCGGCGCGCAGCCGGCGGACCTCCTTCCCCACCTGCGACCGCGGCACCACCCGGTGCGGCACGTCCGGCAGCGAGGATGCGACGACCAGCGCCGGCCCGATGGCGATCCCGGGCGATACCCCGACGCCGCGCAGCAGCCGCCCGCTCACGGACGCACCTCCTCGCTCGGGTCATCGTCGACGTCCTCGAGGTCCGCGTCCGAGCCCGTCAGGTGCATTTCGTTGAATCCCGCGGCGACGAGGGCCAGCAACGCCTCCATCGCGACCTCGGCGTCCTCGCCTTCGGCCCGAATGTTCATGGACGAGCCGCGCTCGGCGGAGAGCATCATCACCCCCATGATGCTCTTGCCGTTGACGCTGAGCCCGTCCTTGCTCACATGGATCGCGCTCTTGAATCGGCTCGCCGTCTTCACGAACTCCGCCGCGGGCCGCGCGTGCAGCCCGAGCGGATTCACGATGCGGGCCTCCCGCTCGATCATCGCCACAGCCACCCCCCCACCATGCCCAGCGCCACCGCCGCGAGACCGATCCACAGCGATTTGACGCGACCCGGCAGCCACCGCAGCAGGGTCACCCCGGCCGTCGCCACCGCGGCGCCGCCCACCGCCAGGGCGAGCGGGAACGGCCGCACCAGCCAGCCCGCCGCGAGCGGCAGACAGACGCCGGCGGCGAACGCCATGGCCGGCACGATGAACGCCAGCGGCCGCTGCAGCACCGGGTGACGGAGCGCGCTGGCCACGCCCGTGCCCGCGGCCCATCCGGCGCGCAGCGCCCACCAGCGCAATGCCACGTGCCCGGCGTTGTAGACCAGGAGGAAGACCGCGGCCGCCCACCAGCGCGCACCGAGGGCGACGGCGGCCACCCCCGCGGTCGAAAGCAGCGGCAGCCATCCGGCCCAGACGAGCCGGTCGCCCAGGGCGCCCAGCGGACCGCACAGGGCGGTGCGCAGTCGCTCCACCTCTTCGGGCGGTGC
>DATGDT010000461.1:0-6948 GCA_035310725.1 Gemmatimonadales bacterium
GGCCTTACGCCGCAACTCGGCGCTGCAGGGATCGCGGCGCGCCAGCACCCGCTTCAGAATCGGCACGGCGGACTCCGCGTCCATCTGGAGCAGCGCGTTGAGCGCCGTCAGCTGTACGTCGTACTGGTCGTCGGACGGACAGCCAGTCTGTGTCACATGCCGACGGCCATTCGGCGGTGTCGGCGGGTTGGGTGCCGTCGGAGGCACAGGAGCCACCGGTGGCACCGGTGGGTTGGCGCGGACGCGCACCGATTCGGCCGCTTCGGGATCGCCCTGACGGGCGAGCACCCCTTGGATCCTCAGGTAGAGGCTTTCGGCGTCACGCGACGTCGCGGCCCGCGGGAACCGGGACTTCTGTGACTCCAGCAGACCACGGGCGGCCCTGTAATTGTCGGGATCGCTGGTTTTGTACAGAGCGAATGCCTGCCAGTAGTAGGCGTCGGCCGTGTATGCGGACCGCGGGTATCGCCTGATGAGCTGGGCGAAGGCGTCCGCCGCCTCCGCATAGCGCCCACGGTTCAACAGGCGCTGCGCGGTGCGATACAGCGAGTCACCGGGATCCTGCTGGTCCCACACTCCACCAGACAGGTGGGACAGGTCCGCGAGTGCGGATAGCCGGGCAAGGGAGTTGAGGTCGCTCCAGGCCGACAGGTGCGCGAGTGCGGACACCCTGCCGAGCTGCGCTCCCAGGGCATCGAGATTCGAGAGTCCTTCGAGACGGGTCGAGTTCAATGCGGCGCTCACCGCCTGCAGTTGAGCATCCAGCCTCGGCAGCGCGGCCTGGGCGCGGTCCAGCGCGGCAGCGGTCGCCGGATCCTGAGTCGACATCGTAACGGCCAGTAGAAAGGACAGCGCAGACATCGTCAAATCGCTCCTTGTGCGCGCGCCGGTGCAGACCCCGCCGGGAAGGCGGTCTGCAACCGGGTGAGCACGCTTCGTTGGTCGATTCCCTGGTTGATGAGCTCCACGTCGGCGGTATCCCGCGACGCGGACAACACCGCGATCTGCGCGAGGATCACTTCGAGGTCCTCGAGCAGCGGTTTGAGACGCGGATCCTGCCCGGCCGGCGAGTCGAGCAGCAGCCGGGTCGAGCCGAGCAGGTCGCGGGCCTGGTCCAGAAACTGCGAGTCCGTGCGCCCCCCGGCTCGGGCGTCGGCGCGGAAGCTCGTAAGCACGATCTCGGCCCGGGTGAGGACCTGCGCGGCGGCCAGCTGATAGGCGAGGCCGTCACCCGGCCGGCTCGAGGCGGCTGCGGTAGATGCCGGTGTTCCGCCCGTCCCGGACTGGAGCTGCCGCCCGATCGCGATCCCGAGCACCAGAACCGCGGCCATGCCGATTCCCCAGCGCCAGACGGGCCGCAACACCACGATGCGTGGCGCGGTGCGTCGCCGCCGGCGCTCGGCCTCGATTGCGGCCCACATCTCGTCGCGCGGCGTCTCGGGCGGCCGGTGGTAGTCCCGTACCGCCTCGTTGATCTGCTGTTCGAACCGATCGTCGTTCATGAGACCCACTCTCCCGCAAAATCCGCCAGCGACTCGCGCAGTTTGGCCCGTGCCCGCGACAACTGGGCCTTCGACGTGCCGACTTCCATGTCCAGCGCGGCCGCGATCTCCTCGTGCGTGTAGCCTTCCATGTCGTGCATCACCACTACCGTCCTGTACTTGTCGGGCAGCGCGTCGATGGCGTCGCGCAGCCTGGTCTTCAGATCGGGCTCGGCCGACCGCACGCCGCCGGCCACCCCGTCGGCCGCCTCGAGCGCCGTCTCCCGCGTCCGGAACCGCTTCACCTTCCGAAGCCCGTTCAACGACACGGTGGTCGCGATGGCGTGCAACCATGTCGAGAGCCGGGATTCTCCGCGAAACGTGCCGATGCGCTCGAACGCCCGGATGAACGTTTCCTGCGTGAAATCCCGCGCCAGCTCGTCGTCCCCGGCGAGCCGGAATGCCAGGCGGTAGACGCGATCGACATGCGCGTCGTACAACGTACGTTCCGCCGCCGGCTCTCCCGCGCGGACACGGGAGATCAGTTCAGATTCGTCCACGCTGCTCCGTACGGGAGTCGTTCAATCCTGTGACACGGAATGGGGAAAAACAGTTGCGAGGAGGAGAGCGGAGAGTCACCTCGTCCCGAACAGCCTGTCGCCTGCATCTCCAAGGCCGGGGAGGATATAACCCTTGTCGTTGAGCTGGCGGTCGAGCGCGGCCGTGTAGACGAGCACATCGGGGTGGGCGGCCAGCATGCGCTGGACGCCTTCGGGGCAGGCGACCAGACAAAGGAAACGGACGCGCTGCGCGCCGGCCCGCTTCAGGGTGGTGACGGCATCGACGGCGGAGCCGCCCGTCGCGAGCATGGGGTCGAGAATGAAGAAGTCGCGGGCTGTGCCGTCGCGGGGAATCTTGAAGTAGTACTCGACCGGCTTCAGGGTGTCGTGCTCGCGGTAGATCCCGATGTGCCCGACGCGGGCCGACGGGATGAGTTGAGCGATCCCCTCGACCATGCCGAGGCCCGCGCGCAGGATGGGCACGAGCACCAGCTTCTTGCCGGCGACGCGCTCGGCCTGCATGCGCTCGAGCGGCGTGTCGATGTCCACCGGTTCGAGTGGCAGATCCTTGGTGACTTCGTACGCCATCAGCATCGCGATCTCGCTGACGAGCTGCTTGAAGTCCTTGGTGGTGGTGCGGCGATCGCGCAACAGCCCGAGCTTGTGCCGGATCAGGGGGTGATCGAGCACGGTCAGATTGGGGAACCGGGTGGTGGACATTATGAAGAGGAAAACTAGTTGAAACTTGCGCCTTGCGCGCTAGAATCACCGGGTCCGTGTCGCGCTCTCATCCTCGAAGGGGTGTCGTCATGAAGCGCTGTCTGTTGCTCGTCCTGGCCGCCGTGTTGGGTGGCGGGACACTCGCCGCGCAGGCTCCCGCCAAGCGGCGGGTAGCTGTGTTGGATTTCGATTACGCCACCGTTCACCAGTACGTGTACGACCTGTTCGGCAGCGACCAGGACATCGGCAAAGGGATCGCCGACATGCTGGTCACCAATCTCGTGCGCAACGGCACCTACTCGGTGATCGAGCGCAAGCAGCTCGACCGGGTGCTGCAGGAGCAGAACTTCCAGCAGTCCGGGCGGGCCGATCCGTCCTCGGCCGTGCAGCTGGCGAAGATCCTCGGCGTCGACGCGATCATCATCGGCAGCATCACGCAATTCGGCCGTGACGACAAGAAGCTCGGCGTGGGCGGGATCGGAGCGCGGGTCGGCGGCATCGGGCTTGGCGGACTCGGCAAGAAATCCGCCAAGGCCGTGGTGCAGATCGACGCGCGAATCGTGAGCACGACGACGGCCGAGATCCTGGGTGTGGCGACGGGTCACGGCGAATCCAAGCGCTCCAGCGTGTCGATGGTCGGCGGATTGGCGATCGGCGGGACGGGGGTGGGCGGCGGGCTCGATATGGGCAGCACGAACTTCGCCAATACCATCATCGGTGAAGCAACCCGTGCGGCGGTGGACAGCCTGACGGGCCAGCTCGTGGCGACCTCTACGACGATCCCCGAAAACGTCGTCCAGATCCAGGCGTTGGTGGCGGACGTGTCAGGCGGCGAAGTGACGATCAACGTGGGCACCGGCGCGGGCGTCCGGGTGGGTGGCGAATACAACGTCGTCCGTCCCGGCCGCGAGATCCGCGACCCAGCCACGGGGCGGGTGTTGCGGCGCGTCACAACGGCGGTCGGGAAGCTCAAGATCACCCAGGCGGACGAAGGTTCGGCGACGGGCACCCTCAGCGGCGGCCCCGCCCGCGTCGGAGACTGCGTGGGGAGCTGCCCGGCCAATACCGGAGGCGGTGGTGCGCCGCCCGCGGTCGAGCCGCTGAATCAGGCGAACGCGCCGGCCCCACCCTCGGGGGGCGGGAGTTTACCCGCACTCTACAGTAGACCGGTGACGGGACCGTTCACCTGGGGGATGTACGGGTTCAAGGGGACCGAGCACTTCCGCTACAATGTGCAGCAGCGCGACGGCACCGAGAACAAGTCGGGCAGTTACACCTTCGACGCGCGGCCGGCGGGCGGCGGTCGCTTCACGCTCTCGGTGGCCGGCAACCTCGGCAGCGACAGCTACTCCTCGACGGTCACGCTGGGCCCGAACGAGGGCGTACCGATGATGCAGCTGATCGGCCTGGGACCGGTGGGCTTGGCGCTCTTCAACCCGGTGTGGATGATCCTGCTCGGCGGCCATCAGTGGGAGATCGGCAACGGGTGGGCATCGACCCAGAACGGCAAGACGACGTCGTTCAAGGTGGAGTCCCAGTGTGCACAGGCGGGCGTGAGCGGGGCCCGCGGCGTGTGGCGCGAGAATCAGACTATTCTGATGGACATGTGCGTGAGCCCGAACGTCGGCCTGCCGCTGGCGGTCACCTTCAACGGCGACGATGGGTCGAGCTCGACGGCGATGCAGCTGGTGGAGTTCCGGCCGTAGTCAGGTGTGCGAGCCGCCCCCTCGCCGCGGTGCGAGGGGGCGGTTGGCGGCAGGGCGCCTTCGTTCTATAATCCCCGTTCCATTAATTGCGGCCAGGTAGCTCAGTTGGTAGAGCAGCGGACTGAAAATCCGCGTGTCGGCAGTTCGATTCTGCCCCTGGCCACTTGCAGGACAAGCACTTAGCGCAGCGCGGTCGAACACGCTCCGCGTCTTGTGCCTGGTGAGCTGCATCGCCACGCGCCCCCGCCATGCCTCGGAGCTGAGCGGCGAAACTTGCCGAGGGATTAGCGCGGGACGCCCGTCTCGTCCGTCTTTGCTCCATCTTGACGCCCCGGCCACAGGCCATAGCTTGGATGTGTGACTAGACCGATTGGTCTACAGGGAGAGGTCGCTCACGCGACCAAGGTCCGTCTGCTTGAGGCGGGGCTCAATCTCTTGCTGAAGCGGGGCTACGCCGACACGGGCGTGCAGGATCTGCTCGATGCCACGAAGGTTCCCAAGGGTTCGTTCTACCACCACTTCAAGAACAAGGAAGACTTCGCCCTCCAGGTGATCGACCGCTACATGGATGCCGTGCACGCGGCACTGGACGCGATCCTCGCCGACACCTACCGGCCTCCGCTGGATCGGGTGCGCGGGTTCTTCGAGGCGGTACGCGAGAGCTACGCCTCGGAAGGTTACTTGGGTTGCCTCTTGGGCCAGCTCGGGCAAGAGCTGTCGGGCATCAGCCCGGTGTTCCGCGCCAAGATCGAAGGCTGCCTGCACGCGATCGCATCCCGCATCGGGATCTGCCTGGCGGAGGCCGCGCGGCAGGGGGATCTGCCCCGCGAGACCGACCCACGGCAGCTCGGCGAGATATTGGTCAACTGCTGGGAGGGCGCCGCGCTCCGCTCGCGCTTGCTGCGCAGCCCAGCCCCGCTGCAGGCCGTGCTCGATTTCTACTTCCGCGTGGCTTCACCAGTATGAGATTTTTTTTCGACCTCGACTAGACCGTTCGGTCTAGTCATCGCTCCAACCATGGAGGTTCAATGCCGCGCTCGCTATACATCCTCGCCGCCCTGATCGGCCCTGGCACCGGTGTGCTCGCCGCGCAGGGGACCGACGCCCTAATCCTGAACGCGCTGCGCGCCGCCCCGCCCGCCGTGGCGCAGGGAGCGACTGTTGTGGACGGGAAGCATGTCGTGCTCCGCCGTGGCTCCAACGCGTGGACCTGCATGCCGGACGATCCTGCTGTCCCCGGTGACGCGCCGATGTGCCTCGACGCACCGTGGTTTGAGTTGGTCGACGCCCTTACGAACAAGCGGGCGCCGAAGATCGAGCGCGTGGGCGTGGGCTACATGCTCCAGGGTGATTTCCCCGTGAGCAATGTGGACCCCTATGCCAGCGGACCCACGCCGGAAAATCAGTGGGTTGCCGACGGCCCCCCGCACGTCATGATGGTGTTCCCGGATTCCAGAACGCTCGACGGCTTGCCCACCGACCCGAACGCGGGCGGGCCGTGGGTGATGTGGAAAGGGACGCCCTATGCGCACCTCATGATTCCCACGGCCCCGCGCCGGCGGTAGGGGGACGGCTAGAGGCGAACAAACAGGACCAGACGGGGACGGGCTCGCGGTGTCGTCCGCCCATCCGTCTGGTCCGCCTCCGTCCTGTCCGCCTCCGTCCTGTCCGGGGGCTTGAGCTTCGGAGATCTCGCTGCGGGCGGCTTCCACACTTGTGGGATCACCAGCACCGGGGCGGCCTTCTGTTGGGGCTTCAACGACTACGGCCAGCTCGGCCGCGGCACCTTCGGCTACTCGACCGTTCCGGTTGCAGTCGCGCCGTTCTGATCCGCAAACACCTCGGCGCTGCGCGTGTGTCCCCCCGTTGTCCCCCGGAACATTGGACACTCGTGGCGTCCAACAGCACCTCGGCCGCCGCGGTGCGGCGGCCGAAGTGCTGATGTGGTAACGCGTAGTGTCTGTTGTTCGCCAATGGAGCCGATAGGGCGGTGCTCCGTGTGACGACTGAAGATCCGCGTGTCGGCAGTTCGATTCTGCCCCTGGCCACTTGGTAAGCCCGCCGATGAGGCGGGCTTTTTTCGTTCATAGCTAGGACCACGAAAGGGAACGGATCTGTCTTGTGCCGCCGTGATCTCTTATGACCGGCGTCTATGACCGGCGTCTCGCGGCACTATCAAAGATCTGTGATGCGATGATGAGTCTCGCCCAGTGGAGCAGATCAACGACGGCGAGCCGCTGAATGACTGTCCGTGGCGTCTTTTTGCCCATTCGGCTCACGCAGTGACCGGGTGGGCAATTTCAGGCTATATTTCTGCACATGGAGATCCGTTGCCCGCTCGACGACGTCCTCGACGTGCTGCGCGTGCGTGGCGCCGTGATGGCGAACCTGCGCGCCCGAGGACCGTGGGGCATTAGCCTTCCGCGGACCCCGAAGGCGACGCTGCACGCCGTGACCGCCGGCGTGTGTTGGGTGCGCGTC
>DATGDT010000462.1:0-2381 GCA_035310725.1 Gemmatimonadales bacterium
CCAGTTCGTTTCCTCGTAGCGGAGCTCCCGCATGGCGCCGCCCGACTCGGCCGGCATGCGCCAGATCCCGCCCGAGCCGTGGATGTGGCCGCGGTTCGAGACGAGGATCAACTCCCGGCCGTCCGGCGACCAGGCAGGCGAAAGGTAGTGGTCCCAGCGGCTGTAGTAGGTGCGTTGCAGCCCGCTCTCGTGATCTTCCGTGAGGCGCTGCGCCGTTCCGAGACCTCCCGCGGTCACGGGAGCCACGAAGACATGCCACCGGCCGTTGTAGCTCGACGAGACGAATGCGACTCGGCCGCCATCGGGCGACCAGCGCGGCTCGAGGTTCACGGCGCCGTTCGCCGTGAGCGCCGTGACGGCCCCGCCGGAGAGATCGAGCCGCTGGAGCTCGATCGTTTCGCCCGCCCAGCGCGCGAACAGGATGGAGCGGCCGTCGGGCGACCAATCGGGCTGGAAGTCGTAGCCGGGACCATCGGTGAGCTGGACGGCGACGGAGTCCCCCACGCGCTGCCGCCACAGACTCCCCTGCATCGAATAGACGAGATCCCTCCCGTCGGGCGACCAGGTCGCCGCGGATGGCCCGCTGGTGACCTGCGGGACGTACATCTCGAGCCAGTAGTAGGTGTGGGGGAGGCGAACCTGGCGCAGCGCGGTGTCACGCTGGGCGGCGAGGGGGGCGCCCGCAATGGCGACGCCGCATCCCCACAACCAGGCGAGCCGGCGCCGGCTCACTTCGCCAGCCGGTTGTACTGCCGCAGCACCGCGCGCAACCGGTCGTGCGGCAACGCCGTCACCCGCAGATCGTTCGCGCCCGTCATCGTCTCGGCCGCTACGAGCGCGTTGACGATCGCCTCCTCGGTGGCCTGCGCCGTCGCCTCGAACACGGGGTTGATCTCCTCGTTCGGGACCCAGGTCGCGGTCGGACGGCCGCTCGCCGCCGCGGCGCCCGGATTGGCCGTCGAGAAAGCGACGAAGATGTCGCCCGAGCTGTCACCGCCGATGCCGCCCATGCGCGCGATGCCGAGGGTGACGCGCTTGGCGACCCGCTTCAACTGGTGCGGCAGCAGCGGTGCGTCGGTGGCGACGACGACGATGATCGACCCCTGCTCCACATCCCCACCCCCACCCCCACCCCCACCCCCGGAACCCGGAGCCCGGGACCCGGGGACCGGACAGCGCGAGAGCCTTTCCTCTCCTGTGGGCAGCGGTCCCGCAGTCGCGTAGCACGGCAGCTGATCGGCGATCTCCCGCCCCACCGGCACTCCGGCGATGCGCAGCTGGGCGCGCGTGCCGTAGTTGCACTGCACCAGGACGCCCATGGTGTAGGTCCGGTCGTCGATCGTGAAGCGGCGCGACGCCGTCCCGATCCCGCCCTTGAAGCGGTGGCAGATCATCCCGGTGCCGCCCCCCACGTCCCCTTCCGACACGGGGCCGCCGCGGGCGCTGTCCAGGGCGCGGAACGCATCCTCTCTGGTGACGTGGAAGCCCTCGATGTCGTTCAGCCCCCCGTCCCAGGTCTCGGCGACGACCGGGAGCGACCAGTCCCAGTCCCGTCCCTGCTTCACCAGCCACCCGACCACCGCGTCCCGCACGACGCCCACCGAGTAGGTGTTGGTGATCATCACGGGGCCCCGCAGGAACCCGGTCTCCTCGAGCCAGGTCGTACCGGTCATCTCCCCGTTGCCGTTCAACGTGAACCATCCGGCCATCACGGGGTCGCCGCCCCCGGCGCGGCCACGCGGCAGGATCGCGGTCACGCCCGTGCGCACCGGGCCTCTGCCCACGACGAGGGGACCGGACCCGGAAATCAGGGTCACCTGCCCGACCTCGACGCCCGCGACATCCGTGATCGCATTGAGCGGGCCCGGTGTGCCGTCGAAGGGCACGCCCAGGTCGCGGGCGCGCGGCTTCGAGGGGGCAGCCGGCTGCTGCACGACGAGCGACGCGGCGAGCACGAGCAGGATCATGCGGTCATCCCTTGAGGAACAGTTTCTTGGGGTCGAGCACTTCGCGCAGCAGCCGCAGATCGCGCGCGTTGGGCGGGGCGACGCCCAACAGGGTGGTCCGAGCCGCCAGCGGCCAGCCGACGCCCGCACGCACCTCATCGGGTGTCACGCCGGGATAGAGGGCGATGAGCATCAACTCTCCCGTTTGCGGGTCGGCCTCGAGCACCGCCTTGTCGGTGATCACCTTCACGGGGCCTGCGCCGGGAAGACCGAGCTCGTCTCGCGACCGGCCCCGGCAGCGATGGCCCGGGCTCGTGAGAAAGTCCACCTGCTCCGGGAACGCGCGTGGATCGAGCTTCGCCATGACCAGCGTACGCCGCGCGTGGGCGGCGATCTCCGTCGCCCCGCCCGAGCCCGGGAGCCGCACCTTCGGGT
>DATGDT010000463.1:0-9569 GCA_035310725.1 Gemmatimonadales bacterium
CGCGCGGCCGGGAACACGACTCGCTACTCCGAATTCAACGCCTGGTGCGATCCGGAAGCGCTCGCTGAAGTGCTGCGCGCCGAGCTGCCGACCGAGCTCGTGGGCCTCGACGTGACGCGGAAGTTCCTGCTGGCGGGGCACGAGATCGACCGGCTGGGACGGAGTGAGGACGCCCTGGAGCGCTGGCTCCACGCCGCGCTCCGCTTCTACCTGGATTTCCACCGCCGGCAGGAGAAGCTGGACGGGTGCGTGATCAACGATGTGCTGCCGATCGCGGAGCTTGTCGCTCCCGGCACACTCACCTTCGAGCCGTTGCGGGTGGCCGTGGACCTGGAGGACGGCGAGCCCCGCGGCCGCACGCGCGTGGATCCCAACGGCGCCCGCGCGCAGGTGGCCACCGGCGTGCAGCCCGAGACGGCTCACCGGCTGCTGGTGGATCGCGTGCTCGGGGCCCTGGCTCCCGCACGAGCGGGGAGGTAGCGGTGCGCGTGGAGCCAGGCTCGATCCCGGGGAAGGTCGCCGTCATCGGCGCGGGCACGATTGGGGGCGGCTGGGCGGCGCTCTGCGCCTCGGCGGGCTGGCCCGTGAGCATCTTCGATACGAATGCCCGGGCCGTCGAGGACGCCATGCTGGACATACCGCGGCGCGCGCGGGCGCTCATCGCGCTCGGCAGGGCCACGTCCGGCATCGTGGAGCGCGGGCTGCTGGAGTTCCAGCAGGCGAAGAGCCTGCTCCAGGCGGTACGGGACGCGGACTGGGTCATCGAGGCGATCCACGAGGATCTCGGAGCCAAACAGCGGCTGCTGGAATCGATCGAGCAGGTCGCCGGCCCCCAGGCGATCGTCACCAGCTCATCGAGCGGTCTCGTGCCGGGCGAGTTGTTCGGCCGCCTGCTGCAGCGCGGCCGTTGCCTCGTGGCGCACCCGCTCAATCCGCCGGAGCTGCTCCCGCTCGTCGAGCTGGTGCCGGGGGAGGAAACCGACCCGCAGGCGATCGAAACCGCGAGCGCCTTCCTGCTGGCGTTGGGCCGGGTGCCGATCGTGCTGCGCCGCGCGGTGCCCGGCTACGTGGTCGGGCGCATCGCGGCCGCCGTCTGGCGCGAGTGCATCGACCTCGTGCTGAACGGCACCATCGACGTGGCCGACCTGGATCGGGCGGTGTCGCTCGGTCCCGCCCTTGGCTGGGCCGCGGCCGGGCCGCACCTCACCTACCATCTCGGTGCGGGCCCCGGCGGCGTCCACATCTTCCTGCAGCGCCTGCTGACCAGCTTCGAGCAGTGGTGGGGAAACCTCGCGTCGTGGAATAAACTGGACCCCGCGCAGCAGCGGGCCCTCATCACGGCGATCGAGAGAGCCTACGAGGGGAAGATCGTGCAGCTGCGGGAAGCCAGAGACCGCCGGCTCGGTGCCATACTGCGGACCCTGGAAGAAGACCGGACGAGGTAGCGCTGGCTTACGCTTTTGCCTTTCCCGCTCTCACCATCAGGATCGGCACCATCGTGATGTGCCGCAGCGCGCTGGCCACACTGCCGCGCACCACGTCGTTCAGTCCCCGGTGCCCGTGCGTCGCCATCGCGATGAGATCGCAATGCTCGCGACTCGCCGCCTCGGCGATTTCCCGGGCTGGCTCCCCCGCCGCGAACACCGCTTCGCAAGGCAGCCCCTCCGCCTGCAGCTCCGCACAGAGCCGCTCCAGGTAGACGCGGTCCTCCTTCATTTCCTCGGACTCCCGGAGATCCAGATGATGGATGTTCCGGGCCACCCAGCCGTCGGCCACGTGGATCAGCACCAGTGCGGCGTGCGATGCGCGCGCCATGGGCCGCACGTATTCCAGGATGGTCTCGTCGGTGGGCGTGTGCTCGAGCGGAATGAGGATCCGTTTGAACATCAGCCGAGCCAGCCCTGAATCGTGCGCACCAAGAGCCAGGCGTTCAGCCCGGCGATCACCGCCGCCACGCTGTACGCCAGCACCTTGAGCCAGCGGGGATTGACGAATTCGCCCATCTTCGCCCGCTCCGAGGTGAACCGCACGAGGGGGAAAACCGCGAAGGAGAGCTGAACGCTCAGAATCACCTGACTGAGGATGAGCAGCTGGGCCGTGCCGTGCTCACCGAACAAGATAGCCGTGACCGCCGCGGGGACAATCGCGATCGCCCGGGTGATCAACCGCCGCAGCCAGGGGCGGATGCGGATGTTCAGAAACCCCTCCATTACGATCTGGCCGGCCAGGGTCCCCGTGAGCGTGGAGTTCTGGCCCGAGGCGAGCAGCGCCAGCGCGAACACCGCGCTCGCACCGACGACGCCGAGCAGTGGGGTGAGCAGCTGGTACGCCTGCTGGATCTCCGCTACCTCGGTGTGGCCGGAGCGGTGAAAGGTGGCCGCCGCGACGATCAGGATCGCCGCGTTGATGAACAGCGCGAACGTCAGCGCGACGGTCGAGTCGAAAAAGGCGAACCCCACCGCCGTGCGCCTCCCTTCCGGCGTTTCGTCGTAGGCCCGCGTCTGCACGATCGAGGAATGCAGGTACAGGTTGTGGGGCATGACCGTGGCGCCGAGGATCCCGATCGCGATATAGAGCTGGTCTTTGTTGGTGAGGATCGACGGCCTCGGTATGAACCCGCTGAGAACCAGCCCGGCGTCGGGACGCGAGATGAAGATCTCGAACAGGAAGCACCCGGCGATGGTCACGATCAGCACTACCACCAGCGCTTCGAGCAGGCGGAACCCCTTGTGCTGCAGGTACAACACCAGGAGCACGTCCAGGGAGGTGAGGGCGATCCCCCACGGCAGCGGGATGCCGAAGAGCAGCTGCAGCGCGATCGCCGAGCCGATCACTTCGGCCAGATCGCAGGCGGCGATCGCGATCTCGCACAGCAGCCACAGACCGATGTTCACGGGCCGGGAGTAGTGATCCCGGCAGGCCTGGGCGAGGTCTCGCCCGGTGACGATCCCGAGCTTCGCGGCCAGCCCCTGCAGCAGGATCGCCATGAGGTTCGATATCAGAATCACCGACAGCAGCGTGTAGCCGAACTGCGAGCCGCCGGCGAGGTCGGTGGCCCAGTTGCCCGGATCCATGTAGCCGACGGCGACCAGGTACCCCGGTCCGGCGAACGCGAGCGCCTTGCGCAGCCAGCTCCCGCCGCGCACCGGAACCGTCCGGTAGACTTCGGCCAGACTGGGGGCGAGTCGCGGCTGGCGCCACCCGGGCTCGTGCACTCTGCGTCGGAAGGGACTGGCCACGGTCAGCCCCCTCCCACGACGCCGAGCGGGGCGCACCAGAGCAGTTGGCCCAGCTCGCGGCCCACGATCCGCGCGGTCGCCGTGGAAGTGAGAAACAGCGTGGTGGGGCCGTTGAAGGGCTGGCGGTCGGTCACGGTGACGCGCACGCCGGGCACGAGCCCCTGCTCCGCGAAGTAGCGCAGCCGGGCGGGGTCCTGGGTCCCGACCTGGCGCAGCTCGAGCTCGGTGCCGAGCTCGGCCTCGGCCACCGAGACGAGCTCGGTCTCTTCTATTTCTCCCTCGGCGGTGGGAATCGGATCGCCGTGCGGATCGTAGCGGGGATCACCCAGCGCCCCCGCCATGCGCTCGATGAGATCGTCGGAGACCGCATGCTCGAGCCGCTCGGCTTCGCCGTGCACGTTGTCCCAGTCGTAGCCGAGGTAGCGCGTCAGATACAGCTCGAGCACGCGATGGCGGCGGATCATCCTGAGTGCGGCCCGGCGCCCCTGGCTGGTGAGCTGCACACCGCGATAGGGCACGTGCTCGATGAGGCCCATCTCCGAGAGGCGCTTCACCATCCCGCTCACCGACGGCGCCGCGAGATCGAGCAGTCCGGCGATGTCCCGCGTGGCCGCAAATCCGCCCTGATGGGACAGCTGGAAGATGGCCTTCAGGTAGTCTTCGACCGACCGGGTGAGTCCGGAGTCTGTCGTACCGGCCGGCATTCGACCACCTCGCACAAAACGGTTGAAGATGCACCCTGCGCTACATGGCTTAACTCACTGTCAACAAGCTACATTAGCCCCACCGAATATGACAATACCCAATGGCTAATATGGGTATTACTCTTGACTGTGCAATGTTGTGTGGGGTTTACGGCCGGTAGCCGATAAGCTCGAGAAACGGGGTGAGAATCCGTTCAGTCATCCCCCAGATGACGTCCTCACCCAGGTCGTAGGCCGGGAAGATCCGCTCTTCGCCCCGAAGAAGGAGCTTCAGCTCGCGCCGCACCCCGGGCTCGCCCAGACGTGACAGCGGCACCCAGAATGCGCGATCGACTTCGTTGCTTGGCACGAGCCGCGGGGCTCCCGACAGGGCGAAGACGTAGGGCCGCACGCGTACGGGTGGCAACGTCGGCGTGCGCGGGTAGAGGTCATCCAGCACGCCGAGTGGCTCGGCGCCGCTGAGCTCGACCCCCGTCTCTTCGCGCGTCTCGCGGATCGCGGTCACACGCAGATCGGGATCGGCTGGCTCATGGCGTCCGCCGGGAAGCGCCACCTGCCCGGACCAGGGATCACCGGTTCGCGCCGCCCGCTTGATGAACAGCGCCTCGAGGCCGGATCGCTCGATGAGGACCAGCGCCACCGCGGCGGGCCGGGCCTCGGGAGCCTCGATCTCGCGCGGTGCGTACTCCGCCAGGGCGCGACGTACCCGCTCCAGACTCATGCGGAAGAACGGAGGTGGCGGGCGAACCAGTCCACCGTCGCATCGCCCAGGCGCTCGAAGGCCGGTGTGGATCCGCGCCAGGGATGACTGATGCCGAACGTGTGCCCGGCACCCTCGACCAGCAGCACCTGCGCAGCGGGGGCGCGCGCGGCCAGGTCGTGGACATCCTGCACCGGAACCGACTCGTCCGTGGTCCCGTGCGCCAGCAGCCAGGGAGCGCGTACGCGCGCGGCCGCCTCGATCACGTCGAGCGTGGCAGCGTTCCGTTCCCAGTCGTCCAGCATGTCGGTATACAAAGGAAGGATCTCCCCGGTGCGCTGATTCACGACGTCGATCTTTCCGGTGCGCCGCCAGACGGCGATCTGGTCGCGGGGCCACAGGCGCCCGAACCGTGCCGTCGCCGCCCAGGTGACGAGCGCCGACACATTCGGATCTGCCGCGGCCCGCAGCACGGCGATGCCCCCGCCCATGCTGTGCCCCAGCAGTCCGACCGCCGACGGGCGGAAGCCCAGTCTCCCCTCCGCCAGTGCGCCGAGCACGAGGTCGAGATCCTTCAGGTGATGTGAATAGGTCGCGCGGCCGAAGCGCTCCACCTCGCTGAACGACTGGGCGTCCTCGCGGATCCCCGATCCCGAGAAGTTGAACGCCACGACGGCGAACCCGGCACGGGCGAGGCGCTCCGCGATCACCGGGAAGAACCCCCAATCCTTGAACCCCTTGAACCCGTGACAGATGACGACGGTCGCGGCGGCGTGTCCGGATCGCCGCACATCCACGCGCAGCGGACCGCCGTCGGCGCCCGTCAGCATCTCGCTCTGTTTTGTGGGTGTCGCCACCGGCCTTCCTTAGTCCTCACCGGCCCCTACATTCGCCTGCCGGGGAATCTAGCGTGCCCACACACCTGACGATGACGTTGCTCCTCGCGGCACCCTGGATCGTGGTGCTGCTGGTCGTCGCGCGTCGCTACGCCGTGCGGAGCCCGCGCCTGTGGAACTACGCGCCCCTGGCGGAAGGTCCGTCCCTCTCCGTCGTGATTCCCGCGCGCAACGAGGCCGCGAACATCGAGCGATGCGTGCGCTCCGTACTGCAGGCGACCTACGCGCCGCTGCAGGTGATCGTGGTGGACGACCGCTCGAGCGACGGCACAGCCGGCATCGCCGAGTGGATCGCCGCCTCGCCCGAGGCGCGGGGCCGGCTGCGGGTCATCCGCGGAGCGGAAGTGCCCGAGGGCTGGTTCGGAAAGCCGTGGGCCATCGTCCAGGGATACCGGGAAACGACCGGAGACCTGCTCCTCTTCGCCGACGCGGACACGTGGCAGGACACCGACCTGATCGCGCGCGCGGTGACGGCGCTGCGCAACGAGCATGTCGACCTCCTGTCCGTCCTGCCGCGCCAGGAGATGGAGTCCTTCTGGGAGCGCCTCGTGCAGCCACACGTCTTCTTCGCCCTGCAGGCGCGGGTGGGCGAGCTGCGGCACGTCAACCGCACGCGCACGGTCTGGAACGCGATCGCCAACGGCCAGTTCATCCTCACCAACCGCGTGGCCTATGAGAGCATCGGCACCCACGCCGCGGTCCGGGACACGGTGGCCGAGGACGTGGCGCTGGCGCAGACCTACGTGCGCAGCGGACGCGACATCTTCCTGCTGCACGCCGAGGAATTCATGCGCACGCGCATGTACCGCTCGCTGCGGGAGATCGTCGAGGGGTGGTCGAAGAACCTGGCGCTCGGCGCGCCGCTGATGATGCCGCCCTTGCCGCTGGTGCGACGCCTCCTGCCCTACGTGATGTGGCTCCCGGTGCTCGCCTGGATCGGGCCGCCGCTCGCCTGGCTGGCGTTCCGCTGGGACTTCACCCTGCTCGCGATGGCGGCGTCGCTGCTCACCTGGGTCGAGGTGTACCGGCGTGAGGGGGCGCCGGTCTGGTACGCCCTGCTGTATCCGTTCGGGGCGAGTGTGGTCGCCTACATCATTCTCCGCTCAGCCTGGCGCGGGCGGAGGCTCGTCGAGTGGAAGGGGCGTGTCTATGGTCGCCGCTAGGAGCGCCCTGGAACCGCATGGCGTCGCCTCGCGTATCGCATGGTAGCCATGACCAGCGTCCGCGTCGTCATCCCAGTGTCCCTCCTGGCCGCACCCGCTCTCCTCGGTGCGCAGGCCCGAGTCGCCTCTTTCGGACCGTTGTACGTCCAGCCCGTTGGCGGCCTCTCGCATTACGTGTCGCCCGGTTGGGGGGCCGTGGGCGCGGTCACGTGGCTCCGCCATTCCGGCCCACTGGGGCTCCGGCTGGAGGTGAGCTACGTCTCCTTTCCATTCGGGCCTGCCGACCACGCCGATCTCCGGACCACCGCTCAGGTACCGGTTCTGGTCAGTACCGGCGGGTCTCGCCTCACGCTCAGCGCAGGTCCGGTGCTGGTGTTCCCACTGGGACCGGTGCGCACCTCATTGAATGCTGCTGTGGGAGCCGTGGGAGCGTTCACGACGATGTCCCTCGCCGGGCTGGGCAGCGATGACCGCTACAACCGTCCCAAGCGCTTCTCCGATCTCGCGCCGGTCTTCCAGGTCGGAGTCGGAGCCGGCATGCGCCTCGCCCGTGGCGTGCAGGTCGAGCTCGCGGCCGCCTTTGGCGCGGTCGGACCGACCTCCTACGGTCTTGGCGACCGCATCCGCGTGGGCGTGATCTCCGGTCCGTATTGGGGACCGCGGAGGCAATGGTCGGAGTTTGCGAGCTACCGGCTGGGAATCGTCTTCGGATAGTTCGGCTGAACCGCGGCCTTACCGGAACAGCAGCTGCTGAGCGGTCGTGACCGTGAGCACCGCTCCCGCCACGATGCTCGCCGCCGCCGCCCCGAGATGCAGCGCTCGCGCCCAGCCCGCCCCGCGGCACGATGCGGCCTTCACCAACCCCGCCAGCGTGAGCGACACCCCGAGCATCCCCACCGCCGTCCCCGACCCGAACGCCAGAAAATAGGCGAGCTGCGCGCTGCGCGTCGGCGCAGCGGCCACCAGCAACACCAGGATCGCCGCGCTCCCGGCCAGTCCGTGCAACAGCCCGAACGCGAGCGAACGCCGCAGGTCCGCCGGCGGGTGTGCGTGGCCGTGCGCCGCGCTCTCGGCGTGACTGTGGAGGTGCAGATGCGCCCCGGTACCGGTCCCGTGGCTGTGCGCGTGCAAGTGCCACCCCCCCCGCCAGTAGCGGTACAGCACCGATCCGCCGAGGACGATCAGGAGCGCGCCGACGAGGAGGTCGGCGACGGGCCAGAGCGACGGCGGAAACCGGACGCCCAGGGCGATGATCGCGAGCACCACGACGCCCACGCTCGCCGTGTGGCCCACGGCCCAGGCGAGGCCGAGCCGTGCGGCTGCGAGCGGCGACGACTGTCGCGTCGCCAGCGTCGAGACTACGGCCAGGTGGTCGGGCTCGAACGCATGCCGGAAGCCCAGCGCCAGGCCGATGCCGGCGACGGTCGCAATGGCAGGAGCCATGGCGCCAATGTACGTCGGAATTCTAAAGGACGCGTGAAGGCGCCTGGCGGCGGGCCGGATCAGACTGCAACCTTGGGGCCTTCTATAGCTATCCAAGCTCGTGAACGGCGGACCGGGACGAGGGGAGTGCAGGCACCGATCAGCGATGCGACCACGGCGGCGATGGACGGCGAAGCGGCGGACGTAGCGCTCGCGCAGAGCGGCGATGGTCGCGCCTTCGAACGCCTGTACCGCAGCCACGTCCCGCGGGTCCATGGTCTGGTGCGGCGCATGCTGGACTCGGCCGACGCGGACGACGTGACCCAGGATGTCTTCGTACGGGCGTGGGAAAAGCTGCACACGTTCCGCGGCGAGGCGGCCTTCGGGACCTGGCTGCACCGGCTCGCGGTCAACGTGATTCTGGGCCGGCGCAAGAGCGTGGGCGGGGAGCGCAAACGCTTCCATGACGACGCCGACATACTGGACGAGGTGACGGGACGGCACCAGGCGCCGGAACACGGCATGGATTTCGAGGATGCCTTGAGCCGGTTACCTGAAGGGGCGCGACAGGTCTTTCTGCTGCACGACGTGGAGGGGTACCGCCACGAGGAGATCGCGCAGCTGCTCGGGATCGTCCCGGGGACCTCGAAATCACAGCTGCACCATGCGCGGATGGCGTTGCGCAGGCATCTGGATCGGTAGCACGGAGCAGGAAGCGGGAGGGCACGATGCAGGATCAATGGACCGACCGACTGTCGGAATACGTGGACGGCGATCTCGATGCAGCCCAGCGCAGCGCGCTCGAGGCGCATCTCGCGGATTGCGGCCAGTGCCGGGCGACGCTCGCCGAGCTGCGGCGGGTCGTCGACCGGGCCCGGGCCATGGACGAGCGCCCACCGGCGCGCGACCTCTGGCCGGGGATCGCCGGGCGCATCGGCCTCTCGACCGACGAACTCGCGGTGCGGCGCGCCCGCCGGCGCATCAGCTTCACGGTGCCGCAGCTCATCGCGGCGGGCATCGCGTTGATCGCCGTGTCCGTTGGGACCGCGCGCCTGGTATCGAACAAGACGTCCACGCCCAGCACCACCGCCTCCGCGTCCCCGCGGCTCCCCGCCGTACAGGCGGCGCTGTGGAGCAAGGCGGATTCGAGCGCCGATCAGGAAGTCGACGAGCTGCGGCTGGCACTGGCCGAAGGACAGCGCAGCGGTCAGCTCCACCCCGCCACGATCCGCAAGCTGGAGCGCAGTCTCGCGGTCATCGACTCCGCGATCGCCGAGGCGAAGCGGGCGCTGGCGCTGGATCCACAGAGCCCGTACCTGAACCACCACCTCGCCGACACCATGCGGCGCAAGCTGGAATTCCTGCGGGAGGCGAATCGCATCGCCACCGCACGTACATAAGGAGAAGGAGCACTCATGTTGTTCGCACTTGTCGCCGTCGCGGGG
>DATGDT010000464.1:0-2822 GCA_035310725.1 Gemmatimonadales bacterium
GGAGGCCCGAAACCCGCCTCCCGAGAGGGCCAGGCCCAGCTTGGCTCCCGGCGTCAGACGAGCCCCCTGTTCGCGAAACGCCCGTGCCAGGATCGCATTCGATTCCTCGCGTCCTCGCCCCCCACCCGCGGCGTCGCCCCATATACGCAGAGCTTCCTTAAGAGGACGGCGCGCCGCAATGTGGGAGACGGGAACTGCTACGTCAAGGACGGACGCTGGATGACGAACACCAGGACGCCCTCCCGCTCGGCGACGGAGAGGAGATTCCACCGGCTCTGGCGCGCCAGCGCCGGAATGTCGGCGAGGGACCCGGGATCGGTGCATTCGACGCGTAGCACCTGCCCCGGATGCAGCCGGGCGAGCGCCTGGCGCGTCTTGTAGGCCGGCAACGGACAGAGCAGGCCCTTGCAGTCGAGCTCGGCGTCGGCGGGGATCGTGGTCATGTCAGATCTGCTCCGCGTCGGCGTCGCCCACGAGGTCCGCGTAGAACGACGCGTACTTCTGGCCGCCGTCGGGGGAGATCCCCACGATCGGGCCGGCCGCGTCCCCGAGCGTGGCGATCGCCTGAACGATGGCGCCGGTCGAAGGCCCCACGATCAGCGCCTCCTCACGGAACAGCCGCTGGGCCATCCGATAGGCGGGGCCGTCGTCCACACGAATCACCTCGTCGATCACCGAACGGTCGAGGATGGCGGGCGCCCGGGCCTCCTCGAGGTTCTTGAGTCCCGGGAGGCGGTGTCCCGGTTGCGGTTCGACCGCGACGACGCGGATGCTCGCGTCGCGCTCCTTCAGGAAGCGCGCCACTCCGGTGATGGTGCCGCAGGTGCCGTAGCCGGCGACGAAGGTGCGCACCTGCCCCTCGGTCTGCTCCCAGATCTCAGGCCCCGTGGTCTCGTAGTGCGCCCGCACGTTGTCGGGATTCGCGTACTGGTCGGGCATCGCGTAGCGGCCGGCGTGCGCCGGACTCTCGGCGATGGCGCGGGCGAGCGCGATGGCCCCGTCGCGTGGGTTGTCGACCGGGCACAGCTCGTCCGGCGTCGGCATCACCGTGGCCCCGAGCATGCGCAGCAACACGAGCTTCTCTTCCGGCACGCCCGAGGGGATGGTGACGGTGAGGCGCAGGCCCTCGAGCGCGGCGAGGGCGGCCAGGGCGATGCCGGTGTTGCCCGAGGTGGCCTCGACCAGCTCCCGGTCGCGCAGCTCGTCCCGTTGCCGCATCCCCTCGAGCAGCGCCCGGGCGGTGCGGTCCTTGATGGAGCCGAAGGGATTGAACCACTCCAGCTTGAGATGGGCGTCGCGACCCGCCGGCAGCACGCGATTCAACCGTACCAGCGGGGTCGGATTCTCGGGGGAGGCAATGAGCTCGCGCACGTCGCGGTAGCGGCGGCGGCGGGAATCAGTGGTCAGTGGCCGGTGGTCGGTGGTTCCGATCGTATGCGTCATCGTCATTCAACTCCTCATGGTCCATCGAAACAACAAGCCCGCGACGGTGAACCGTGCGGGCGGGTGTGTACGATCACGAAGCTCGCTTGGGTCAGCCCGTGACCGGTGGCCTCAGGCCAGCACGATCCGCCCTGCCTTCTGGCTGGCAGCGCCGACAGGCGCAGGCCCCGGAGCGGTGGCGGTTGGCGGTCATCACCTGCTTGAACCCGGTGACCGGACGACGAGTTCCCCGAGCCCGTCGAGGCTGTATCATCCTTACGTATGTCTGACGCACCGGGACCCCTGACCGCCGCCCTCGCCGAGCGCTACGCGCTGGAGCGCGAGCTGGGGCGTGGCGGCGCCGCCACCGTCTATCTGGCCGAAGACCGCAAGCACCGGCGGCCGGTCGCGGTGAAGGTGCTGCGTCCGGATCTCGGGTCCCAGCTGGGCAAGGAGCGATTCTCCCGCGAGATCGCGATCGCGGCGCAGCTGTCCCATCCGCACATTCTGCCGTTCATCGATTCGGGGGAAGCGGCGGGACTGCTGTACTACATCACGCCGTACATCACCGGCGAGTCGCTGCGCCAGCGCCTGGACCGCGAGCATCGGCTCCCGGTGCGGGACGCCGTGCGCATCGCGTGCGAGGTGGCGGCGGCGCTCGACTACGCGCACCGGCAGGGGTTCATTCACCGCGACGTGAAGCCCGAGAACGTCCTGCTCTCCGACGATCACGCGGTGGTGGCCGATTTCGGCATTGCGCGGGCAATCGCGGAGGCCGGCGGGGGTGAGCCGATCACGGAGCGCGGACTCGCCATCGGGACGCCCGAGTACATGAGTCCGGAGCAGGCGAGCGCCGAGGGGCAGTTGAGCGCGCGGAGCGACCTCTACAGCCTGGGTTGCATGCTCTACGAGATGCTGGCCGGCGAGCCGCCCTTCACCGGTCCCAATGCGCGCCGCATTCTCGCCCGGCACGTGGCCGAGCGCGCACGGCCGTTGCGGGCCGCGCGTCCCGACACACCGCCGGCCGTCGAAGAGGCCGTAACGCGTCTGCTGGCCAAGGACCCGGCGGAGCGCTTCGCGACGGGTGCCGAGGTGGTGGCGGCGCTGCAGGACGGCCGGGTCGCGGCCCCGCGGGCCACGTTCGGCCTGGCGCGCTTCATCGCGGTGCTCCCGTTCGCCAACGCGAGCCCCGAGTCCGACGCCGAGTACCTGAGCGACGGCATCACCGACGAGCTGATCAATGCCCTCACCAAGGTCGAGGGGCTCCGCGTCGCCTCCCGGACTTCGGTGTTCGCCCTGAAGGGGAAACCCCAGGACGTGCGCGCCACCGGGGCCCTGCTCGGCGTGTCCGCCGTGCTGGAGGGGACGGTGCGGCAGGCGGGCGATCGGTTGCGCGTCAC
>DATGDT010000465.1:0-10200 GCA_035310725.1 Gemmatimonadales bacterium
TGTCCATGAAGGGGGTGGACACCGAGCCGGGGCACACCGCGATCACGCGGATGCCGCGCTTGCGGACCTCGAGCATCAGCGCCTTGGAGAATCCCAGCACCGCGTGCTTCGAGGCGCAATAGGCCGTGCCGCCCTCGATGCCGTTTCTTCCCGCAAGCGATGCGATGTTCACGATCGCGCCTGCGCCCGTCCGCGTGAGGCCGGGGAGAAACGCGCGCGTCATCAGATAGAGCGAGCGCACGTTCACTCCCATCACCAGGTCCCAGTCTTCCAGCGTGAGCTCCGCGAGCGGGGCGAAGCGCCCGATCCCTGCGTTGTTCACGAGCACGGCCGCGTTGCCGCGCTCATGGTCCACGAAGCCGGCGAACGCGGCGACCGCCGCGGGATCCGACACGTCACAGGGGCGGCCGATCGCGTCGATGCCGGCCTCACGCAGCTCGGCCACGGTCTGCTCGACCGCGGACGCCGTTCGCGCGCAGATCGCGACGGCGGCGTGCGAGCGGCCCAGCGCAAAGGCGATGGCGCGGCCGATCCCTTCGGTCGCACCGCTGACGACACAGAGTTTACCGGAGAGGTCCATTGGCTTTCGCCGCCAGTCGCGTGTTGAATCGGGCCAGCTCGATCGGCGCCCGGACGTGGGTGCCGCGGCCGATCGGCTCGATGCCGTCGTGCGCCGTGACGGCGAAGGTGACGGTGCGCTCGTCCACCGCGGTGACGGTGGCGGTCGCCGTGACGGTCCGGCCAATCGGGGTCGCCGCCAGGTGCTCCACGCTGACACCGACACCCACGGACGCCCACCCCTCGGGGAGGAACGGCGCAATCGCCTCCCCGGCGGCCACTTCCATCAGGTAGATCATCATCGGCGTGCCGTAGGCTTCCGGCATGCCGGGGTGATAGTGCGCGACGGTCAGGTCGCGGGTGACCACGACGGATTTCGTCGCCGTGGCGCCGAGGGGGATCGGCGTGGCGGTCACTTGGCGCACCAGGCCTTCCAGACCTCGGCCGCGTCCCCGATGGTGACCTCGTTCTGCCAGCGGACCAGCGGCAGCCGCAACAGCAGCGGCTCGAGCGTGAGCTTCTCGAGCCAGCGCGCGTCGGAGAGCTGCGACGCGCCGAGGCCCAGCTCCGCGAACCGCTTCGAGCCGCGGTCCACCAGGGCCTGGACGCCGAACTTCCGCGCGAAGCGCTCCAGCTCGCGCGGGCTGGGCTCCCGCTCGTTCAGGTCCACGAAGTGCGTCCGGATGCGCCGCTCCGCGAAGAAGCGCAACGCCGCCCGCGTGTCCGCGCTCTTCCTGACGCCGAAGATCTGGACCTCCATCAGCCGCCGGCGTACACGTAGGCGCAGCCGCGCTCCTGGGCCATCCCCAGCGCCACGACCATCGCCGGGACGACGGTGACGTTGGGCAGCAGGCCCGCGACGAGCTCGGCGCGCATCGCCTCGAACGACACGCCGGTCTCGCGCGCCAGGGTCCGCGTGAGGAACCGCAGCACATTGTTGCAGAAGATGAACTTGCCGCCCCGGGCCTGGAGCGCGTTCACGGAGTACTCGTACATCTCCTCGCCCTCACGCGGCTGCCACATGACGTTGCGCACTGCCCAGGCCTTGGTGCGCGGGTCCTTGATCTTGTTGCGCTTGCCGAAATGGAACTTCTCCCACACCGGATCGGCGAACACGATCGGGTAGGCGGGCCCGTGGATCCCCAGCACCGCCTGCACGTTCGGATATTCCGTGCCGAACGCATCGCGGTGCGCATTGAAGTAGTTCTTGGCGTAGAACAGCCCGCCTCCGTCCGCATAGGCCGAGATGTCGAAGACCTGCTTGTGCTTCGCCGTGAGCTGATCGAGCCAGCCGTTGTCCCACGGCCCGTCTTTCGTGACGGGCGGCACGGGGGCCGGGGCCGGGGTCTGGCCCGTGGTCGTCGCGCTGGCGCAGGCTCCCAGCGCGAGAGCGGCCCCGCTCAGGGCGAGGCTCTCGAGAAACGTCCGACGGTCGGTCATGGATGCTCCGGTACGGTTGAGAAGAGGAGAAGGTCGGTGATGCGCTCGGCGAGGGTCGCCGGATCGCCACCATTGCGGTTGGTCAGGACGATCACGGTGAAGCGGCGATCGGGATAGCGCTGGATCGCGTTGCGAAAGCCGCTCGTCTCCCCGGTGTGACGCCAGCGTCGCACGGCACGGTAGGTGTCCACGAACCAGCCGAAGCCGTACTGCGTCGAATCGGCCGCCAGCGTGGGCGGAGTGGTGGCCAGCCGCAGCGTAGCCTGATCCACGAGCTCGCCCGGATACAGCGCCCGATCCCACCGCACCAGGTCCTCGACCGACGTGTAGACCCCGCCGTCACCGAGCGTGGCGCTGGTGACACTCTGATCGCTGGGCCGAAAACGGCCGGAATCCGGCGTGTAGCCATACGCCCGCTGCGGCACGGTGTCCACGCCGTCCTCATGCGCCACGGTTCCCGACATCCCGAGTGCGGCGAAGATCCGCTCGTGCAGGAACCGCGCGAACGGCATGCCCGAAACACGCTCGACGACGAGGGCCAGCAGGCAATAGCCGGAGTTGCTGTAGCGATAGTGCGTGCCCGCCGGGAAGTACACGCTGTCGTGCGCCGCGAGCAGGGTCAGGACGTCGCGGTCGTGTACCTGCAGGGCTTGCGTATCGGGGATGAGATCTTCGTAGTCGAGGACTCCCGACGTGTGATTCAAGAGATGGCGGATGGTGACCGCGGCGGCGGCGGGAGGCAGCTCGGGCAGGAGCTCCCGCACCGGCTGGTCGTAGCGCAGCCGCCCGTCTCCGGCCAGCAGCATGATCGCCATCGCGGTGAACTGCTTGGTGACCGACGCCAGGCGGTAGTCGGTGTGAGTCGTGGCCGGGACCTGGTGCTCGAGGTCGGCCATGCCGTACGCGTTCCGGTAGATCACCCGGCCGTCGCGGATCACGATCAGGCTCGCGCCGGGAACCGCGGCGCCCGTGTAATCGGCGAACAGCGCGTCGATCGCTCGGGCGCGATCACTGGTGAGCATGCCGCCGCTCGCGCAGGCTGTGGTGGCGCACAGCATCAGGATGGACGACCGCACGACCCTCATCGGGCGAGCCGCCGGGCCAGCCACGCGAGGCTTTCGGGCACATGGGCGCACCAGTACGGCCAGTCGTGTCTGCCGGGCCATTCCGCGTATTCATGGACCACTCCCAGGGCCGTCAACTCGGCGTGCAACGCGCGGTTCTCGTCGGCGTGCCCATCCGAGGTCCCGACGTCGAAGAACAGCGCCGGGACCGGACGATGCATGGTCAGCAATCGTCGGACCAGGTGCGCCGGATCTCCCGCCCACCAGCGCACCGTGTCCCCCCCGAACACCGGGGCCATCCACCGCCACAGGCCTCCCCAGACCGCGGGGAGCGAGTCGCGTGACGTGAGATAGCGTGCGGGCTCCGAGAAGGGATGCGGCCCCGCATAGAAAGGCGACAGCACACCCGAGTGGCTGGCCGCGGCGCCGAATACCGCAGGGATGCGCAGGGCCAGCGTCACCGCGCCATACCCGCCCATGCTGAGCCCGGCGATGCCGCGGTGGTCGCGATCGGCGATGGTGCGATAGGTCGAGTCGATGTGCGCGACGAGATCGACCGCGATGTAGTCGTCGTAGCGCTGATGCGCCACGCAATAGGTCCCAGCCGCTTCCGCCAGCGTGGAATCGGCCGTGCAGGCCGCCGAGTCACGCGGCTCGCTCCAGGTGGCATACCATCCGTTGTCGCCGTCGGGGAGCACCAGGATCAGCTCGGAGGCGCCGCCGGCGATGAGGGAGTCCATCACGCCCGCGATGTCGGCCCGGGAGAGCCAATCGGACTCGTTGCCGCCGAGCCCGTGCAGGTAATAGGCGACGGGATACCGGTGCGCCGGCCGCCGGGCGTAGGACGGAGGGAGGTAGACGAAGTAGCGCTTCCACACCCCCAGGGCCGGCGAAAAGAACCGTTCCGAGCGTACGGTGCCCGGTCGGAGCGGTGACCGTGCCGGAGCCTGTGCGCCGCCGGAAAAGGCGAGGGACCAGATCAGGGGCAGCATGCGGGTCAGCTGCCGGTCGAAAACCGCACGGCGCCGATGTCCACGAGCTGTTGCAGCGTGGCCTCGAGCTCCCCAGGCCGTAGCCCCGCTTCCCGAGCCAGATCCTCGATGGACTTGGTGCCGTCGGCGAGCTCGAGCAGCGTCCCGACCGTCGCGTTGGTCCGCGCCACCGACACCCGGCCGCGTTTCGAGCGGGCGATGAGCAGCCGCGTGGGCTGCCGCGGGGGCTGGGGCACGTCGGTCCACGGACGCAGCAGCGCCGGCAGCACGACGGGCAGATCCACCTGCAGGTCGAGCAGCATCGTGCCCTCGATCCGGACGGGTTTCGAGACCTGTGGCTCCGACCGGCCGGCCGAGCCGTCGTGCCACAGCCGGGCGCCGGACTCGACGACCATCATCCCCTGTTCGTAGGAGAGCAGGTCGTCGAGGTACGGGACCGCCGTGATGTCTCCGCCGCGCACGTGGGCCGCGGCGAGTCCCGCGATGGCCACGGCGGAGTCGCGGCTGCCGAGGACCAAAGTCGGCAGCAACGCATCGAACTCGGGGGCGGCGAGGACCGCTTCGGGAAACCGGCCCGTGACCCGGGCGAGCGCCCGTGAGTACTTGAAGAAGTGGATCAGCCGTTCGTAGTAGTAGTGGCGCGCCAGGAAGCGGGCGAACCGGTCCACGCGGTCCTGACTGGCGAGCTCGCGCTGGCGCCACTCCGACGAGGCCCGGAAGGGGGCGTCGGCCAGCGCCCGGATCAGCACATCCTGCACGGCTCGGTCGTTCACCGGGGCCTCAGTTGCCCAGCGCCTTCCGCATCCGCTCGACGCTCGAGAGCAGCACGTCCGTCGAGAGCGTCGGAGAAAACGCGTCGAAGGTCACCGCCCGCGCCTTGGGGCAGCGCGCCACCGCGTACACCATGAGGTCGAGCATCTCGTCGCCCGGAGCGGTGGGTGCGATCCACGGCCCCGCGAGATCGCGGTCCTGCGCCACGCCGGCGACGTGCAGCTCCACGACGCGATCCAGCGGGAATTCGACGAGGAAGGACTTCGGATCGGCGCCCTTGTAGTGCGCCTCGAGCCAGATGTGCGGCAGGTCGAGCAGAAACCCGAGGTTCGTGCGATCGAAGAACCGGTGCAGCCACTCCGGCTCCGGGATGCGGCTCGCGGCGACGTCGAAGAACCCCGGGATGTTCTCCATCACGAGCGGCTGGTCGAGACGCGACTGGAGCGTGGTGGCGTTCGCCACGAAGCGGTCGAGGAATTCCTCGGTGTAGAGTGGCGGGAAGACGTAGTTGAGGTTGTAGCTGCCGTCCTCGGTGTGCAGGCACTGGAAGTGCTCGGCCACCCAGGGGCTGTGGTACAACTCGGCGAGGGAGCGGGCGCGCTGGATGGCGTGCTCGTCCAGCGGCTCCGACAGCTGGCCCAGGTAGTCGTGCAGCAGCAGTGTGTAGCGCTCCTTGATCTTCGGCCACCAGGGATCGTCGCCCCGCGGCGGGTCGGCCATCGCCAGGTGATCGATCGTCCCCGCCGGAGCCGCAGCGAGCGCCTCGCCGAGGTGCGGGTTGTAGAACGCGCCCACCATCAACGCAGGCATGGTCTAGCGGGAGGGTCGCGGCGCCAGGCCGGCGACGAACGGCGCGAACCACTGCTCCCATGCCGCCGCCACGGTGTGCGTTCCGTGTCCCCGGGTCACGTCGCTGATGGGCACGAGGACGAAGCGTCCCTGGGGGACGCGCGGGATGAGCTTTTCCATGAGCCCCAGTTCCGGGGGATTGACGAAGTCGTCCGCCGAGTTGATGGCGAGCACCGGTGCCGTAATGTGCTCCAGGTCCGGACTGGGATCGTAGTCGCGCGACGCATCGAACTGGTACAGCATGTCGTTGGCATCGGTCGCGGCCCGCCTCGCGGCGAGCCAGGCCGTGATCCAATCGTCGGCCGAGTCGCGCGCAGGGGCCATGCGCTGCAGCAGGGGTGCGCTCGACGTCAGCACGAACAGTAACTGCAAGGCCGCCGAGAGCCCGGGCGGCTGGTCGGTGTAGTCGCCACCGTGCCAGGCCGGATCGCCCCTGATGTCCTCGAGAATCATCTTGCGCATCATGCGGTTGCGGCCCGCGATCTGCGTCGGGATGCAGGCGAGCGGGACGACGCCATCCATGAACGCGGGGTAGCGCTCGGCCCAAATCCACGAATGCATGCACCCCATCGAGGTGCCCATCACGATCCGCAGGTGGTCGAGGTGCAGTCCCTCGGTCACCAGCCGGTATTCCAGGGTCACCATGTCCTGGTAGCCGTAATGCGGGAACCGGGCTCGCAGGCCGTCGCTCGGCTTGCTGGAGCGGCCGTGCCCCACGTCATCGGGGAGGATGACGTAGGTCCTGCCGGTGTCGAGCGGTCCGCCGGCGCGATACAGCGGGGTGAACAGGGGGGAGAAGAACTGCGCCCCCGAACCACCGGTGCCGTGGAGGATGAGCACCGCGTTGCGCACCACCCCCGCGGCATCGCGCTGCGGGCGGCCCAGGGTCCGGTAGAACAGGCGTACCTCGGGCAGCGTCTCGCCCGAGGTGAAGCGGAAATCCCGCACGATGAACGTCCCCGAATCACGCTGAGCCAGCACCGGGGGGGCGGCAAGGAGCGCCGCGGCGAGAGGGATCAGGCCGGCCGAACGGATCATGACGCCTGGGCGAGCCTCCCCTCCTCGAGTTGGTCGGCGAAGATCTTCACCTGCGCGGCGACCATGGGCTGCTCGCCCCGGTCGGTCCATTCCGCCGCGATCGCTTCCGCGGTATGCGTGCCGTCGAGCCGCTCGACGATGAACCGCTCGCGTGCGCCCCAGGTCAGCGCTTCACGGCCCGCCCGGGGCAGCGCGCGGGGCAGCCGGAAAGCGGCGGCCACGATCTCGTCCACGGCCGCGACTACATCGGCCGGCAACGGGCCCTCCAGCGCGGCCAGGTTCTCCTCAACCTGTGCGGGATTGCGCGCGCCCGCCAGCACGACGGACACGCCGGGGCGGGCCAGGAGCCAGCGCAGCGCAAAGGCGGGGAGCGTGATGCCGGCCTGCCGGGCGAGGGGGCGGAGCCGCTCGATGACCGCGCGCCGCCGGGCGAACTCGCGCCCCTTGAACCAGTAGATCCCGGCGCGATGGTCGCGCGGCGCGAAGGCGGGTGGCTCGTCGTAGCTCCCGGCGAGCAGCCCCGCCGCGAGGGGCCGGTAGGCCAGAAAGGCGAGACCGCGCTCGCGGAGGAGCGGCAGCTCGCGCTCTTCGACATCCCGGTCGAACAGGTTGTAGGGGCCCTGGTAGGAGGCGAGCGGGGCGATTTCCATGGCGCGCCGGATCTGCTGCGCCGTGGCATTACACAGTCCCAGTGCGCGTGCCTTGCCGTCTTCGACGAGCCCGTGGAGCTTCTCGAGCTGCCACTCCCAGCGCTCGAGGGGCTCGTGCAGCTGCACGAGATCCACGTAATCGCTCGCCAGGCGGCGCAGCGAGTCCTCGAGCGAGTGGCGGGGATCGTCGAGCGGGCCCACTTTGGTGGCGACGATGACCCGGTCGCGCACCGGCTTGAGTGCCGTTCCCAGCAGGCGCTCGGAGGCGCCGGCGCCATAGGTCGGGGCGGTGTCGAAGCACGAAACGCCCCGCTCGACCGCCAGGCGCAGAGCGGCGAGCCGCTCCTGTTCGTCGCCCGGATCACCCCAGCCGGCGCCGCCGATCGCCCAGGCGCCGAAGCCAAGCAGCGGCTGGTTGTCACCAAACAGAAGGGGCCCGAAGCGAATCCGGGCCCCTTCGTGCATCAGGCGTTCCCTCAGGTGTGGCAGGTGGGAACGAGCTCGCTCGTCTCGACGATCTCGGGACGATGGCAGCTGGGTACGAGCTCCTGAGTCTCGACGATCTGCATCCGGTCCTCCTGGAGGAGTGAGAAGGTTGATACTACCCGGTTCTGAACACCATACGGGTTGCTGGAACAATCGTCAACCCGTAAGTCTTCTGGTGCCATGATACCGGTCCACGCCTTGCTCACTGAGAATGCCATCGCCGAGGATTTTGTTTCCTCGCTGCGGTCCCGGCGGCTGGCGGAGAAGTTCTTCTACTGGTTCCCGCTGTCGGTGCGGGCCTGGCTGGCGCTCTGTTCCGACGGAGCGTACCGCAATTTCGTCCGGTCGCGCTCGCTCATCGCACGCTCCGCCAACGAGTTGGGACGTCTGGTCTCGAGCGGCTCGCTCGAGGTCGTGAGCCTCGGGTCGGGTCAGGGCGACAAGGACCTGCTGTTGCTCGAGGCGTTCGTGGCGCAGGGGACGCACCTGCGCTACACACCGGTGGACGCGAGCCAGGCCCTCCTGGAAATGGCCTGCGGCCGGGCCCTCGAGGCGGGGATCTGGTCTCAGGCGATCAAGGCCGACATCACGCTGCCGGACCATCTCGCCGCGCTCGCTCCGGACGAGGACGCCCCCCCGCGCCTCGTGTTGCTGCTCGGCAACACGCTGGGGGCCTTCGATCCCGAGGCCGGGGCGCGCACGCTGCGTGCGCTGCTGCGTCCCGAAGACCTGCTCATCGTGGACGGCGAGATTTACGCCGGCGATCAGACGGTGGCAGGCTACGACAATCCCCTGAACCGGCGGTTCGCCTGGGCTCCCCTCGAATCGGTAGGGATCGGGGAGATGGATGGCGAGATCGTATTCGAAGACGAGACCGACGGCCGTCCCGGCCTCCATCCGTTGCGCAAGCATTTCCGGGCGGGACGTGAGGTCACGGCACGCGTCGGAGGTGAAATGCTGGCGATCCGTGCCGGAGAGCGGGTGGAGATGAACCACTCCTATAAGTATGCGGCGGAGGCGTTCCTGCGGATTCTCGACGAGGCCGGGCTGGACGTGCGGTGGCGGGGCACGAGCGAGGACGAGCGGTTTCTGATGGTACTCGCCCGGCCCCGATGACGGCGATCCTGCAGGTGAGCGGGCTGCGGTATGAGCTCGGGGGACGAGGGACGAGGGACGGGGGACGAGTCCTGGTGGACGACGTGTCGTTCTCAGTCGGGGCAGGCGAGACGCTGGTACTGCTGGGGCGGAGCGGTTCTGGAAAGACCACTACCCTGAAGCTCATCAACCGGCTGCTGGAACCGAGCGGGGGAGAGGTGATTGTGGCAGGGCGGGCGGCCGCGCACGAGGAGCCTTATCGGCTGCGACGGGGCATCGGCTATGTGATTCAGGAGATCGGCCTGTTGCCGCACCTCACGGTGGAGCAGAACGTGGGACTCGTGCCACGGCTCGAAGGCTGGCCGAGGGAGCGCATCGCCGCGCGGGTGCGCGAGCTCCTGGCGCTCGTGGGGCTCGCTCCCGCGCAGTTCGCCGGCCGGCGGCCGCACGAGCTGTCGGGGGGACAGCGGCAGCGTGTGGGCGTCGCCCGGGCGCTCGCCGTCGATCCGCCGCTGCTGCTGCTGGACGAGCCGTTCGGCGCGCTCGACCCGATCACCCGCGCCGAGCTGCAGCACGAGTTCAAGGGACTGGAGGGGCGCCTCGGCAAGGCGATGGTGTTCGTCACGCACGACGTGCGCGAAGGGCTGCTGCTCGGCACGCGCATCGGGCTGATGCAGGCCGGGCGGATGGTGTTTCTCGGGACTACGGAGCAGTTCCGGCAATCGGCGCATCCCGAGGTACGAGCGTTTCTCGAGGCCGCCGCGTGAGCCTGCTGCGCTTCTACGTCGAGAATTCGCGCGAGGTGCTGGGATTGCTGGGGCAGCACGTCCTGCTGGTCCTCGTGTCCACCGCCATCGCGGTGGCCATCGGGCTACCGCTCGGCATCCTGCTCACGCGACGACCTTCCTGGCGCCGGCCGGTGCTCGGCCTCGCGAACGTGTTCCAGACGATTCCCAGCCTCGCACTGTTCGGGTTTCTCATCCCGCTGCCGCTGCTCGGCGGAATCGGCGCACGGACGGCGATCGTCGCGCTGGTGGTGTACGCGCTGCTCCCGATCGTGCGCAACACGTACACCGGGATCGCCGGCGTCGATCCGGCGGTGCGCGAGGCGGGGCGCGGCATGGGGATGACGGACAGCGAGCTGTTGCGGCTGGTCGAGCTGCCGCTGGCGGCGAGCGTCATTCTCGCCGGCATTCGGGTGGCGACCGTCGTGGGCGTGGGAACGGCCACCATCGCCGCCGCGATTGGCGCGGGTGG
>DATGDT010000466.1:0-10969 GCA_035310725.1 Gemmatimonadales bacterium
CATCGTCGTCGTGGCCTCGGCCTCGGAGCCGGCGCCGTTGCAGTACATCGCGCCGTATTCGGGGTGCACCATGGCCGAGTACTTCATGTACGACGAGAAGACGGCCACGTTGTGCATCTACGACGATCTCTCCAAGCAGGCGGCGGCGTATCGCCAGCTGTCGCTCGTGCTGCGGCGGCCGCCGGGGCGCGAGGCGTACCCGGGTGACGTCTTCTACCTCCACAGCCGCCTGCTCGAACGGGCGGCGAAGCTGTCGGACGAGATGGGCGGCGGCTCGCTCACGGCGTTGCCCATCATCGAGACGCAGGCCGGCGACGTCTCCGCCTACATCCCGACCAACGTCATCTCGATCACCGACGGGCAGATCTTCCTCGAGACCGACCTGTTCTATTCGAACGTCCGGCCGGCGGTGAACGCGGGCATCTCGGTCTCCCGCGTGGGCGGCAACGCGCAGATCAAGGCGATGAAGCAGGTCGCTGGGCGGCTGCGGCTCGACCTCGCGCAGTACCGCGAGCTCGAGGCGTTCGCGCAGTTCGGCTCGGAGCTCGATCCGGCCACCCAGAAGCAGCTGTCGCGCGGCGCCCGCATCGTGGAGATCCTGAAGCAGCCGCAGTACCGCCCGGTGCCGGTGGAGCAGCAGGTCACGATCATCTTCGCCGTCACCAACGGCTACGTGGACGACGTGGAGGTCGGGGCCGTGCGCGCGTGGGAAAAGGCGTTCCACGACTACATGGCCGCCCAGCATCCCGCCATCGGCGAGGAGATCCGGACCAAGAAGGCGCTGTCCGACGATCTCACGGCCCGCCTGCGGCAGGCGATCGACCAGTTCAAGGCGATGGGCAGTCGCTGATGGCCAAGGCGCGCGAGCTGCGTCGCCGCATCAAGTCGGTGCAGAGTACGCGGCAGATCACGCGCACCATGGAGATGGTTTCCACCTCCAAGCTGAAGCGCGCCCAGGATCGCGTCGTCGGCGCGCGCCCCTACGCGGCCGCGCTGGCCGACGTGCTGGGGGAGCTGTACTCCCCCGAGCTCGCGGAGGATTTCCCGCTGCTGCGCCAGCCCGAGGGCGGGGTAATCCGGCGGGCGGCGGTGCTGCTCATCACGTCGAATCGCGGACTGTGCGGGGCGTTCAACGCCAATCTGATCCGCGAGGCCCGGCAGCGGATGCGGGAGCTCGAGGGGGCCGGCGCCCAGGTGGACCTGCACCTCGTCGGCAAGAAGGGCGTGAGCTTCTTTCGATTCACCAAGCGGGCGGCGGCGTCCGCGCGCAGCGACATCGGAGACCGTCCCACTGCGGCGCACGCCGCCGAGCTGGTCGAACCGCTGATGCAGCAGTTCGCCGCCGGGACGCTGGACGCGGTGGACGTGGTATTCGCGAAGTTCAACAGCGCGGTCTCGACGCCGCCGACGACGCTCCGGATCTTGCCCGTGAAACCACCGGCGGTCGGGCGAACCCTAAAGGACTCCCGGTCGGTCGCAGGCGGTCAGGCGGACGTGCACACACCGACCGCCCGACCGGCTGACCGCCCGTTTTTCATCTTGAAGCCGTCTGCGGGGGCGATCCTCGAGCAGCTGCTGCCGCTCTACGTGCGCAACCAGGTGTACCGGGCGCTGGTGGAGACGGCGGCGGCCGAGCACGGGGCGCGACGCACGGCGATGAAGAACGCCACGGATTCGGCGGGAGAGATGCTCGACATCCTGCGCCGCACGTTCAATCGGGCGCGGCAGGCGCAGATCACGCAGGAGATTGCGGAGATTGTCGGAGGGGCGGAGGCGTTGCAGGGATGACAACCGCGCTGTCAGCTATCGGCTATCAGCCAGGCCGATAGCCGACAGCGGATAGCCGATAGCCGAGAGGATCGATGTCGACCAAGACACAGCACGTGAAGACCAAGACCGCGGGCGCGACGCAGCAGAACGTCGGCAAGGTGATCCAGGTCATCGGGCCGGTGCTCGACGTGGAGTTCGAGCCCGAGCACCTGCCGGAGCTCTACAACGCCCTGGTGGTGGACCAGCCGGGCGGCAAGGGCATCCCGGCGCTCCGCCTGGTGGCCGAAGTGCAGCAGCACATCGGCCGCAACCAGGTACGCGCCGTGGCGATGACCTCGACCGACGGCGTGGTGCGCGGCATGCCGGCCGTCGATACGGGCGGCCCGATCACGGTCCCGGTGGGGAAGGCGGCGCTGGGGCGGATCCTGAACGTGCTGGGCGACCCGGTGGACGAAGGTCCGCCGATTCCGGCGGACGCCGAGCGCTGGCCGATCCATCGCGAGACGCCGAAGTTCGTGGACCTCGAGCCGAAGACCGAAGTGTTCGAGACGGGCATCAAGGTCGTCGACCTGATCGCGCCGTTCGTGAAGGGCGGCAAGATCGGCCTGTTCGGCGGCGCCGGCGTCGGCAAGACGGTGATCATTCAGGAACTGATCCACAACGTCGCGCTGGGGCACGGCGGCCGCTCGGTGTTCTGCGGGGTGGGGGAGCGCACCCGCGAAGGGAACGACCTGTTCCTCGAGATGAAGGAAAGCGGCGTGATCGGCTCGTGTGCCCTGATCTACGGTCAGATGAACGAGCCGCCCGGCGCGCGGCTGCGGGTGGGCCTGAGCGGACTGACGGTGGCGGAGTATTTCCGCGACGTCGAAGGCCAGGACGTGCTGGTCTTCATCGACAACATCTTCCGCTTCACCCAGGCGGGCTCCGAGGTGTCGGCGCTGCTGGGCCGGATGCCGTCGGCCGTGGGGTACCAGCCGACGCTCGCGACCGAGATGGGGGAGCTGCAGGAGCGGATCACCTCGACCCGCAAGGGCTCGATCACGTCGGTGCAGGCGATCTACGTCCCCGCCGACGATCTCACCGATCCGGCGCCGGCCACGGCGTTCTCGCACCTCGACGCCACGGTGGTGCTGGATCGCGCCATCGTCGAGCTCGGCATCTATCCCGCGGTGAACCCGCTGTCGTCGTCGAGCCGGATTCTCGACGCCCAGTATCTGGGCGATCGGCACTACAAGGTGGCGGTGGAAGTCCAGCGGATCCTGCAGCGCTACAAGGATCTGCAGGACATCATCGCGATCCTCGGGATGGATGAGCTGTCGGAGGAAGACAAGATCCTGGTGGGCCGGGCGCGGCGGGTGCAGCGCTTCCTGTCGCAGCCGTTCTTCGTGGCGTCGCAGTTCACCGGCCGCGAAGGGAAGTACGTGAAACTCGAGGAGACCATCGCCTCGTTCGAGCGTGTGGTCGCCGGTGAGTTCGACCACCTCCCCGAGCAGGCGTTCTACATGGTGGGGGGTATCGAGGACGTGGTGGAGCAGGCCAAGCAGCTGGCGGCGGCCTGATGCGTGTGACGCTGATCTCGCCGGATCGCTCGCTGTTCGACGGTGAGGCGAGCGGGGTCGTGGCCCCGGCGTTCGACGGATTCGTGGGCATTCTGCCGGGGCATGCGCCGTTCCTGACGCTGCTCGGGACGGGGACGCTGACGATCTCGAACGGCGGGACGGCGAGCCGGTTTGCAGTCGCTGGCGGTATTCTGCAGGTGGTTGACGACGTGGTGCGAGTGGTGGCCGAGCGGGCGGAGCCCTCGGCCACTACCTGATGGACATCAAACCCTGGAGGGGTGTCATGAAGCGCATGGTATTCAGCGTTCTCGCGGTACTGGGTCTCGCCGGCGTGGCCGGGCTGTCGGCTCAGCAGGGCATCCGGCTCGGCATCGGCGGCGGCGCCCAGCTGCCGACGGGTGACTACGGGAAATTCGACAAGATGGGCTGGCTCATCGGTGGCGACGTCACCTACTGGCTGACCGGCGCTCCGGTGGGCATCCGGGCGGACGTCCAGTACGCTCAGACGAGCCACAAGAACAGCGTCGACGGCAACTCGAAGGTCATCGGCGGCCTGGCCGAAGTCGTGTACGCGTTCGGCACGGAGGCGGAGCAGCTGCGGCCCTACATTTTTGGCGGCGTCGGCTACTACAATGTGAAGGTCACCATCCCGTCGCTCAGCTTCGATGAATCCGAGTCCAAGGTCGGCTTCGGCGGTGGCGCGGGTGTCGCGTTCAAGGTGGGCACTGGCGGCACGCGCTTTTTCATCGAAGGGAAGTTCGTGAGCGTCAGCACGAGTGGGAGCTCGACGACGTTCTTCCCGCTGCGCGCCGGTCTCCGGTTCGGCGGCAATTAGTACCAGCGATTCACGCATCTTCAACCCCCGGCGGACTCCGCTCCGCCGGGGGTCTTTCTTGTCAGGAAATGGAGAATTGACCCCCGCCGCCTCCAGGGCAGGAATCCGATCCCCTATACGCGACGTTCTCGGGGAGAGTGGGTATCAAGGGATGTGCAATCTGGAACCCATAGCCATGCAGGAGGAACATTCCATGCGAATGACGAGTGGTCTGCTCGTCGCGGCGCTGGCGCTCGCGCCGGCAATCGCGGCGGCGCAACAGATGATGGGTCATGAGATGGGACGGCCGCAGCACGAGGCCGGGGTGGACGTCTCGTTCACTTACGCGAAGCCGAGCGGCGGCGACGGCCACGTCCTCATCGGCACACCGGTCGACGTGCGCCTGGGGTTCGTGACGAGCGGAATCCTGGAGCCGGAATTGCGGGTCTTCGCGCGATTCGACAGCAAGCAGGACGGGGTGCCAGGAGCGAAGAGCGCCTACCAGATCAACCCGGATCTGAACCTGTTGTTCAACCTCAAGGGGTACGACAAGGGCGTCTTTCTCACTGCCGGCGGCGGTGTGAACCTCGCCAAGGTCAGCGGCTCCTCGAGTACGAGCCAGTTCACCGTCAATGGCGGCATCGGGACTCGCGTGCCGTACGAGCACGGAGCTATCCGGCTCGAGGCATTCGGCCGTTACGACTTCAAGAACACGAGCAAAGGCCTGCCGAACATCTTCAGTGTGGGTGCCAGGATCGGCCTGACGCTCTGGCACTGAGCGAAGGGCCACGTCCTGGCTGTGAGTGAGGTCACACTCGGCCGGGACTGCGCGCGGGTCCCCCGGAACGGATCGGTGAGCATCGGGTAACCGAAGCGAACCTTCCCTTCCGGGGGATCGCTCATGAACCGCAGACCTTTGCTGTCCATCGCGCTCGCTCTGTTCGTCGGTGTGACCGGCACGCTCGGTGCCCAGGCGACCGGGACGACGACCTTCAATGCACCGTACCGGGCGTTCAGCCGCTCCGAGATCGGCTTGCTGCTGAGTTTCCCCAACGGAGGCGGGACCGCCTTCGAGGGCGTGTACCGGATGGCCTCGGGGACGTTCGACATCGGATTCAAGGGGGGCCTGCTCGATCCCGGTGGATCGGGAAGCACGGTGTTGCTCGCCGGCGTCGAAGCGCGCGAGCGTGTGCTCACGCACTCCGCGGACTTCCCGCTGGACGGGGCGCTGCTGCTGGGCGTCGGCGGGAACTTCGTGTCCGGCGACTCGCGGCTCATCATCCCCGTCGGCCTCTCGCTCGGCCGCCGGCTCGACACACAGACGAGTCTCAGCATCGTTCCGTACGTGCAGCCGACGATGTTCGTCACGGTGGACGGCGGCTCGGACGTCCTGTTTGCGCTGGGACTCGGCGCCGATTTCCGACTGAGTCGGGTCTTCGACGTGCGCGTGTCCGCCGGACTCGGGGACGTGGAGGGCGTGTCACTTGGCGCCGTGTGGGTGCACTGAACTGACACGCCGTTGACGGACCGGCCCCTCGCTCCTTAGCGTTGGGCCGGTGCGTCTGTCCGATGGTCCAACTGAGCGCGGAGGAAAACGGAATGAATCGAGTTTTGAGCGCAGCGGCGCTGGCGGTCACCATCGCCACCCCTGCGGCGGCCCAGTGGGCGGGCATGCCGGTGTGGAACAGCCCCAAGGGCGGCACCGGGATCACCATCAGCGGTGACTACGCCCGTCCCAATGCCGATTGGGGCAAAGGGAACGCGTTCGGCGCGCGCGGCACCGTGGGATTGGGCAGCCTGAGCGTCACCGCCGGCTTCACGTCGTGGAAACCGGAAGGCGCGAACGCCGTCAAGTCGTTCGGCGGCGATGCCGCGTTCCGCGTGATCGGGGGAACGCTGCTGCCGATCAACGTGAACCTGCTGGTCGGGGGCGCCCGGAGCACCCAGAGCGCTTCACCGGACGTCACGAGCCTCCTGGCGGGTGGCGGGGTCAGCGTGAGCCTCCCCACGCCCGGCATTTCGATCGAGCCCTACGTGTCGCTCACCAACCGCTGGCGCAAGCCGTCGGGCGGATCGACGGATTCCAACTTCGGCTGGACCATCGGTGCGAATCTCGGCTTCGGCGGGATCTTCGGAGCCCACCTGGCCTACGATTCCGAGAGCCTCACCGGCGGGGGTACCGGCGGGATCATCGGGGTCGGCGCGCACGTCGCTCTCAAGGTGCCGCTCGGGATGTGATTGCCCGGTTCACAAGTATCGTCTGAAGGGCTAGTTTGTGGGGCGCGCCATCCCCGGCGCGCCCCATCTGTCTCCCGGGAGCCTCGTGAACCGGTCTTTTTCCTGCGTGGCCGTCGCCGCGTTCGGCCTCGCTGCGAGCGGCTGTGCCTTGAGCTTCGACTCGGCCCACCTGGGCGTGCCCGTCACGATGGCCTCGCCCGCGCAGACGCCGACCACCGGCACCCCCTTCCGGGTGACCCGGCACCCCCTGTTCATCGCGTGGGGGGCGTTCACCGCGGGCGCGCCCCGGCTCGAAGACGTACTGGCGGGCCAGGTGGGCGCCGGCGCGGGCATCGCCGATCTGCGGATCAAAGTGCGGGCGCGCTGGAGCGATCTGCTGGTCACGGCCCTTACCGCGGGCCTCTTCTCACCGCGCTCCGTCACCTTCGAAGGGGTGGTGGTGGGGCAGCCGGCTCCAGCAACGCAATAACGAGGGCCGCCGTGCGGGCCGCGGCCCCGCGCCCTTCCCGCACCACCGCCGCCGCCGCCGTCCCCGCCCGCGTGCGGGCCGCGACATCGCTTTGCCACCTCCTCCATTGTTCCGCTAACAGTTGCCGCGCCCCGCTCGGGGCGGGCAGCGCGACAGCGCCGCCGCGCTCGAGCAGCAGGGCGGCGTCCCGGCTCATCCGCCAGCGCGGACCGAATGTGACCGGCGCTCCGAAGACGGCGGGCTCGAGCACCGAATGCAGTCCGGCACGGTGGTAACCGCCGCCGACGAACGCCGTCTGTCCCAGGGCATAGAGGTCCGCGAGCAGACCGACCTGATCCACTACGACGAGCGGCGCGTTCCACGGAGCGGCCGCGCCCGTGAGCTGTGACAGCCGAACCGGCTGCGGCAGCCCGGCCTCCCGCGCGGCGCGCTCGATTCCCGCGAGGTGGGCCGGTGTAGGCTCGTGCGGCGCCAGGATGAGTCGGGCGGGGGGAGACTCGCTGCCCGCTTGCAGCTGCGCGAACGCCGGCAGCAGCACCGTCTCGTCCGCCGGCCAGCTGGAGCCGGCCACGATCGTGAACACGCCGGTCCCTCCGGCGGCAAGGGAGGCGAACGGCTCGCGGGCGCGGTCCAACTGTTCGGCGCGCTGTGCAACGCTGTCGTAGCGCGTGTCCCCGGTGACGCTGATCGTCTGGGGCCGTGCGCCGAGGCGCTCCAGTCGGACGGCGTCCTCCGGGGCGATCGCGCCGATTCGGTCGAGCGCGGCGTAGGCGGGAGACGCCCAGCCCCGCACCGGCCAGGCGAGGCGCGAGCTGGTTTCGGCCACCGTCGCGGATATCAGGCCGAGGCGGACGCCACGGGCCGCGGCGGCCAGCGTCAGCTCGGGCCAGACGTCGAGCTTGCCGAACACGAGGGCGGCGGGTGCGAGGGCGTCGAGTGCCGCGGCGACGTCGCGCGGACGGTCCAGCGGCAGGTAGTCGGCGAAGTCCACCGGCAGGCCGCGGGCGAGCCGCTCGGCGGAGGGGGAAAAAAAGGAATAGGCGAGCTGCCACGCGGGGCGCTCAGCTCGCAGCATCTCGATCACGGGGCGGGTCTGGAGGCCCTCACCGACCGAAGGCGCGTGAAACCACACCAGCGGCCGCCGGGGGTCCCGGTGTTTCCGCCCCCAGGCAGCCTGACGCTCCGCCAGTCCGCGCCGCCCGCTGAGGCCCTGAGCCAGCTTGTGGTTGAGCGGTGCGGCAAGGCGGGCAGCCCGCGCCGCGGCCGCCGCTGCCAAGCGATACCCCCAGGTGGGCTGGGGGGGCCGAGCGCTTTCCTTAATAGTGCGCGCCTAGTACACGGTCACGCTGGAATTGCGGAGGACGCTCTCCAGCCGCCATTCGACGAACTCTCCCCGCCCCACCAGCACCGGATTGCTGCGGACGACCGCGTTACTCGTGCTCACGCTCCCGAGCAGGGAGATCTGGCCGCCGGGTCCCAGCAGCCGCCCCGAGAGTACGAAGTCCTGACGGGAATTGCCGGAGACGATGCCGACGCGCACCCGCTCCGCCCCGCGCAGCAGGTAGACCGTGACGTCGAGGTAGTGGTTGTTGATCACCCGGAGGACGAATTCACCCTGGTCGGCCGCCGACACCTCGTCCTCGGCACTGCGGTGCGGACGGCAGGCGAGCGGCGAAACCGACGCCGCCGCGAGTCCGGCGAGGATCATGCCGCGTGCGAGGGTGCGTCTCAAGGACTCGGCGCCGAGCGGGTCCAGATCACGATCACGCCACAGGTCGCGCCGGCCTTGAGGAATTGTGCGGGCGTTTCGCTGAGGCTGCGGTACACTTCGACGCCGACGATGCCCTGGGTGAGGAGATCGCCCGTGGTGGAGTTCGTCGCGGGGAGTCCGTCCACGATGTAGTCCGGGCGGCACGATCCGCGCGCGGCCCGGGTCATCGTGACGCCGCAGCGGACCGAGTTGCAGATGGTGCGGATCCCCGGTACCGTGCGCAGCAGGTCGCTCAGATACGCGGCGTTCTGGCGCTGGATGTCGGTTTCGCTGAAGTAGACACCGCGACCTTCGGCGCGCCGCAGCTCGAACTCCCGCAACCGCTGGTCCATGAAACTCGCCCGTCCCACTACGGCGATTGTGTCCAGCGTGTAGTCCACCGGCGTGAGCTCGACGGTCAGGTCCAGGTCCTCTCCACCGGCCACCTGCACGGGATTGGTGGTGCTGGAGTAGCCGATGGCGCGCACCTGCAACAGGTACGTCCCCGCCGAGAGATTCTCGTGGACGAAACGTCCCGTGCTGTCGCTGGTGGTGTCGTGGCGGGTCCCCAGCAGGACGGCCCGGGCGAAGGCGACGGGGGCATGGGTCTTCTGATCGGTCACGTGGCCGACGATTCCCCCTTTCGTCCGGCCGCCCTGTGCCGTGGCTCGCCTGGGGGCGGGCAGGACCAGTAACATCCCTACCATCAGGGCCGGCGCGAGCCTCATGACCGTGTACCTGCGAGGGGAAGCAACAGATCAACCTACATTTCGCCATCCGTGTCCGTAAGCCGGGGGGCGCGCGTTCCTGTCCCCTCTCGTGGACTGCCCGCGAATTCCGCGCCCGGAAGGGGTTGACGTCGGGAAATCCCGGGCGTATTAGAGTATGAAGAACGGAAGTGCGTGTAGCGCCCGGACCTCAACTCGAGCGATATGTCCGTCACGCTCGCAGTCCGCCGTCTCCGGTCGTCCGACCAGACGTTCCCATCCCGCGGGGCCGCCGTAGTCGTGCTCGGCCCCGTGTCCGGTTTGCGTCGCTCTCCCCAGTGCAACGGCTGTCTGTCCAGTGCCTCCGGCGATCGCCGAGGAGGCGCATTGCTTCCAAGAGGAGGAGACTCCGTATGACCCTCACACGTCGTGACCTCTGGTACGGGCTAGCCGTGCTGGCGGCGCTGTGGCTCGCGGGCGCGGGTAGCGCGCGGGCCCAGGATGCGGTGATCAAGGGCCGCATCGTCTCGGATCGCGGTGAGCCGGTGGTGGGCGCCAACGTCTTCATCGAGGAGCTGCGCATGTCGGTGAGCAGCTCCAACGACGGGCGCTACACGCTGCTGGTACCGGGCGCGCGGGTGCGCGGGCAGCAGGTGTTCCTGCGTGTCCGCGGCATCGGCTTCAAGCCTGCGAGCCGGCAGCTCACGCTCTCAGCCGGTGAGCAGACCGTCGATCTCACGCTCATCTACGACATCAACCTGCTGCAGGCCGTGGTGGTGACGGGGGTGCAGGAGGCGACGGAAGCGGTGACGACCCCCTTCGACGTCTCCACGGTGAGCGCCGCGCAGATGGTCGTGCCGGCGGCGGACCCGGTGTCGCAGCTCAAGGGGAAGGTCCCGGGAGCGCAAATCGTCTCCTCGAGCGGTCGCCCGGGCACCCAGGCCTCGGTGCTGCTGCGCGGCCCGACGATGATCAACGCGGAGGGTCGCAGCCAGGAGCCGCTGTATATCGTGGACGGCATCGTCATCAACGGCAATCTGCCCGACCTCAATCCGAACGACATCGAAAGCGTGGAGGTCGTGAAGGGGGCGGCGGGCTCGTCGCTGTACGGCGCCCGGGCCGGTAACGGCGTCATCCAGATCACGACGAAGTCGGGTCGTCATGCGGCCGACGGCATCAAGTTCAGCGTGCGCAGCGAAGCCGGGATGAGCGACATCGAGCGTGATTTCGGCCTGGCCCGCTTCCATGCGCTGATCACGGACGAAACCGGCCAGCGGTTCTGCGAGTTCGTCACGGGCCAGCCGCTCTGCGCCCGCACCTTCGACTACGCGACCGCCGTGGCGCGCATCAACAACCAGCCGCAGGACTGGGCGGGCAACCCGCCGCGGCTGCCGCTGGACCCCGGCGCCACCATCCCGCCCACGGTGGCGACGATCTCGGGGAGTCCGCTGCGGGAGCGGTTCCAGATCACCCCATTCCCCGGCACCTCGTACAACGCGGTGGCGCAGACGGTGGATCCGCACCCCCATGTCGAGAACAGCGTCGACATGACGGGGCGCTTTGGAGGAACGACGTTCTACACCAGCGCCGACCAGTACTCCGAGAACGGCGCCATCCGGTTCCTGCAGGGGCTGCGGCGCTATGCGTTCCGGGCCAACGTGG
>DATGDT010000467.1:0-2156 GCA_035310725.1 Gemmatimonadales bacterium
TTCCACCGCAGCGTCGTCGTCGCACTGACCGCACCGGCCACGGTCGCGCTGTCGGGCGCGGGCGGGGCCCACGCGAGCGCGGCCAGCGTGGCGGCGTTCAGCGCGGCGACCCGTGCGGTGTAGGTGAAGTCGACCGAGTCCGGCACGTCCCCGTAGAAGACCCCGTTCTCCACGCGCACCGTCTGGTGCTGTCGGTTGTAGTTCTCGTGCGGCTCCGTGAAGCGCACGGCGGGGAATCCCTCCGCGTTGAAGGCGATGTGGTCGCCGCCGCGGCCGAAGCGGTCCTGGCGGTACACCATCATGACCCGGAAGCCGGCGAGATACTGCTCGGCGATGCGGTCCACGTAGCGCGCGATCTGGCGCGACGGGCCGTCCACCTCGCCGCCGAACACGCGCAGCCGCGGCAAGGCTTCGGCCGTCGTCCCGGTGGGCGGACTCTCCGAGAAGACGCGCACGAGGGTATTGTCGCTGCGCCCATCGATACCGCGGGCGCCGCCGACGATGTCGTTGTTCAGATCGGCCTCGACCCGCCAGCCGCGCGTTTTCGCCTCCTGCGCCATGAGCCGCCCCCCCAGCAGGCCCTGCTCCTCGCCCGCGAGCGCGCCGAAAGCGATCGAGGCGGCGAAGCGGTAGCGCGACAGCACCCGGGCGGCCTCGATCACGGCGGCGGTGCCGCTGGCATCGTCGTCGGCGCCGGGTGCCATGACCGTGTCGTCCAGCACGTTGGTGGCGCGCGAGTCGTAGTGCCCCGTCATGGCGAGGTAGCGTCCGGTATCGCTCTGGCCGCGGAGTACGGCGACGACGTTGACCACCCAGACGGGCTTGGGGATCCGTCGGCCGGAATCCACCAGCTGCCGCATGTAGAACACCTCGAGGCAGCCGCCGCAGGCGGCCGAGATGCTGTCGAACTGAGCTTTGATCCAGCGTCGCGCGGCGCCGATGCCGCGGGAGCGCGAGGCCGTATCGGACAACGTGTTGCGCGTGTGAAAGCCGACCAGGGTGCGAATATCGCGCTCGATGCGTCGCGCAGAGACCGAATCGACGATTCGGTAGAGACGGGTGTCGCTCCCCGGCGGACCGGCCGGGGACTGTTGGGCCAGGCCGGTGGCCGGTACGGCGAGCAGACAGGCCGCGAGGAGACGGGGAAACGTCACGGATCGATCCTCCGGGTTGGAATGCCGCTATCGCGTCGTGTCGCGCGGAGCCGCGACCACGGGGGCGTTGCCCCCGAACGTCACGGGGTGCCGCTCGTCCCACGGCGTGGCCTCCTGGTACGCCCGCGCCACTTCGAGCGCCTCGGCCTCCCCGTACATCCGGCCGCAGAAGGTGATGCTGGCCGGAGCGCCGTTCCCGAGGAAGCCATCCGGCACTGCTACGCACGGGTGGCCGGTCAGGTTGGTCACCAACAGGTTGCTCCCCGAGAACGCGGGGGAGACGTAGACGTCGATGTCCTTGAGCAGAGTCTGCATGTCCTGCTGCAGCAGGCGACGCACCCGGCTGGCTTCGAGATACTCGACGGCGGGAATGAATCGCGCTGAGCGGAACTGGTTGGGCCATGCACCGGGGCCTTGCTCGGTGAGCAGGCTGTCGCGCCCGGACCGCGTGAGGTCGTCGAAGCTCGCCGCCGCCTCGGCCGACAGGATGATGCGCAGCGCCTGGGCCGGGCGCTTGGGCAGCTCGATGGGGATCAGCCGCGCGCCCTGGCTCCGCAGGACCTCCAGCACCGCGCGGTCCAGGGTGTCACCGCGGTGGTTGGCGTCGAACGCCGACTTGATGTACCCGATGCGCAACCCCGCGAGCCTGACACGCGCGTCGTAGGGGAACGGCACGCTTACGGCGGACGGATCGGCGGGATCGGCGCCGCGGATCGCATCGAACACCACGGCGCAGTCCTCCGCGTTGCGGCACAGGGGGCCCGCCTTGTCCATGGACCAGGCGAGGGCCATCACCCCGGCCCGGCTCACCCGGCCGAAGCTGGGTCGCAGCCCGGTGACTCCCGTCCTGGTGGAGGGGGAGACGATCGAGCCGAGGGTCTCGGTCCCGAGCGCGAACGGCACCAGTCCCGCCGAGACGGCGGCCGCCGGTCCCGCCGATGAGCCGCTCGATCCTTCCGCGAGGTTCCAGGGGTTGCGCGTCATGCCGCCGAACCAGACGTC
>DATGDT010000468.1:0-5247 GCA_035310725.1 Gemmatimonadales bacterium
AGCAGGACCTCGGGTGGGGAAGACGATCCGTGAGAAGACGTCCCTCCTACCCAGGTCCTGCCTCGTCTGCTGTCATCTGGCCGCCGTCGGCGTGTCTTCCGACACCGACCGCCCACCCGCTACTGGAAATGGCTCAGTGTCGCCTTGGCCAGTGGCACACCGTGTCGTGTGCTGATCGATCCGGCTCGGTTTTAAACCAAAGGTGTCCGCAGTCGAGGAGGCGCTCTGCAGCACACGCTTCTCCAAGAAGCGCGACTATCCGCCTCACCACCCTCTCAGGCATCGAAGTGCGTCAGTACCGCCCGAAGCTTCCGCTTAATGGGGCGCGCGACGGCAGCTGCGGTTATGCCGGGAGGAATCATCGGGGTCAGTCGCGGCCAACGCGCTCCCACACGAGCTCCGCCCTGCCCTCCACTCCCTGGAAGATCATCGGTTTGGTGCTGAGCACGAGCAGGTCTCCATCAAGCCTTACGAATCGCACCTGGGCGTTGCCAATCCAGTTTGGATACGAGCAAACCTCGATGTGGTGGATCGCGGTGTCCTGTCCGGGCAGCACCTCGAAGGGCCCACAGTAGGAGAGGTAAGTGCTGATTGCCTCCGATCGCTCCTCCGGGGTGCCGCCGAACACATCCGGGTTGTGATACGGCGCCCGGTGCGCAGCCATGATCTCTACCGACACGTAGCCGTCATGGTTATAGAAGGAGGCTTATGCAGAACTCCGTCGCCAAGATCGCTGACGGTCCCCTGACCTGCACCGACGCGGGCCGAGGGATGCTGGCAGGGGGCCTTTTGAATAACCCTCAAGATGTAGCCGACCGGCTTCTCGCCTAGAGGATCGACCACCGAACCGTCGCTGGCGACGTTCTTACAAGACCGCAAGCGCCACGTGCCGACCAGGTCCTCAGCCTTACGCCAGCCTCCTCTCCAAGACGGGGCACGATCTTGATTCCCATTAAAGTAGACAGTGAGGTTTTCTCAGTAGCGGCCGCGTTCGAAGGTGGATAGGACGAGGGCTGCGGCGGTGATGTCGCCGGTTCGCCAGGGGCCCAGGCGGATGCGTTGTAGGGGCGGTCCATCGGGTTTTCAGGAAGGCGTTGGCGCGTTCGCCGGGGGCACGCAGCGCGTTGATCAACTGGTTGCGGGTAATGGTATCGGGGAAGGTAGCGGCCCTGGGTCGGGACCTGGATCCCGATGCCGGCGCCGGTGTAGCCCTTGTCGGTCAACGTCAGCAGCCCGACCGCGGCAGCCGGATAGAGCGCGGGCAGCACGGGGGTGCGGGCAGCGGACAGGTCGTGGGTTGAGCCGGGTTCGACCGGACCGGTCCAGACCGGGAACCCATGGGGGTCGCTGAGGACCTGGACGTTGCCGCCGTGGTGGGTGGTGCTTGCCGGAAAACCACAGGTCATGGCCGTTCTCACCGCGGGTGCGGACCCGATCGGTGCCGATCAGGGTGCCGTCTAGGGTCAGGTGGGACCAGCCCTCACGGCGGGCGCGCTCCAGCACGGTGGGCAGGTCTGGGGCGTGGGCGCCGAGCACGGCGATGCCCTCGTGCAGGTACCGGTAGGCGGTGGAAATGCCCATCCCCGCGTCCCGGGCCAGCAGCCGCACGTTCGCGTCGTCGCGGAACCAGCGCAGCACCAGCACGGCCTGCCGGTAGCAGCCCAGCACCCGGCGTCCCGTGCGGGTACCGATCCGGCGGCGATGGGCAGCCAACCACGCCGCCAACTGCTGGACCATAGCGACGGGGACGTCGAGCGTGGCACGATAGGTCATCACGTGGGGTCCTTGCAGGATAAGGTTTGGGTCTTGGTCGAAACAGATTCTCAACCCCAGGACCCCACGCTCCCTTCCCGGGCACACGCACCAGGGCTGTGAGCTGCGAACCAACGCACCATGCGACCGAACGATCACACATCTACAAAGAAAACCTCAGTGGTGAGATCACGACCTGATGTCGAGCTGCTCATCGCGCCAGTCGAAGAGCCTCTGTACATCAGGCTACGGTTGAGCGGTTTGCAGTGCCCCTCGGCGCCCTCGTGGTCAACATTGCCTTCCTTGTGCCACCTGAGCTGGGTGCGGCGGTGCTGACGCTGCGGCTGGGATCGGTGCTCTTGGTCGGCGGGGTGGCCACCAGGATCGTCAGGGGTACCGGAGAGCGCCACGAGAGCCGCGGCTGGATCATCGCGAGCGCCGTGATCACGCTGTTGCTCCGGCTGCTCATCCTCTTCGGTGGCCGGCATCGACCCTGTGGGTGACGGGGACGTTCCTCGGCGTTGACTTGATCGTCGAGGGTGTCGCCTTCGTTGTGCTCGGGCCCTCGCTACGACGGACTCTCCGGCCGAGCATGTCTATATCGGTTATATGTTTACATCTTGTAAAAGTCCGTTATTGATACGGCTGGGGAAGCTAGCGCCCCGGCGAACTGGACCGCATGCGCGATCTACGTACCTTGGCGGCCGCACTGCGCCGTGATTCGGCAGCTCAGCGGGCGAGGCCGCGAGGGTGCGTATCCCGACCATCTACGCTGGGGTCCAGGCGTCATGCTGCTCGTCGGAGTTCGGTGGCGTCGAGTTGCTCGCCGTCCTCGCCGCGGGCGCCTGGTATCCGCTGTCGGTCGCCGCTGGGAAGATTCGAATGGTGGGTGAGGAGCGAGTCGGGCTGGTGCTGGCCGGGGGCGGTGCGCGGGGGGCCTACGAGGTCGGCGCGCTATCGGTGTTGCTGCCCGCGCTGGAGGAAGCTGGTCAGCGCCCCACCGTGCTGGTCGGGACCAGCGTCGGAGCGATCAACATCGCGTATTTCGCCGCCACCGCCCACCTGCGCGCCGCCGACGCGGTCGCCGGGGGGATCGAGCTGTGGCGCTCGTTACGCTGGGAGCAGGTCTTGACGCCGCTGCTCGCGCCGTCGACGGTGCTGCGTAAGCTGAGCTACCTCGGCGATGTGCTCGGTGTGCCCGGCGTGCAGCTAAAGGCGCTGCTCGACACCACCCCGCTGACCGAAACCGTCCAACGGGTGATCGACTTTGCGCAACTGCACGGCAACGTCGAGGCCGGCTGGGTTCATGCCACCGCCGTGGTCGGGACCTCCGCGGCGACCAGCGAAAGCGTGGTCTTCGTGGAGGGCGGCACGCTGCCCCCCGAGGACATCGGCGCCGGCCTCGACTACGTCGCCACCGGCCTCACCGACGAACACGTCCGCGCCTCGACGGCGATCCCGGTTCTGTTCCCCGCCGTGCACGTCTCGCAGCCGGCCCGCGCCCGCGGCTGGTATCTCGACGGCGGAGCCCGGCTGAACACGCCGGTCCGGCCCGCGCTGAGCCTCGGTGTCGACCGACTCCTCGTCATCGGCCTCAACGCCATCGCCCAAGCCCCGCACGCGCTGGCCTCCGACGAGCCGCCGGACGCCTTCATGGGCGCAGGAGCCCTGCTGGAAGGCGCGCTTGCTGACTCGCTCGTTCAAGACGTCCGGGCCCTCGCCCGGGTCAACCTGATGCTCGGCGATCGCCGCGACGAGGTGCGGGCCGCGGACGGCTGGCGCTACCGGCAAATCCCCTTCATCTACGTGGCCCCCGCACTGCGCCAAGAGATCGATCAGCTCGCCGAACGGGTCTTCGCGGAGCACTACGAGGGCCGGAACGCGCTGCGCTCGGTCGACCTGACGTTGCTTGCGCGGCTGATCGGCGGCAGCGCCGGGCATGGCGCGCTGCTGTCCTACCTGTTCTTCGCCCCCGAGTTCGCCGCCGCCCTGATCGAACTCGGCCGCAGCCACGCGCAACATTGGCTGGCCACGCACACCGGGCCAGACGGCCCCTGGCAGCTCAACTCCGCCGACCCCACCCACTAGGGCACACCCTCCATCTGGAGGTCGCTGCGTATTACTCAGCGGCTAGGCGAGTCTACTTTCAACGGCATAGACGCGAGAGTCCGGTCCTCCCGTCTTGTGTCGGTGGCCCACAGGCATGCCCTGCCTAACGAATGGCGCTGGTGATAGGGGGCCTATAACGGGATTTAACTGTGCCGTTCTCATAAACCTCCATTTATGAGAAACAGCAACGCCTGACGAGCCAGCGCTGGAAAGCCGTCGGGGGACTCACCTCTTGCGCTGTCTCGTCACACCGGGCACACGTCAGGCGCCCGGCTGCTCCGCCGGCCGGCTCGCCACTCTGCCAGCACTCGTCGAGCCGTCCGTGCGCGGGACTGCGCCCTTGAGCGCTTCCTCCAGCCGGCCCACGGCCGCCTGAGCGCTCTCGGCGGCTGCCAGCCACTGGCGGTGCTCCAGTGAGATCTGGTCTTGTACCGCGGCCACGTACTCGACGAGCACCGACCGCGATCCCGCCGCGACGGCCGCGCGCACGTCGTCGAGCCGTGCCCGGAGGGACTGCAGAGCCTGCAGTGTGCGCTCGTAGCGCTCGGCATTCCGGCGATCCTGGCCGACACCTTCCCGGGCAGCGGCGAAGGACTGCAGCGCTGTACCCAAGACGGCGAGCGCGCCAAGCGCCGCCCACTCCGTCGCCAGCGCGCCGAGGATGCCGGCGGCGCCGGAGGCGACGGCGGCGACAAGAACCGACCAGGCCGCGATGGTGAGCGTCCGCTCGGCGGAGGCGCGGTGGTCCGAGCGTCGCTTCCGGTAGAAGACGATCTCCAGGTCCAGTTGGTAGCGGCGGAAGTACTCGAGCTTGAGCTGTTCGAGGCGAGCGTCGACCGGATCGGCGGATTCGTCGACGACGGCGGTGAAGTAGCTCAAGCGGTGGGTCTCGGCGCGGGCTCGCGCGGTCATCCAGTCCTCGAGCAGACGGCCTTCCTTGATCCGGTACAGCGCCATCGAGGCGAACGCACCGCAGGCGATGCTGACCAACGCAAGCGCGATGAGCAGCGGCTGAGTCGCGGCGCCCAGGGCATTCTTCAGCAGACCGGTGGCCATCAGCAGCGCGCTGCCGGTCGCCGTGGCGAGGACCGCCCGGTTGGCCCGGGTCACCCAACTCCTGAACCGCTGCTGGGCAGCAAGCGCCTCGGCATCGGCCTCCTTGTACTGGCCGGCCAGCTCCACCAGGCGGCTGTGCGTCAGCAGGGCGGCGAGCTCGGGGGCGGAGGCCTGCAGTTCCGTAGCGTGCGTGACCGGCGAGAGCACGTAGTCGTCCGGCCTGCCGCCCCCCACGGCTGCAGCAGCATCGAATGCCATCGGACGTCTCCCCAGCTCCGGCACGACCCCGCCCAGAAGCATGCACGAGGCCGGCGAGCGAGATCGAGCCCC
>DATGDT010000469.1:0-1590 GCA_035310725.1 Gemmatimonadales bacterium
GGTCGGCACCTGCACCTTGAAGTACGCCCCCGTCGGGAACACGGAATTCGCCGCTCGACCATACTGCCGCACCAGCCGCCGCAGGTCGCTCAGCCGATGCGCGGTGAGCCACAGCCAGCGCCCCCGCTCGTTGAACAGCAGATTCACGGCACCTCCGGCGGCCGCGATGTCGGCCGTGGTGAGCGCCGCCATCGGCGCCACGGGAAGCACGCCGGCGCGGGTGCTGTTGAAGTAGGCCGGCGGCGCCGCCCGGAGCGCATTCAGCGCCGTCAGGAATGCGCCGCCCGCGCCCGTGTCCCCCGCCTGCAGCGCGGCCTCGGCCACGATCAGGCCGGCCTCGGCGCCCGTCGCCACCGTCACCGGGGCCTTGCGGTCGCCGTAGCGCAGCGCGTCGTATTGCGGCGTCGCACCGTCGAATCCCACGTCATTCGTCGGCGTCCGCTCGAACGGCGTGCGCGGATCGACGACCGAGCGCCACGGCAACCCGTTGATGCCTTCCTTGTCCGCCACGGAATACCGCTCGTTGATCACGTTGGCGTTGAAGATGCCGTTGTACTCCCGCGTCGTATTCTCGGTGTGCTGCACCGTGTAGGAAAAAGTAAGCGGCACCGCCCCGGCGGTGGTCGCGGCGGCGGCAAACTGCCCCAGGTCGAGCTGGGCCCGGGCCTTGCCCACCGTGGCGAGCCGGATCATCGTCGTGTTGGTCGTGGTCGTAATCGCCGCATTGAAGCGCGCCAACGCCGTATCCAGCAGCTGCGTCGTGGTCAGCGGGTCTCCAAAGACGAGCGTGCCATCCTCGTTGGCGTGGCTCACCGGGACCCCGGAGCAGTAATTCTCGGCCATGAACACCCACATGAACCCTTCCAGGCCGAGCATTTCGGCAAATCCCGGCTCGAGCAACGTATCCGGGGCGAGACCGCGGTACCGGTCCGCCGCGAACTGCGTCGCCCGCCGCGCGCGCTGCACGTTGCGGAACACCGTCTGCATGGTGGCATCGTTGATGGCGACCTGCCGGGCGTCGTCGAGGATCCGGTTCGGGAACGTCTCCGAATTGACCCATTCGTCCGACAGCAACCCGCCCGTCATGATCACGCCCTCGATGCCCCCGGATCCGTCGGCACCGGAGCCGCTGTAGGCGAGCGTGAAGTCGCCCACCGCGCCGGCGCGAATCGTCGGCAGCACCGAGGGATCGCCCAGATTCCCCGGCGTCACGACGTCGGGGTCGTTCACTTTCAGCAGATCACTGCAGGCACTCGTCACGAGCGCGAGCCCGCCGAGCACACCGAGGCAGCACAACAGGAGGCGCCGAAACCCGCCGCGCCCGCTGGCCGCCCGGAAGATTGCATTCTTCATGGTCGTCTCCCAGGGTCAGAAGGTCACGTTGACGCGGGCGATGAAGTAGCGCACCGGCGGCTGCGTCAGGAAGTCCGCGGTGTTGAAATTCGACTGCCCGGCGTCGTTCAACTCGGGATCGACGCCCTTGTACTTGGTCCAGGTCGCCAGGTTACGGCCGGTCACGGTGATGCTCAGGGAGTTCGCCCCGATCCGCGACGCAAGGCTCGCCGGCGGCGTATAGGTGAGCGAGACTTC
>DATGDT010000470.1:0-2604 GCA_035310725.1 Gemmatimonadales bacterium
GACCAGCGAAAAGAGCCCTCCGAGGAGGGTGATGATGTACCCCGATCGCCGTCCGGCGAGCACCAGCGTTCCGTACAGCCACAAGACGAAGATGGGCACCGCAGGGAGGTTTGAGAGCGTTCCCGGCTCCATCCCACGCACGATGTCGTCCGCGAGGTGAAGCGTAAAGAAGAGGATCGAGAGGAGAGACGTGGTGGTCAACATGACGTTCTGTTTCATCCGATACTCTCCTGATTGGTACGGCGCCGGACGTTCCTATGGGTATCCCATACGGCACGACCACAACCTTGGTTTCAATCGCCACTCCGTGTCCTCAACCGGCCGCCGCGATCGCCAAGATCCTTTCAATCCCCTCTCACAAGCGATTCAAGCCCGCCGCGGCTTATTGCACCGCACGACACACGCAAATCGAGCCGATCGGCAATTCTCGTAGCTGTGGAGGAGATATGAATGTGCGACTGACGGCGACAGCGCTGGCGCTCGCCTTGAGCGGCGTCATGCTCGCCGGATGCACGGAGCGGCCGACCGAACCGCCGGGTGCGATGCCGCCACGGGCCGAGATCGGCCCTCTGGGAGTAGCCGGCGTGAGTGCAGAGATACAGCATGAAGATGTTCCCTTGTTGTACACCGGCGACGCGCTGAGCCTCACCGGGGACTACACGGACGTGTACGACCCTCGCCGCCCTGCTGTTTCCTGGACGTGGGCTGTCGAGTCTCCGGAAGATGCGCAGTACAGCTTCTCCAACCCGACGTCTCAAACGACCACCTTTACCGCTACAGATCCAGCGGATTACATCCTGACCCTGGTCGTCTGCGTGCAGGGTGAGACGGATCCCGAGCCCGAATGCAGCCGGCCCGCGATCGATCCCGAGTTCGACCCAGCCCTCATTCTGGTGCACGCCGTAACGAACCAGCCCCCCGTCGCCAGCATCACTGTGGAAGGGGAAAACACCACGGTGCAGGTCGGCGATGTCGTTTGGTTCAACGCCTACGGCTCAAACGACCCGGAGGGCGGGCTGCTGAGCTACTCCTGGAATCTCGGGGAGGGCTGGTTCCCGTACGCCGAACGGACCAGTCACACATACACCGAACCCGGGGACTACACCGTCCAACTCGAGGTCCGGGACGAGCGCGACGAGTCCAACCGGGCCGAGGTCTCCATTACGGTCACGCAACCCGGCCCCGAGGCTGCCATTCAAGACCTGATGAACGACGTCCAGGCACTCGTCACCGGTGGCACGCTGAGCCAGGATCGTGCGGACGGTCTGCTGATGAAGCTGTCCGCCGCCCTCACCAGTCTGAACAACGACCTCTCGACCGATGCCTGCAAGCAGCTCAAGGCGTTCGTCAACCAGGTGAAGGCAACCGTCAAGGCCAAGAAGCTGCCGTCGGCAACCGGTCAGGCCCTGATCGCCTCGGCCGAGGAGATCCGGACGCAGATCGGGTGTACCTAGGCTGACAGTGGCGGTCCAACACGGCGGGCGGTCCCAGTCGACGGGGCCGCCCGCTTCGTTGATGAAATGCGGCGGAGTTAGCGGCGCGGGCTCAAAGGGGGATGACGCCGGTTGAGTCGCGCTAGGAGGCCGGCTGTGTTGACGAAATCGTCAGGCGAAATCCGTCCGGGTCGCGCACCCGGAGTACCGTCACACCCCAGGGCATGCGCGTCGGCTCGGTGTCGAGCGAGCTCCCGTATGCCTTGAGACGCGAGGCGATCTCCTCTGCCTGCTGGGACGTGGTGATCTGGAGCGAGATGCCCTGGCCCTTGATGCGCTCCGTGCCCTTGGCCCCATCGTCCTGGGTCAGCAGGATCCTCACCGCGCCGGCCTGCAACGAGATCGCGATCAGCTGGCCGGCGCGCTCATGCCGCCGATCGAGCGCGAATCCGAGCGCGTCGCAGTACCATGCCGCGCTGCGTTCGAGCTGACCGACCGTCAGCGATGCTTCCAGGCTGTCGGCCTGGAGAACGGACTTCCCGGTATTCTCGGACATAAGAAAACCCTCCACGTCTGAGTATCGATGACGGGAGGGCGGGACGACGCAGGATGCGTGTCCGCCTACATGAGGTCCCGCCGCGGGCCGAGCTGATTCGTGGTAGTCGTATGGCCTCCTTTCCGAGGAAAATGGTCCAGCGACATCATGGATCGCGCGATCTGCGCGATCTGTCAAGGTCAACGCTGCGGGTCCACTTTGTCCTTCTCCCGTCCCCGCACCAGCAGCCGCTCGGCGAAGTCGAGCCGCTCCTGCGCCTCGCTCAGCTCCTGGCGCAGCTTGCCCACGTCGCCCTCGAGCGCTTCGACCCTGCCAACCTCGGCCTCGAGCGCTTCGAGCCGCTCCTGCAGCTCGCTGCCGCCGACGACCCCACGAGACTGGCGCAGCCGCTGGGCCCAGAGCCCGAACGCCAGCGCGAGCGCCGCATGAGACCCGGCATGCCACCACGGCTCACCCGGCCGGGCCGCGAACCCGACGGCGACCAGGTTGACGGCGCTCAGCACGAAGGCGATCGGAAACCACACGGACGGCTTGAAGGTCATGGTGCGCTACTAAACGTGCCGCCGGGTCGCTTTGTGTCAACCGGGCGGAGGCCTTAGCATTGAGGCATGATCT
>DATGDT010000471.1:0-11686 GCA_035310725.1 Gemmatimonadales bacterium
CGGACCGTCTGCCGCGGCGGGACGAGGATCGGCGCGGTCGCATACTGCGCCGAGCGGCCGTTGAAGGTGACGTAGTCGGGCGCCTGGCCGAGCAGTTTTTGCCAGTCGAGGGCGAGGACAGCGGAATCGGGGCCGCCCGCCCGCTGCGTACAGAACTCGCTCTGCACGAGGACGAATTCGTGGGCCGGCGCGCGCGGCTGTTTCGGGTCTACGATGATCGCGCCGTACATGCCGTTGGCGATGTGCATCGCGACGGGTGCGGTGCCGCAGTGATAGAGGAAGGCGCCGGGCTGTGCGGCATCGGGGCGCGGTTGACGAGCGTGAAATCGATGGTATCGCCGACCGTGAGGCGCAATACGGGGCCGGGCACCCGGCCGTCGAACATCCATGTGTTGTAGGCGACGCCGGGCGCGATAGTCAGCTTGGTGTGCCGGATCTCGATTCGGACGCGGCGCAAGGTCGCGGTGGTCCGCGGCGGGGCGTGTGCGTCCACCAGCGCCGTGTCTGCCGTTCCGATGGCGGCCTCACCGTGTGACACATCCGCCGCCGGAGTCGTGGAAGGAGTCTGGGGCGCGGCGTTCGAGGTAGCAGGAGGAGTACGGCGCTCGCCGCGACAGGCGACGAGTGCCAGGGACACCGAGATCCGTACCAGCTGGGTTCGCAACATGGCCGCAAAAACTAATGGGGAGGCTTCCCCGCGGCTGCCCCGGCGCCGACATTCCCCGATATGAGCCGTCTCCATCGCTGCGGCGGGTTTCTGCTGAGCCTCGCCGCCTGCCGTCCGGGAGGCCCGCACGCGGTGCCGGCACCGGCAGCGCTCGCCCGCGCCGAATCGGTGTATGCCGCGACGCTGACGCTCAAGGACCGGCTGGACATCCTCACCTGGCGAGGGCGACTCGATTCCGTCCCGGCCTTCCGGGCCCGCTATCTGGCGGCGCGCACCGAGCTGGTGCGCGAGCTCGCGATCGACTCCCTGGCGCTGGCGGATACCGTGGATCGACGCGCCCTGGCGGTCATGCGGAGGGCGGTGGCGGAGGCGCTGACCGAGGAGACGGAATCGACGGACGGGCCGGCGGCCGTGGATCCCGCGCGCTGCGTTTACGACGCGCAGGCCCTGGCCGACGCCGATTCGCTGCAGTCCCGGCTGTACGACTGTTACGGCGTGGCGACCCGCGATGTGGTCGTGGACGGCGAGCGGCTCGACCGCCTCACGGTGCTCGGCCTGCTCGGCGTCACGGATGACGGAGCGAGGCGCCGGCGACTGTTCCACGGACTCGACCGCGTGTGGCGCAGTGTGAACGGCGCCGACGACACCGCGAGCCCGTGGCGCGAGCTGCTGCGGCGACGGGCGCGCGAATGGGGGACCGGGCCGACGCCGTTCGCGCGCCGCGTGAGCGAGCTGGGCTTCATCCCCGATTCGGTGGAACACTGGCTGGTGCGGCTGCTCGAGGCCTGGCGGGCGACCCTGCCCGACTCCCAGCTGGAGCCCTGGGATCTCTACTACGCGATGGGCGCCGCGAGCCGGCGGCTGTCCCCCCGGATCCCGCGCGACTCGCTGCTGGCCGTGAACAGGCGCTTCTATCGCGATCTCGGGGCCGATCCGGTGATACTCGGCGTGCACTTCGACCTCGAGCCACGCGCCGGCAAGGATCCCGTGGCCTTCACCACGTTCGGCGCGCGCCCCGGCTTCACCCGCGGGGCCTGGCAGCCGGGCGAGCCCTGGGTGTTCGCCTCCTACGCGGTCGGCGGGCTCGACAACCTGGGGGAGCTGTTGCACGAGACGGGACACGCCATTCACATCGCCGCCATCCGCACCCGACCGGCGTTCAGCGACTGGCCCGATGCCGACCTGTTCACCGAGGCGATCGCCGATCTGGCGGACGGCGAGGCGTACGACGGTCGCTGGCAGGCCCATTATCTGGGCGACTCGGCGCCACCCTCCGAGAACCGGCGCGCCGCCTATTTCGGCGTGATGATGGACGCGTGCTGGTCGCTGTTCGAGGCTCGCATGCAGCGTGATCCCGCTCTCGATCCGAATATCGTGTGGACCGAGCTGACGAGCCGGTACCTGCGCGTCGTGCCGCACCCCGAATTGTCGTGGTGGGCCATGCGAGGCCAGCTGATCGACGTCCCCGGCTATCTCGTCAACTACGCGCTCGGGGCGTTCATCGCCGCCGACCTCCGGGCCCGGATCCGCGAGGCGCACGGCGCGTTCACCCTGGGCGACTCCACCTGGTACGACTTCGTCCGGGAACGGATCTACCGGTTCGGGCTGGAGCGCTCGTCGCAACGGGTGATGGAGGAATTCCTGGGACGGCCGGTGTCGGCCGAGGCGCTGCTCTCGGACTTACGACGCGGGCTCAGCCCAGGAACCGGCGGTCCAGCGCATTGAGACACTGTTTCACGTCGAAGCCCGTGGCGTTGGTCATGACCACGGTCGCGATCCGGTTGACGCGGTACACCCGCATCTCGCAGTGGAATCCGCCGCCGCCGCCCTCCTTGTAGAAGAACGGCATGCCGTCCAGGTCGCCCAGATGCCAGCCGAGCCCCATGGGGACGACGCGTCCCGTGCGGGTCCGCTGCGGCGTGTACAGCAGCTCGCGGGCGGGGTTATCGAACAGCACGGATCGCGGGCGCAGCTGGTCCTGCAGAAAAGTGCCGAACCCGCGTGCGGTGCCCACGAGCCCGCCGAACGCGGGCCCGTTGAGGTAGTGCGGCTCGATCCGCAGCCACGCCCCTTCGTAGTCTCCGATGAACTGCCGGTCGATGAGCAGGCGCTTCGCGAGATTCATGAGCGAGTACTTCTCGAGGTATCCGTGGGCGTGAGGCCCCGCATCGGGGATCGCGTACCCCAACGCCGCCGGCGGGATCTCGAGCGGCGCCAGGATCCGCTCGGCCACGTACGAGGCGAACGATTGACCGCTCGCGCGCTCGACCACGCTGCCCAGCAGCCAGTACCCGATGTTGGAGTAGCGGTACCTCGCCCCCGGGGCGGACGCCGTGCGGGGATGGGCCCGCAGCTCGGCCTCGAGCGCCGCGTGCTCGTCGAAGCCGGCGTGCTGCGCCGTCGCATGGACCCACCGCAGCGGCAGGGGATTGGGGATCCCGGACAGATGGGCCAGGAGGTGCCGTACGGTGATGCCCGGCCCGTAGGGCGTGGGGTGGTAGCGCTCGATCGGATCGTCCAACCCGACCTTGTGGGCCGCCACGAGCTGGAGCACCGCGACCGCCGTGATCGTCTTACTCATCGAATAGGCCATCATGGTCGTGTCCGCGGTCATCGGCACCTGGTGGCCGATGTCGGCCCAGCCACCCGTGTACTCGAACAGGGCCCGGTCTCGATCCAGCGCCAGGTACTGGAGGCCGGGGACTCTTGAGCGGGCGATCAGCCCGTCGAGCTGGGTGCGCGCGCGATCCATGGGGCCGCAAATAGACCGGCTTCCGTGCCGCCCCGCCAGCGGCGAACATTCATCCCGATGCCGTTCTCCGTCCCCCCGCTGATCGATCTCGGCGCCGTGCTGGTGGGCGGCCTGAGCGGCACCCTGCTCGCCGTCCGCAAGCAGTTCGATCTCGTGGGGTGCGTCTCCCTCGCGATCGTGGCGGGTGTGGGGGGCGGGGTCATTCGCGACGTGCTGCTGCAGCAGGGAGCGCCCGCCGCACTGCAGGACTCCCGCTACCTGCTGACGGCCGTGGTGGCGGCGGCGGTGGGGTTCTACCGCAGCGGGTCCGTGGTTCGCGTCGGCCGTGTCCTGATCGCCATCGACGCCCTGTATCTCGCCGTGTACACGGTGGTGGGCGCGCTCAAGGCGCTCGGCGCCGGCCTCGCGCCCGTGCCCGCGGTGTTCCTGGGCATCGTGACCGCCGTCGGGGGCGGCATCCTGCGTGACGTGCTGGCGGGAGAGGCCCCGACGCTGTTCCGCACCGGCGAGCTCTATGCCACCGTGTCCGCCACGGGGAGCGCGCTGTTCGTCGCGCTGTGGGAGTCGTCCCTGGTGTCGCACGCCGTCGCCGGCATCATCGCCATGATCGTCATGGTGGTGCTGCGACTGCTCGCTGTGTACTACGGGTGGAAGGCCCCATTGCCCCCGGCAGGCGCATCCGGCACGGGGCTTGCTTGAGTCGCGGGGCCGATACAATCTTGCGGCGGCAGGAGCCGTTCACCTCAGAGGATTCATGATCGACGCCATCACGAAAACGCTCGGCGACAAGGCCGACTACTTCCTGAAGTTCGACAAGCCGAAAATCGCCCGCGACCGACTGCACCTCCCCGGCCCGGATTGGGTGGACCGGATCTTCGCGCAGAGTGACCGGAGCCCGCGCGTGCTCGTGAACCTGCAGCGCATGTACGGGACCGGGCGGCTCGCGGGGACGGGCTATCTCTCGATCCTCCCCGTGGACCAGGGCATCGAGCACTCGGCCGGCGCGAGCTTCGCCAAGAACCCCGACTATTTCGATCCCGAGAACATCGTGAAGCTGGCGATCGAGGGCGGCTGCAACGCGGTCGCCTCGACGTTCGGTGTGCTCGGCGCGGTGGCGCGCACGTACGCGCACAAGATCCCGTTCATCGTCAAGATCAATCACAACGAGCTGCTGACCTATCCCAACAAGTTCGACCAGATCCTGTTCGGCACGGTGCAGCAGGCGGTGGACATGGGGGCGGCGGCGGTGGGGGCCACGATCTACTTCGGCTCGGCCGAAAGCGGGCGGCAGATCGTGGAGATCAGCCAGGCGTTCGCCGAAGCCCACCGGCACGGGCTCGCCACGATCCTCTGGTGCTACATGCGCAACAGCGCCTTCAAGAAGGACAAGGACTACCACGTGGCGGCCGACCTGACCGGCCAGGCGGATCACCTGGGCGTCACCATCGAGGCCGACATCGTCAAGCAGAAGCTTCCCGAGAACAACGGTGGCTACAAGGCGCTGAACATGGGAGACTCGAGCTACGGCAAGTTCGACGAACGCATCTACACCGAGCTGGCAAGCGATCACCCGATCGACCTGTGCCGCTACCAGGTGGCGAACGGCTACATGGGGCGGATCGGGCTCATCAACTCAGGCGGCGCCGCGGGGAAGAACGATGTCTACGACGCGGTCATGACGGCCGTGATCAACAAACGGGCGGGCGGGATGGGGCTGATCTCGGGCCGCAAGACGTTCCAGAAGCCGCTCAAGGACGGCGTCGCCCTGTTCCATGCGATTCAGGATGTGTACCTGTGCAACGAGGTGACGGTCGCCTAGACGGCTCTACGCCGGGCCAAACCGGTAGCACCATGCTTCGCCCTCCAACACCGTTTCTCCCGTTTCCCGGGTCACCCGCACGCCGAGCCGGCACACCGGCTTCGTGGCGTGCACGCTCAACACCTCCGCTTCCGCCGTGATCGTGTCACCGATGTAGACGGGGGCCGTGAACTTCCAGTTCTGGCTGAGAAAGACGCTCCCCGGACCGGGAAGGTCCGTCGCGACGAGGGCGTGCAGCAGGCCCGTCGTCAGGCCGCCCTGTACGATCAGGCCGGACAGTTTACCGGTGGACTTGGCGAAGGACTCGTCGAAGTGAAGGGGATTGTGGTCGCCTGACAGCTCAGCGTACTGCGCCACGTGGGCGGCCGTCAGCGTAAGACTTCGGCGGGCTTTCTGGCCCACGATGAGTAGGCTCATCACCGTTACTCCAGTCGGTAGATGGTCAGACAGGCGCTCAGTCACTCAGGCGGATAGCGGTTGTCAGATCCCAGTCACTCAGGCCTCTTCTGAGTGACTCCCTGCTGCAAACCGCTGAGCGCCTGAGCATCTGAGTCACTATCTGTCCGCCTGTTCACTGAGCGGCCTGATCCAGATGTTTCTGTACCTCACCGGATTCCCATGATTCTGTAACAGCAACGGCAGGCTGTCGGGGTGAACGGTGTACGGCGGCCGTCTCTGATGTGCCGTCGGTCCAGACAACTCCACGTCGTCCTGTACCAGCACTCCATTGTGCAGTACGGTGAGCCGCGCGGGGCTCAGCAATTTCCCCTGCGCATCGAAGCGCGGACGGTGAAACACGATGTCGTAGGTCTGCCATTCGCCCGGTGCTCTGCTGGCGTTTACGAGCGGTGGATACTGCCCGTACACGGCCGCCGCCTGACCGTCGGCGTAGGTGCGATTGTCGTAGGAATCGAGGACCTGCACTTCGTACCTGCTCATCAGGTACACCCCGCTGTTGCCGCGCTCCTGTCCTTCGCCGCGCGGCGGCACGGGCGCCATCCATTCGACGTGCAGCTGGCAATCGCCGAATCCCTGCCGGGTGTGAATGTTGCCGCTCTCCGGGGCGATCTCGACATACCCGTTCTCGACCTTCCAGGGAGCCGCCTGCCCGGAATCGCCCACCCATTGCGAGAGGTCCCGGCCATCGAACAGGACCACGGCGTCCGACGGCGGGGCCCCGGGCGCCGCGGGCGGCGCCGGGCTGACGACCGGCGGAAGCGGGCGGTCCATGGAATGCTGTGGCCAGCGGGTGGACACCTGTGCCGCCACAGGGGTCGGGGTGGGCGTCACCCACAAGAGGACGAGCGGGACAATCAGCCAGCCGGTGGGTCTCATCGGGCCTCCATCACGAGCGCGGGAGTTCGCAAGAAACCTTACACGTTTTCCGGTGCATCGCTTCGGCCTGCGGTCGTAGCTATAGGCCCGAACGCCGGACGACCGGGGGGATGACCATGACGATGCGCGGGGCGCTGCAGACGATCCTGGCTATAGCCGTATTCGGGCTCGTATTCTCGGGGGTGTTGACGTATCGCGAGCTCTTCGCCGGCATGGCGAAGTGCCCCAGCCCCGGGGCGCCGGGCACCGTGTTCGGCTACCCGGCCTGCGTGTACGGGTTCTTCATGTACCTCGTCATCACCGTGGTGGCGACGCTGGGACTGCGGGCGAAGCGGTAGCGCCGGCTAGCTCTCGGGCGCCGCCTTCCGCGTGTTGCGGCGCTTCTTCTTGGGACGTGACTTGCCATAGGTGCCGCGGAAGATCTTGCCGCGGCGCGAGCGCTTGTCGCCTTTGCCCATCGAGGTTCCTCTGTTCGGGTGGGAGAACGTGAATGTAGCACGTGCGGCGCTGGCGTGCCGCAGGCGCGCCCGCTCAGGTATGCGTGCCGGCGTCCCGGGTGGCCGCGGGAGCCCCGCGCACGAGGGCGATGTAATCGGTCGGCATCGGCACGCCGCCGCCCCGTCGCAATGCCCAGGCGATCTGTCCCCGGTGATACGTGCCGTGCAGGAACAGGTGCAACAGGATGTCCTCGATGCTCGACGTGAACGTCTGCCCGGCGCTGTTCGTGTAGGTGATCCCCCGCGGCAGGGCGTCCGGCGTGAGCGCCGCCACGTACGCGGCGAGGTCGCGCTGGTTCGCCTGGACGAGCCCCGCGCACTGCTCGAGCGAAAGGGCCGGCCACACGGGATGATGCGGCGCCGCCCCCTTCAGCCGGGCGAGCCACACATGTTCAGTGGCGAGTACGTGGGCGAAGAGCTCGAGGCAGGACGCATCCGGCGTGGTGGCGCTGCGCAGCGACGCGAGCACCCGGTCATCCGCCCAGGCGAGATGCGTGACGAGCTTGGAAAGATGTTGCACGGATTCCGGTAAGCTCTCCCCGCTGCCGGCGCTGGGCAAGCGGGGGCTCGCGTCGCCCGCCGCCCTCTGGTTATGGTTCCCCGGCGCGCCCGCTTGAGGGGCGCCAAGCCCCGGGAGGGACGCACGGCCGCCGTCACGCAGACCTCGGAGTCCCCGCTGCTCGTATCGCGCTTGCCCGCGACCGCCTTCCAGGCGGACCTGCCCTCGAGCGAGTTCGGGCTCGCCATGGGGTTCCTGGTGGGGCACTACTTCCTCAATATGCAGGACCTCCACTACGGCTTCTGGCCCGAGGGCCTGCCGGTGGAGCCCCGCAATCTCGCTCAGGCGCAGGCGCATTACACCGAATTCCTGATGCAGCACATCCCGGCCGGGGTGCGCACGATTCTGGACGTCGGGTGCGGGGCGGGGAACACCGCGCGCAAGCTGCTCGACCGCGGGTTTCAGGTGGACTGCGTGTCGCCCAACGGCGTGCTCTCGGGTGTGGCGCGCGCGGTGCTGGCGGGACGCGCCACGATCTTCGAATCGCGCTTCCAGGACGTCCAGACCGACCGGCGCTACGACCTGATCCTGTTCAGTGAGAGCCTGCTGTTCATTCCGCTGGAGGAGGCGTTCGCCAAGGCATTGGCGCTGCTGACTCCCGGCGGTCACGTGCTGATCACGGACATCTTCCGCGTGCCGGCGGAGGGGAAGAGCCCGATCGGCGGCGGCCATGAGCTGCCGCGTTTCCGGGAGACGATCGCCCGGTTCCCGCTCGTCCCGGTGGCCGACGAGGACATGACCGACGGCATCGCGCCGACGTTCGATGTGCTCGACGGCGCGTACCGCGAGGCGATCGAGCCCGCCTATCGGCTGCTGCTCGCCCGGCTCACGCTGCGCCATCCCTGGGTGATGCGGGTGGTACGCTGGAAATTCCGGAAGTCGATGCGGCGCTACGAGGACAAGCACTTCAGCGGCCGGCGCAACGGGGTCAACTTCAAGAAGTACAAGTCCTATCGCTTGTTGCTCTACCGCAGAGCCTAGCGCAGTACCCCGCCGTCGATCGGCACAGCCTGCCCGGTGAGGAACGCCGCCTCGTCGGACAACAGGTACAGCACCAGCGCCGCGACTTCCACCGGTTTGCCCATCCGTCCCATCGGCTGGTAGGCCGAGAGCTTCGCGAACATCTCCGCTTCGCGGCCCGGGTAGTTGCGCGCCAGGAAGCCGTCCACGAACGGCGTGTGGATGCGGGACGGGCAGACGCAGTTGCAGCGGATGCCGCGCTTCACGTAGTCCACCGCGACCGACTTGGTCATCGCCAGTACCGCCCCCTTGCTCATCCCGTAGGCGAAGCGCTCTTCCTCGCCCACCAGCGAGGCGATCGATCCCATGTTGACGATCGCTCCGCCGCCGCCCGCCAGCATGTGCCGGATCGCGGCCTGGAGACAGAGAAACATCCCGCGCACGTTCACCCGGTACAGCCGGTCGAGCGTCTCGGGGGTGGTCGTCTCGACGGTGCCGACGTGAGAGATCCCTGCGTTGTTCACGAGCAGCTGGATGCCGCCGTGGTCGGCGGCGATCTGGTCGAACGTCCGGCGCACCTGCGCCTCGTCGGTCACGTCACAGACGAATGCGTGCGCGGCGCCTCCCGCGGCGCGGATCCCGGCCGCCGCTTCCTCGGCGGGGCCGCCGTCCAGGTCGAGCACCATCACCTTGGCGCGTTGCTCCGCCAGCACCCAGGCGATGCTGCGGCCGATGCCGAGCCCGGCGCCGGTCACGACCGCCGTCTTCCCCTCGAGACTGAATCGCACCGGCCTCCGGGATCCTTCGCCGAGCTCGAGGCGGGGTTGCTTCATCGCCCCGCTGGAACGGCGTTGGGTCACTGGGGCTGTCGCAGAGCCTGCGGTGCTTTCACCGGGTGGGATGTCGGGCATTCCCGAAATGTGCTCCGAAAGGGCCGAGAAGCTAGCCGAGCGGGTGTTGCACCGGCCCCTCAGGCGGTGCGCCCGTGCGACGCCGCCCGGGCGGCGTCTTCATGATCTCCGATCGCGAAGCAACCCCTGTTCCATGGCGAAGCGGGTGAGGCCCGCGACGGTGTGGATGCGCAGCTTTCGCATCAGGCTGTCGCGGTGCGCCTCGACGGTGCGGACGCTGATCCCCAGCTCGCCGGCCGCCTCGCGGTTGGTGAGCCCCCGGGCGATGCGGACCAGCACGTCGCGCTCGCGGCTGGTGAGGTCCTCCAGGGCGCCCGGCTGGTCGTCGCCCTGCTGCACCGCCGCCGCCAGATGCCGGGCCACCGGGGGGCTGAAGAACGAGTCCCCGCCGTGCACGGCGCGGATCGCCTGCCGGATCTCCGAGGGGCTCGAATCCTTGCGCAGGTATCCGTGTGCGCCCGCCCGCACGCTTTCGAGCACGTACTCCCGGTCATCATGCACGCTGAGGATGAGGACGCGGGCCTCCACGACCTGTTCGCGCAGCGCGCGGACCACGTCGAGCCCCGTGGCACCGGGCATCGTGAGGTCGAGCAGCACGACGTCGGGCCGCTCGCGTGCCGCCCGTTCCAGGACCTCTCCGCCCGTGGCTGCCTCCGCCACCACCAGGAGGCCCGGATCCTCCTCCAGGACGCGGCGGATCCCCTGGCGTACCACCGTGTGATCGTCAGCCACCAGGACCCGGATTGGAGGAGCGCTCGGCGGTCGAGTCATCAGGTGCCTGTGGCGGTGAGGGGGATCTCGAGCCGGACGCGCACGCCGGCCCCGGGCGCCCCGGTGATTTCCGCGGTGCCACCCAGGGCGCCGATCCGCTCGCGCATGCCGGCCAGTCCCAGGTGGCCCGCCTGCTCGATCCGCGCGAGGTCGAAGTCCGCGGGCAGCCCGCGGCCATCGTCGGCGACCTCCAGCGTGAGGCGTCCGGAGCCGTCGGCGAGGAGGACGCGCACGGTCCTCGCCGCGGCGTGCCGGGCGACGTTGGCGAGGGCCTCCTGGGTGGCCCGGAACAGGGCCAGCTCGGTCTCCCGGCCGAGCGCGGGCAGCGCGGCCGGCGCGTCGAGCGTGACGGCGATGCCCGCCCGCTCCGCGAACGACTCTGCGAGCGAGCGCAGGGCCGGCACCAGACCGAGGTCGTCGAGCAACGAGGGGCGCAGCTGCTCGGTCACCCGGCGCACGCTGCGCATCCCGGCGTCGATCAGCTCGACGGTATGCGCCACGTGTTGCGCCAGTCGCGGCTCGACCCGCTCGGCGAGCAACCCCAGCTGGAGCTTCACCGCGGCCAGTACCTGCGCCGTTTCGTCGTGCAGCTCGAGCGACAGCCGTCGTCGCTCGGCTTCCTGCTGCTCCATGATGCCGGTGGACAGCCGCGCCAGCTCCGCCGTGCGCGCCTCGAGACGCCGGTACAGGTCCGCGTTCTCTAGCGCCGCCCCGATCTGGCTGCCCAGTGCCCGCAGGAAGCTCTCGTCCAGCGCGGTGAAGGGGTCCCGTGCGTCGCCCACCAGCAGCAGCGCGCCGGTGGCGGCGCCGCCGCGCCACACCGGCAGCAGCGCGGCGTAGGGGAAGCGGCGGCCTGCGCTGCCCGGCCGTGGATCCGGCCAGTCGCGCAGGAACGCGGGCCGTCCGCTGCCGATCGCCGCGACAGCCGCCTCGGCGGCACGGCTGGGCAGCGGTGCCTCCGCCCATCCATCGCACGCGCCGGCCCCGGCGACGCAGCGTGCGCGATCGCCCTCCAGGGCGATCATGGCGCTGCCCCGCACCGTGGGCAGGGCGAGCGGGCGCTGTAGCAACGTGCCGAGCCCGTCGCTGCCGTCGCGACGCGGCTGCAGGTCACCCGAGAGCGCGGACAGGGCCGCGACACCCCGGCGCAGCTCGTCCTGCACCAGCATCAGGATCCCCGCTCCGGTGGCGAACAGAAAGAGGATATCGAGGTAGTACCCCCACGGGCTCCACGCCCCGCGCGCCCGCAGGAACGGGTAATCGAGGTGATGCACGCCCCAGAGGACCAGGGCGCCGGAGAGCAGCGCGGCTCCCGTCGCCCGCACGCGGTGGTAGTAGCGCAGGAAGGTCCACCCCGTCCACAGCGTCACCAGGCTGAGGAACAGGACGGCGGGACCGGCGGCCAGGAGGAAGTT
>DATGDT010000472.1:0-4184 GCA_035310725.1 Gemmatimonadales bacterium
CGTGGGCGCACCAGCCCGCGACCCGCCCGCAGGCGAACAGCGCCACGAACGAGCGCGGCGCCAGGCCCAGCGCCTGGAGCACCAGCGCCGTGTAGAACTCCACGTTGGTCCGCAGGTTGCTACCCGGCTTCACTTCCTCCAGCACCTTGAGAACGGTCTGCTCGACCGCCCGCGCCAGCTCGAAGAGCTTGCGGTCTTCCAGGTGACCTCGGCCCATTTCGTCCGCCACGCGGCTCAGCACTTCGGCGCGGGGATCGCGCACCTTGTACACCCGGTGGCCGAACCCCATGATCCGGCGGCCGGCGTCGAGCTCCTTGCGGACCCAGGCTTCGGCACGCTCCGCTGAGCCGATGTCCACCAGCATGTCGAGCACCGGGCCGGGCGCGCCCCCGTGGAGCGGACCCTTGAGCGCACCCACCGCACCCGTAACGGCGCTCACCATGTCCGACCGGGTGCTCGCGATCACCCGGCTCGTGAACGTGGACGCGTTCATGCCGTGGTCGATGACGGTCACCCAGTAGGTGTCGAGCGCCCGGGCCGCGATCGGATCGGGCTCCGTCCCGTGCGCCATATAGAGGAAGTTCGCGGCATGGGAGAGATCGCTGCGCGGTGCGACGGGCTCGAGGCCCTTGCTGAGCCGCGCATGGGCCGCCACCAGGGTCGGGAAGCGCGCGGTCAACATGATGGCGGCCGCGAGGTCGGCGGAGGGCGAGATATCGTTGGGATCGGGGAGATCGAGCGAGAGCGTGGCGCAAGCCATGCGGAGCGCATCCACGGGGGGCGCGCCGGCCGCCGCCCGCAACAGCCGGATGGTTTCACCCGGGACCACGCGCTGCGCTGCCATCTCTCGGCGCAGGGTCTGGAGCTGGTCCGCGGTCGGCCGCGTGCCCTGCCACAGCAGGTGCGCCGCTTCCTCGAACGTCACCCGCCCGGCCAGGTCTTTCAGCTCATAGCCGCCGATGATCAGCTCGCCGGCCAGGCCGTCGACGTGGCTCAAACGAGTCCGCACGGCAACGACGCCGTCCAGTCCCCGTGGGGCTGAGGTGGTCCCGGCCATGCGTCCCCCTTCGTGGTTCGGATTCCGGGTTCGTACTGCCAGGCGACGCCGCGGTCGGGCCGGAGAGCGGCGCCTCCTGGAAATGACCCGAGTCCCCGGAAAAGTATTCCGGGAGGGCGTCAGGCGACTGTCCGGACTGCGTGGCCTCCCAATCGGACGGAGTTCATGTTTTCTTCATTCCAGAGGGTCTACGTTCGCCTTCATGAACCCTCGCATCGCCACCCTGGATGGCAACGAGGCCGCCGCCCTCGTGGCCCACCGTACTAATGAAGTCATCGCGGTCTACCCGATCACCCCGTCGTCGACCATGGGGGAGCTGGCGGACCAGTGGTCCGCCGAGGGGAAGACCAACCTGTGGGGCAGCATCCCCGCCGTGATCGAGATGCAGTCCGAGGGCGGCGCCGCGGGCGCCGTCCATGGGGCACTCCAAGGCGGGGCCCTCGCGACCACGTTCACGGCGTCGCAGGGCCTGCTCCTCATGATCCCCAATCTCTACAAGATCGCGGGTGAGCTGACCCCGCTGGCGTTGCACGTCGCCGCCCGGACGATCGCCACCCACGCGCTTTCCATCTTCGGTGATCATTCCGACGTCATGGCCGTGCGCCAGACCGGCGTCGCGCTGCTCGCCTCGGCGTCGGTGCAGGAGGCCCACGACCTGGCCCTGGTGGCGCAGGCCGCGACGCTTCGCTCCCGCATCCCGATGCTGCACTTCTTCGACGGCTTCCGGACGTCGCACGAGATGCAGAAGGTCGCGCTGCTGGACGACGACGATCTGCGCGCCCTGCTGGACGACGGCTTGATCGCCGAGCATCGCCGGCGGGCCCTCGATCCCGACCACCCCGTGCTGCGCGGCACCGCCCAGAACCCGGACACTTTCTTCCAGGCGCGTGAAGCCGGCAATCCGTTTTACGATGCCTGCCCGGGCATCGTGCAGCAGCTGATGGACCGGTTGGGCGCACGCACCGGCCGCCGCTACGGGCTGTTCGACTACGCCGGTCACCCCGAGGCCGATCGGGTGATCGTCGCGATGGGCTCCGCCGTCGAAACGATCGATGAGACGGCGCGCCGGCTCAATCTGGACGAGGACCGGGTGGGCGTTCTGAAGGTCAGGCTGTACCGGCCGTTCGATGCGGCCGCCCTGATCGCCGCGTTGCCGCCGACCGTCCGCCGCATCGCGGTGCTGGATCGTACCAAGGAGCCCGGAGCGCCGGGCGAGCCGCTGTTCCTGGACGTGGTGGCGGCCATTGCCGATGGATGGAGCCGCCGCTCGCCCCGGGCCACGCTCCCGGTCGTCGTCGGGGGACGCTACGGTCTCTCGTCCAAGGAGTTCACGCCCGCGATGGCGCGCGCGGTGTTCGCGGAGCTGGCGCGTCCGGAGCCACGGCGGCGGTTCACGGTCGGCATCATGGACGACGTCACCGGCCTGTCGCTCGCCTGGGATCGGAACTTCTCGATCGAGCCCGACGATGAAGTCCGGGCCGTGTTCTGGGGGCTCGGCAGTGACGGCACCGTGGGCGCCACCAAGAACACGATCAAGATCATCGGCGAGGAGACGCCGCTCTACGCCCAGGGCTACTTCGTCTACGATTCCAAGAAAGCTGGTGCGGTGACCGTGTCGCACCTCCGCTTCGGACCGCGCCCGATTCGTGCGCCATACCTGATCACCAGCGCGACCTTTCTCGCCTGTCATCAGTTCGACTTCCTGGACAAGTACGACGTGCTCGAGACCGCCGCCCCGGGAGCGACGCTGCTCATGAACGCTCCCTTCGCGGCGAACGAGGTGTGGGACCGGCTGCCGCGGGAGGTGCAGGAGACGATCGTCGCGAAACGGATGCGGGTCTTCGCCATCGATGCGGCGCGCGTGGCGAAGGAAGCGGGATTGGGCGGTCGCATCAACACGGTAATGCAGACCTGTTTCTTCGCCGTGTCGGGGGTGCTGCCGCGCGATCAGGCGATCGGTAAGATCAAGGAGGCGATCGCCCGGACCTACGGCAAGCGGGGGACCGCGGTGGTCGAGCGGAACTTCGCGGCGGTGGACCGGACCCTCGCGGCGCTCGCCGAGATCGCAGTCCCGGGCACCGTGACGGCGACGCACCGGCGGCCGCCGATCGTCGCCGAGCATGCGCCCGACTTCGTGCGGCGTGTGACTGCGGTGATAATGGCCGGCAAGGGAGACCTTCTCCCGGTCAGCGCGTTCCCGGTGGACGGGACCTGGCCTACCGCCACGTCACGCTGGGAGAAACGCAACCTCGCCGAAGAGATCCCGATGTGGGATGCGGGGCTGTGTATCCAGTGCAACTGGTGCGCGCTGGTCTGCCCCCACGCCGCGATCCGCACCAAGGTCTACGACTCCGCGGCGCTCGCGGGGGCGCCGGAAGGCTTCCAGCACGTTTCCTGGCGCGGCCCCGACCTGAAGGGGCAGGCATACACCGTACAGGTGGCGCCGGAGGACTGCACGGGCTGTTCGCTTTGCGCCACGGTGTGCCCCGCCACGGACAAGGCGGACCGGACCCGCAAGGCGATCGCGATGACGCCGCAGCGGCCGATCCGCGAGCGGGAGCGCACCGCCTGGCAGTTCTTCCTCGGGCTCCCCGAGATCGACCGGACCGCGCTCACGCGCGTGAACGCCAAGACCTCCCAGCTCTTTCAGCCGCTGTTCGAGTTCTCGGGCGCCTGTGCGGGTTGCGGAGAGACGCCGTACCTGAAGCTGTTGAGCCAGCTGTTCGGGGGCCGCGCCGTGATCGCCAACGCAACCGGGTGCTCCTCGATCTTCGGCGGCAACCTCCCGACCACCCCGTGGACGGTGGATCGGTCGGGGTCGGGGCCGGCGTGGGCCAACTCGCTGTTCGAGGACAACGCGGAGTTCGGGCTCGGGCTGCGGCTCGCCGCCGACCGCCACACGGAGATCGCGCGCCGGCGCCTGCAGGAGCTCCGCGACGACATCGGCCCCGAGCTGGTCGACGAGATCCTCACCGCACCCCAGCTTCGGGAATCGGAGATCTACGAGCAGCGCGCGCGGCTCGCCGAGCTCGAGAAGCGGCTCGACGAGCTCGACGGCCCCGCGGTCACCGACCTGCTCAGTGTCCTCGATCACCTGCTCCGGCGCAGTGTGTGGATCGTCGGCGGC
>DATGDT010000473.1:0-24863 GCA_035310725.1 Gemmatimonadales bacterium
AGGCTGAACAGCAGGATGACCGCGACGGTGAGCGGCGGATACCCGTGCACCGTCTGGCCGGCGGCATTCACGTTGCTGGCGAGGGCGCCGAAATACACGGCCGCGATCATCCCGATGAAGACCCACAGGACCAGCAGGAACTTCCCCTGGTTCACGAGATAGGTCTTGCACGTCTCGTAGATCAACTCCGAGATCTCCCGCATCGCCTGATGCACGGGGAGATTCTTGAGCTGCGTGTAGATCGTCAGCCCGAACAGGAGCCCGAGCGCGCAGACCACCAGGCCCCACACGAGCAGCCGGTGTCCGTCGATCCCGCCCAGGAACGTGGCCTGGTGCAGGTCGGGCAGCACGAGGGCGGCTTCCCCGCCGGCGTGCGCCGGCTCGGGGGCCTGCGCCGCGGCGGGGACGGCCCACAGGACGAGGGCGGCGAGGGCGGTCAGTCGGCGGACGGCGGCAAGCGTCGGCTGCAGCATCAGGGAAACTCTCCGCGAGTCGAGGGTGGTTACTTCTCTCCGTACTCGTAGTATTCGACGCCCAGGTGGGTGATCTGGGCTTCGCCCATCAGCCACCGCAGCGTGTTCTTCAGTTTGGTATGCTGGATGAAGAGATCGTGCTCCGGATACAGGCCGGGCGCGGTCTGCGGACTCTTGAAGTAGAACGAGAGCCATTCCTGCACACCGGAGAGGCCGGCCCGCTGGGCGAGATCGAAGAACAGCGCGAGGTCGAGCACGATCGGCGCCGCGAGAATCGAGTCGCGGCACAGGAAGTCCACTTTGATCTGCATCGGGTAGCCGAGCCACCCGAAGATGTCGATGTTGTCCCAGCCTTCTTTGTTGTCCCCGCGAGGCGGATAGTAGTTGATCCGCACCTTGTGGAACACGTTCCCGTACAGCTCGGGATAGGCATCGGGCTGGAGGATGTACTCCAGCACGCCGAGCTTCGACTCCTCCTTGGTCTTGAACGACTCGGGATCGTCCAACACCTCGCCGTCCCGGTTGCCCAGGATGTTGGTCGAGTACCAGCCGGCCAGACCGAGCATCCGCGCCTTGAAGGCCGGGGCGAGGACGGTCTTCATCATCGTCTGCCCGGTCTTGAAGTCCTTGCCGCCGATCGGCACGTGCCGCTCCTCGGCGAGACTCATGATGGCCGGGATGTCCACGGTCAGATTGGGCGCCCCGTTGGCGAAGGGCACGCCCTCCATCAGCGCCGCCCAGGCGTACAGCATCGACGGGGCAATGGCGGGATCGTTCTGCTCCATCGCCTGCTCGAACGCCGCCAGCGTCTGATGCGCCGGCCCCGGCGTGAGAAAAATCTCCGTCGACGCGCACCACACGAGCACCAGACGATCACAGCCGGCCCGCTGCTTGAACGCGCGGATATCCTCGCGCAGCGCCTCGGCGAGCTCGCGCTTGGTCTTGCCGCGCTTGACGTTGGTGCCCTGGAGGCGCTTGACGTAGTTCTGGTCGAATACGGCCGGCATCGGCTTGATGCCCTTCAGAAAATCGGCGATCGGCTCCAGATGCCGGGACTCGAGCACGCCCGCCTTGGACGCCGCCGTGTAGGCGTCGTCGGGAATCGGGTCCCAGGCCGCGAAGACCAGGTCCTTCGGATCGGCGAGCGGGACGAACTCCCGGATTTTCGGCGCGCGCCGATCGGTGCGCTTGCCGAGCCGGATCGTCCCCATCTGCGTGAGCGAGCCGATCGGCAGCCCCAGCCCGCGGCGCACCGTTTCGACCCCCGCGATGAACGTCGTGGCGACGGCGCCCAGCCCCACGAGCAGGACGCCCAACGTTCCCTGCGCCGGCGCGATCTCCCGGCGAGCCTGTGACGGCACGATCAGTTTCCTTTCCGAAGTGACGCGTGCCCGGGCTGCGTGTCCCGGCGACGCGATGCGCGCGCCGTCCGGCTCCCCGCCGCGACACCGGCCACGTGCACGATCCGCTGCACCACGGTAGTCGCCGTGGCGAGCGCGAGAACGGCCATGATCCACAACAGCAGGCGCCCGCCCGGCCTGGCGCCGAAGAACAGCGTGGGCGCTCCGAGCACCAGGATCCGCTCCGCCCGCGCCGCGATGCCCACCTTGCACTCGATGCCGAGGCCCTCTGCCCGAGCGCGGGTGTAGGACACCATCAGCGACGCCGACAGCGCCGCGATCGCCAGCATCACGCCCAGCGCTACCTGCGCCGCCGGCAGGCCACCACGCAGGAAGTGGAGCGCGATGCCGGCGAACAACGCCGATTCGCCCACGCGGTCGAGCGAGCTGTCGTAGAACGCCCCGAACGCCGAGCTCTGACCGCCCTGCCGCGCCACCTGCCCGTCCAGAATGTCGAACAGGCCGGACAACAGGAGCAGGAGGCCGCCCAGGCGAATCGCGCTCATCCCGTAGGCGACCGCCGAGCCGATCACGACCAGGGCCCCGATCGTCGTGATCGTGTTGGGCCGCACGTGCCCGCGCACCAGGGCTCGCACCATCGGCCCGGTCAGGCGCACGAAGCCGTCCTTCACGGCTTGCGGGATCACGTTCATAGCCGGGTGAAAGTAACAGCCCCCGGAACGCCCGCAAAGGGCAAAACGCTAGTAAAGCAAGTACTTGAGGCGCGTGCGGCGAAACTGGTCGAGCGCGGCGGACCAGCCGTCCCATACTTGCACCGGCGTGCGGCCGGCGCTCACGGCGAGACGCAGCTCGGGCCCCGCCGCGAGACGGTCGAAGCTCGCCGGGCGAAACTGGAAGCTGTCCGGGTACAGGGTGACGAGACCGGCGAGGAGCGCCACCGCCAGGCGCGTCGGATCGTAGCGGGCGCGGTCAGTGACGCGGAATCGCAACCCGTGCAGCGGCACGCCGTCGTATTTGCCGTCCGTCGGCGAGCGCGGCGTGAACTCGGTGGCCACAACTTCCACTCCCACCAGCGCCGATGGCTCCCCACTCCCCGCTCCCTGGAGGAGTTGCAGGAGCCGGCGAGCATCGAGCCACGGCGCCCCGATCACCTGGAACGCCTGCGGCGTCCCCCGTCCCACCGAGAGATTCGTGCCCTCGAACAGACAGGTGCCCGGGTAGTGAAAAGCGCTCTCGAGGTCGGGCATGTTGGGCGAGGGTCGGATCCAGGACAGCCCGGTGATATCGTAAGCCATGTCGCGGCGCCATCCCGCGGCCGGGACCACCACCAGGTCGGCGCGTAGCGCGAGCACGTCGTTGGCCAGGCGTAGCAGCTCGCCGAGCGTCATTCCATGCCGCATCGGCACCGGGAGGAAACCGACCAATTGACTGTCGGGATCACCCACGGCCGGGCGCACGTCGCCCGCCATCAATGTCCCGCCGATGGGGTCGGGGCGATCGAGCACGACGACGGCCTTGCCGCGGGCGGCGGCGTCGCGCATCAGGGCGGTCGCCGTGGCCGGATAGGTGTAGTACCGGGCGCCGATGTCCTGCAGATCGATGAGCAGCACGTCGATCGAATCGAGGGCGGCGCGTGCGGCCGCGCGCGAGCCTCCATACAGGCTGTAGATTGGGAGACCGGTCGAGGAATCCACGGCGTCCGGCAGATCGGGGCGATCCTCCTGGCCCCGGAAGCCGTGCTCGGGGCTGAACAGCGCCACCAGCTGCAGACCGGCGGCGCGCAGCGCATCGGCGTCTCGGCGGCCGGAGCGGTCGACTCCCGTCTGGTTCGTAAGCAGGCCGAGGCGTCGCCCCCGGACGAGGTGGATGGAATCGGTCAGCAACACCTCGATGCCCGGCCGCACCCGCGCAGCGGGGGACGGTGAACCGCTGCAGGCGACTATCCCCAACACCCAGAGGCCATGCGCTCGCATCGTTGGATCGTCCTCGCGCTGATCGTGGCGTGCCGCCCCGCCCCCGCCGGGCCGGGACCGGCGGGGCCGCCCGCGCCGTTCTCTGCCGTGTCGCTGGACAGCGTCCTGGCCAGCCTGTCCGACAGCCAGAAGGTGGGACAGCTCATCGTCCCCTGGCTCTCCGGCGCCTACACCGCCCTCGACGATTCGTCGTTTCTCGACGCCGCCCGCTGGGTCGACTCGCTGCACGTCGGGGGGATCATCATCTCCGTCGGCCCCCCGCTCGAGATCGCCGCCAAACTGAACGCGCTGCAGACTCGCTCGGCGCTGCCGCTGCTCATCTCGGCCGACCTCGAATGGGGCGCCGCGATGCGGGTCGTGGGCGCAACGGCATTTCCCCAGATCATGGCCGCCGGAGCGACCGGCGACCCCAACGACGCGTACACCATCGGCACCGCCGCGGCCATCGAGGGCCGGGCCGTCGGCATCCACGTGAATTTCGCCCCCGATGCCGATCTCAACAACAACCCCGCGAACCCGATCATCAATACCCGGTCGTTCGGCGAAGACCCCCGGGCGGTCAGCCTGCTCGTCACCGCCTACGTGCGCGGCGTGCGCGAGCAGGGGATGCTGGCCACGCTGAAACACTTCCCCGGCCACGGCGATACCGAAACCGACTCGCATCTCGGGCTGCCGGTGATCCGGGCGGACTATGCGCGTCTCGATACCGTCGAGCTCGTCCCATTCCGCGCCGGGATCGCCGCGGGTGCCGATATCGTCATGAGCGCCCACATCGCCTTCCCTGCCCTCACCGGCGGCGACGACCCCGGGACGCTCTCTCCGGCGGTGCTCACGGGACTGTTGCGCGACTCGCTGCACTTCCGCGGCATGGTGGTGACCGATGCGCTCACCATGGGCGCGATCGTCGCGAAGTACGGCGCCGGCGAAGCCGCGGTGCGTGCGTTCCTGGCCGGGTCCGATCTGCTGCTGATGCCCGCCAGTCCCGATTCGGCCCTGGGCGCGATGCTGGCCGCGGTGGCCTCGGGCCGGGTCTCCCGGGAACGCCTGGACGGCTCGGTGCGACGGCTGCTCGAGATCAAGAAGCGCCTCGGCTTGTTCGAGCACCGCACGGTGCCGCTCGACAAGGTGATGGAAACGGTGGGCACGCGGCGCTGGCAGCGGGCGGCGGAGGACATCGCCGTGCGCTCGCTCACGCTGGTGCGCGACACGGCAGGAACGGTCGCGGCCTTGCGCGCGCGTCGCACCCGGCTCGCCCTCGTCACCTATGCCGACGAGACGACCCCGTCGGTGGCGCTGCACCTGGCCGAGCTGCTCCGGGTGAACGGCGACACCGTGGACTATTTCCGGCTGTGGCCGATGTCGGGACCCGCATCGTACGATTCGGCGCGCCAAGTCCTCGCCCGCTCGCCCGTCGCCGTGTTCGCGACGAACGTGAAGCCGATCGCCTGGAAGGGCTCCATCGCGCTCCCCGACTCGCTCGCCGCGCTCATCACCGCGACCGACTCCCTGAAGCCCACCGCCCTGGTGTCGTTCGGCAGTCCCTATCTGCTGAACCAGACGCCGGCGGTGAAGAGCTACCTCATCGCCTGGAGCGGCGTGCGCGTCGCCGAGCGGGCAGCCGCCCGGGCGTTGCTCGGCTTGTCGCCGATTCGCGGCCACCTGCCGATCCGCATTCCCCCGGGGTACCGCGTGGGCTGGGGCATCGTGATGCCGGATTCCACACCGCCCCCTCCCGCACCCCCGGCAGGCCCGCAAACGCTGCCGTGAGCCGGTTTCGAACGGTATCCGCAGCCGCGCTGCTTGCCGCCTGTCGCGCGAGCCCCGCTGCTCCGGTCGCGCCGCCAACGACGATCGCCCCGGCGGCGGATCTGGGATTCGACAGCGCGCGTCTCGCGACCGTCGCCGCATACGTCGCATCCCAGGTGGACAGCGCCTACCCCGGCGCGGTGGTCGCCGTCGGCCGCCATGGACGACTCGCGCTGCTCGCGGCGGCCGGTCATTACGGTGCCGACGATCCGAGCCCGGTCGACGCGCACACGATCTACGATCTCGCCTCCCTCACGAAGGTCATCGGGCTGACGACGGCCTGCATGATCCTGGTGGACGAGGGCAAGCTCGATCTCGACGCGCCGGTGCGAACGTACGTGCCGAAATTCCGCGGACCGCAGAAGGACCAGGTCACGATCCGTCAGCTGCTCACCCACTCCGCCGGGATGCACTGGTGGCGCCCGTTGTATCGCGAAGCGACGGATCGAAACAGCGCCATTACCCTCGTCGACACGACGCCGCTCGACACGACACCCGGCACGCGCTTCGTCTATTCCGATCTCGGCGCGATCCTGCTCATGCAGGTCGTCGAGCGGATCACGGGTGAGCGGATTGACCACTACCTCGCGGGACACGTGTTCGGCCCCCTCGGCATGACCTCGACCCGCTATCTGCCACCGCGGAGCTGGCAGAGCCGGATCGCGCCGACCGAAATCGACACCCTCTTCCGCCACCGCTTGATCCGCGGCGAGGTGCACGACGAGAATGCGGGGCGGATGGGCGGGGTGTCGGGCCACGCCGGCTTGTTCAGCACCGCGCCCGACCTGGCGCGGTTCGCGAGCTGGTTGCTGGAAACTCACAAGCAGGAGCAGGAAGCACGGAGCAGTCCGCTCGCCGCGTCGAGCGCATCGCCTCCCTGCTCTGTGCTCTGCTTTTCGTCCGACATCGTCGTCCAGTTCACGCGCCGCCAGGGCATTCCCCCCGGCTCCACCCGCGCTCTCGGCTGGGACACTCCGTCCGACTCGGGCTACTCGAGCGCCGGTACGAAGCTGTCGCGGCACTCCTTCGGACACACGGGGTTCACGGGGACGTCGATCTGGATGGACCCCGAGCGGGACCTGTTCGTGATTCTGCTCACGAATCGTGTGAACCCGACCCGCGCGAACACGAAGATCCTCCGGGTGCGCGCCACAGTGGCGGACCTCGTGGCCGAAGCGCTTCTGGATGAGAGCCGCTAACCCGCCTGTTCCGCCCTCGTCCGTCCTTGTCCGCCTTCGTCCGCCTTTGTCCGCGCTCTTCCACCTGCCCTCTTTCGCCCTCTTCCACCCCTGTTTAGGTTGTTCGCAGACGGAGGAATTGACATGACCACGACCCAGAAGCCCGAGTCCATCACCCTGACCCTCACCGAGCGTGCCGCGGTCGAGGTCCGGAAGTTCATGGCCGACGAAAAGGTGGATCCTGCGATCGCAGGTCTGCGCGTCGGCGTGATGCCGGGTGGGTGCTCGGGATTCAAGTACGCGTTGAACATCGAGGACAAGGCCGCCGACGACGATCTCACGATCGAATCGAGCGGTGTGCGGCTGTTCGTGGACGCCTTCAGCGCCACCTACCTGAACGGCGTGACCATCGACTACAAGAGCAACTTCCAGGAATCCGGCTTCGCGTTCGACAACCCGAACGCCACCGGCGGCTGCGGCTGCGGATCGTCGTTCACGGTCTAGCCCCGCTCCCGTTTTCCACCGTAGCTTCCGAGGCCCGCGCACCGGCGGGCCTCGGTTCGTTTTTCACCCCGGGAGGCGCGCTTGCGACCGCTCGACGTCGCCGTCATCGTAGCGTACTGCGTAGCCGTCGCCGCCGTCGGCGTCCTGCTGGGCGGCCGCCAGCGCGACAGCACCGACTACTTCCTCGGCCGCCACGGTCTCCCCTGGTGGGCGATCCTGCTCTCGATCGTCGCCACCGAGACCTCGGCGCTGACCGTCATCTCGGTCCCGGGCCTCGCCGCCACCGGCAATCTCACCTTCATCCAGCTGGCGTTCGGCTATCTCGTCGGCCGCATCGGCGTCGCCGCCCTCCTGCTCCCCGGCTACTTCGAGGGCACCCAGGACACCGCTTACCAGCGGCTCGAGCGCCGCTTCGGGCCCCACGCGCGCCGCGTGGCGTCGGGGGTGTTTCTGATCACCCGCGCGCTCGCGGACGCCGTGCGCGTCTTTGCCACCGCGATCCCGCTAGCGATCATCACGCACTGGAGCATCCCCGCGGGCATCCTGGCGACGGGCGTCATCACGCTGGCGTACACCTGGCTCGGCGGGATCCGGGCCGTCGTCTGGACCGACATCCTGCAGCTTGGCGTCTACATCCTGGGCGGCGTCGCCACCCTGATCGTGGCGCTGGACCGCGTGGGCGGCGTGAGCGCGTTCGGCACGGCCTATGACCACTTCAAGCTGGTGTTCCTCGACTTCAGCTTCGATTTCAGCCACACCTATACCCTGTGGAGCGGACTCATCGGCGGCGCGCTGCTCTCGGCCGCCTCGCACGGGACCGATCACCTGATCGTGCAGCGGTTGCTCGCCGCACGCGGGCTGCGCGACGCCCGCAAGGCGCTCATCGGCTCCGGGGTGTTCATCATCTTCCTGTTCGCCCTGTTCCTGCTCGTGGGCACCAGTCTCTGGCTCGCGGGCGCGGCCCACCCGGGCGTGCCGGGAGACCAGGTTTACCCGGGGTTCGTCGCCACCCAGCTCCCGGCTGGGCTGGCGGGTCTGGTCGTGGCAGGGCTGCTCGCCGCGGCGATGGGCACGCATGCGTCGGCGATCAACTCGCTCGCCTCCGCGTCCACCAACGATTTCTACGCCCCGCTCACCGGCCAGCGGGACCCCACCCGGCTGCTCAAAGTGGGTCGTGCCATGACGCTCGTGTGGGCCGTGGTCCTGGTGGCCGGGGCGATGCTCTTCCCCGACCGCCGCACGCCGGTGGTCGAGCTGGCGTTACAGGTCGCCTCGCTCACCTACGGCGCGCTGCTCGGCACCTACCTGCTGGGAGGGTTCTGGCGCCGGGCGCGCGAGCGAGACGTCATCGTCGCGATGATCGTGGGGGTGATCGTGATGGTGCCGGTGATCTTCGCGGGGCGGCTGGCGAGCGTGTTGCACAATCCTGCCTGGCTGGTGTCGCTCAGCCATCTCGCCTGGCCCTGGGACGTCCCGCTCGGGACGCTCGTTACTGTCGCAGTCGGAATGGCATCTTCATTCATAGGCCAACCGGCGACGGGCGATGCTGCGACGGACACCTCCTCCCCATGACTACCGCTTCATGACCGCTGGCTCAACATCCGTCCCTTTATCCGACGTCGTCTCACCCACCGTGCTGCTCGGCGTCGATGTCGGGGGAAGTCACACCGCCGCGGCGATCTCCCGAGCCGACTTCGTGGTGCTGAGTCGCGCCGAGGGCCCCGGCGTGCCGATGCGCTCTGGCGGGGCCTCGCAGACCGCCGCGGCAATCGCCGAGGTCACGGCACGGGCCGCCCGGGTGGCCGGGGTGACGCTGCCCGTGGATCGGGCGATGGTGGGAGCGGCGGGCGCCGGCCGTGCGATGGAACGCCGCGAGCTCAAGCAGGCCCTGGCCGCGCACGGCGTGGCGCGTTCCCTCGAGGTGGTCGCCGACGGGGAAATCGCGCTGGCGGCGGCGTTCGGCACCGAGCCCGGTATCCTGGTGAACGCCGGCACCGGCTCGATCGCCTACGCGCGGGACCGCCACGGGCGGCTGCGCCGCAGCGGCGGCTACGGGTGGCAGCTGAGCGACGAAGGCGGAGGCTACTGGATCGGGCGACGCGCCCTGTCGGCCGCGGCCAAGGCGCGGGACGGCGGCGGGGACGGCGGAGCGCTCCTGGCGCGACTGCTCCCCGCGCTCAAACTGCACGAATTCGACGAACTGGTGCGCTGGGCGGCGTCGGCCGACCCGGCGCAGATCGCCGCGCTCGCGCCGCACGTGATGAGCGCGGCCGCCGCGGGCGATCCCGCGGCCCTGCGCATTACCGAGGACGCCGCTGCCGAGCTGGTGTCGCTCGTTCAGGTGGTCGAGCCGATGTTCGCTCCCGATGATCCACTGCCGATCGCCGCGGCGGGCGGGCTGCTCCGAACGGGAAGCCCGCTGCTCGCGGCGTTCAAGGTCCGGCTCGAGGCCGCATTGCCACGAACGCAGCTGCGAGAGGTCACCGTCGACGCCCCTCTCGGCGCTTTGCGTCTGGCGGCGGAGCTGACCTAACGCACACGCCGCATTTGACTTCGGCCCCAGACCCGACTACCCTTGGGGAGAGCGCCAGGCACGCCAACCGCGTGTCGGCACAGCGGAAGTCAAGGCGGGACTTGGCCATGCGCGCCGGTCCCGCCTTTGCTTTTGGCGCATCCTCGTGGACGGAGTCGTACAAATGCGGGTATTGGGCAAGGTGAAGTGGTTCGATCTCGTGCGGTGTTTCGGCGTGATCGGCCGGGCGAATGGGGATTCGGAGTGCCTCGTTCACCACTCCGCGATCCGGGGCACCATGTGCAACCCGCTGGCCGAGGGTGAGCCGGTGGAGTTCGAGGTGGTTCAGGGCGGGGGCGGCGCCACCGCACGTGACGTCATCCGTCTGGGGTGGTCCTTCGCCGCACTGGAGGTCGCATGAACCGATCGCGCTCCGAGCTCGGCCGGGCAGGTCTGGTCACGGATGGGGGGCCGCCGTTCTGCCAGGGCTGCGGGGAGCGCCTCCACTTCAGCACCGACCGCTCCGGCCGCACGATGGAGACCTGCGATTGTGGGTACAGGGCGTTCGTGAAGACACAACGAAGCCCGGCGGAGGAGGTCCGCCCGAGACCGCGGTAACGCGAGCCCTCACGCCGCCTGTCTGAGCCTTCCCGCATCCCAGCCGTCTTCCGTCCGGGCGACGTAGACCGTCGCCGACATGTCCCCGATCACGTTCAACGTCGTGCGACTCATATCGAGGATCCGGTCGACTCCCAGGATGACCGCGATGGCCTCCGGTGGCACTCCCACCGTCGCGAGCACGACCATGAGCAGGGGGAGCGATCCCCCCGGCACTCCCGCCGCCCCGACCGCGGTGATGACGCTCAGCACGATCACGAAGATCTGCGTCCCGATGCCGAGCGGCACCCCGAACACCTGAGCCAGAAACAGCACGGTCACGCCCTCATACAGGGCCGTGCCGTTCATGCACATGGTGGAGCCGATCGGCAGAACGAAGCCCGCGATGCGCGGAGAGATACCGAGCTCCTCTTCCGCGACCGCCAGGTTGGTAGGCAACGTCGCATTGCTCGAGCTGGTCGAGAATGCCGTGACCATGCTGGCGCGGATGCGCGAGAAGAAGGTCACGGGATTCAGGCCGCCGAGGAACCGGACCATGGCCGACAGCGTCACGGCGCCGTGCAGCAGCAACCCCACGAGTACCACAGCGACGTACTTGCCCAGGGCTCCGAGCAGATCCCACCCGAAGCGCGACGTCACGACGAAAATCAGGCCGAATACGCCATAGGGAGCGAGCTGCATCGCGATGTCGATGATCTTGACGATGGCGTCGCCGCCCGCCTCGAGGAGTTTCTGCACCGGCTTGGATTTCTCCTCGGGAATCAGGGTGAGCGCCACGCCCACCATCACGGAGAAGAAGATGATGCCGAGCATGTCGAGATCGGCCGCCGCCTTGACGGGGTTGCGCGGCACGATGTTGACCACCATGTCCACGCCGGGCTTGATCGTCATCGCCTGCTGGATTCCCTGCGCCTGGGTGCGATAGGTGGTCATCAACTGCTCGCGCACCGTCGCGTCGAGCCCGTCACCGGGCCGCACGAGATTGACCAGGATCAGGCCCAACGTGGCCGAGAGGGCGGTAGACACCAGGAAGTAGCCGATCGCCCGTCCGCCCACGCGGCCGATGCGGCGGATGTCCCCCAGGCCCGCGACCCCGACCGTCAGGGAGCAGAACACCAGCGGCACCACCGTCATGATCAGCAGCCGCAGGAAGATCTGCCCCACGGGCTGTGCGATGTAGTCCCGGAGCCAGGCCACCCACGTCGCGTCGCGCGCCCATGTGTAGCTCGCGAGCCCGGCCGCGGCGCCGAGCACGAGGCCGATGATGATCTTCGTGTGGAGCTTCATGCGTCAGGCTGCGCCCGTTGTCGCACGCGACTGTGCCGCACGCTGTACAGGAAGTAGATCACCACCCCGATCGCCATCCACAGCACAAACCGCAGCCAGGTGAGGGGCGGCAGGTTGCCGATGAGGTAGAAGCAGAACGCGACCGAAATGAGCGGCAGCACGGGCACCCATGGCGTACGGAACGGCCGGGGCCGGTCCGGCTCACGGCGGCGCAGGATGATGATGCCCACCGCCACGAGCGCGAAGGCGAACAGCGTCCCGATGTTCGTCAGCTCGAGCACCCAGCCGATCGGCGCGAACGCGGCCGACAGCGCCACGAAGATGCCCGTGATGATGGTCGTGATGTGCGGCGTCTTGAACTTCGGATGCACCTTCGCCGCCCAGGGCGGCAGCAGGCCATCCCGCGCCATGGACATGAAGATGCGCGCCTGCCCCAGCTGGAACACGAGCAGCACCGACGTCATCGCCGCCACGGCGCCCAGCGCCAGCACGCCCGCGGCCCAGTCGGCGTGGATGTACTGCAGCGCGACCGCCAGCGGATCGGGGACGTTGAGCTTGTCCCACGGGATGAGACCCGTGAGCACGAGCGCGATGGCGATGTAGAGCAGCGTACAGAGGATGAGCGAGGCGATGATCCCGAACGGAATGTCCTTTTGCGGGTTCTTCGCCTCCTCGGAGGCGGTGCTCACCGCATCGAACCCGATGTAGGAGAAGAAGATGATGGCCGCACCCGCCCCGATCCCCTTCACCCCGTTCGGCGCGAAGCTGGGGGTGTGCCACAGCTCCGTGCGCACGAACTTCAGACCCACGAACAGGAACAGGAAGATGATGCCCACCTTGATCGCCACCATCATCGTGTTGACCCACGCCGATTCCCGCGTGCCGATCACGAGCAGAAACGTGATGACCCCCACGATGGCGAAGGCCGGCAGATTGAAGATGATGGGGACGGGACCGAGGTGCGGAGCGGCCGCCACGAGCGCGTGGTCCTGCAACGCCGTGCGCAGGTCCGTGACCAGCCAGCGCGGCATCTCGATCCCCATGCCCCGCAGCAGCGAATCGAAGTAGCCCGCCCAGCCGATCGCCACGGCGATGTTGCCGACGGCGTATTCCAGAATGAGGTCCCACCCGATGATCCAGGCGAACAGCTCGCCCAGCGTCGCGTAGGCGTAGGTGTAGGCGCTGCCCGAGATCGGGATCAGGGCGGCGAATTCGGAGTACGTGATCGCCGCGAACGCGCTCGTCACGCCCGCGAGGATGATCGAGATCACGATGGCCGCCCCCGCGCCCACGTGGCCCGAGTCCCCGGCGATCGCGGTGCCGATGGCGGCGAAGATACCGGCACCGATGATGGCGCCGACACCGAGCGACGTCAGCTGGATCGGTCCGAGCGAGCGGCGCAGGCCCCCGCCCCGTTCGCCGTCGGCGATGCACTGATCCACCGTCTTCCGGGCAAACAACTGCCCCCGGGCCGGGCGAGCCACGCCGTTGTTCATCATGACTCCTGGATGCGAAGGGGCTAGTGCTGCAACTGCACCTGATAGACGTAGGCCACCGGGCGACCATCCCGCGTGCGGGCGGGCAGGAACTGGTATCCCAGCATCTTGTCCTGCATTTCCCGCCGGCAGCCGCCGCCTTTGGGGGGCGGCTCGACCGACACCCGCGACACACTCCCGTCGGCCTCCACCCAGAATTGGACCGTGAACCGGCCGCGGGCGCAATCGGCCGGCAGCAGCACGGTCCGGGCGTAGGGCGGAGTAATGTAGTCGCCGGCCCCGCCGCGGCCAGGGCCGGAATCGTTGCCCACGCCGCCGCCGGCGCCGGCGCCAGCTCCTCCACCCGTGCCCGGGCCCTGCCCCGGACCACCCCCTGTCCCCGTTCCTGTCGCGGGGGCCGCGGGAGTCGGCAGCGATGCCGGCGGCACGACCGGAACGTCGGGAACCGCCGTCTCGGTCTCTACGGGCACGGGATCGGGTGGCGGCGCGACGACGACCGGGGCGGGCGCCGTCACTTCGGCGGGTGGAGGAGCCGGCAGTGCGGGCAACTCGACGTAGCGCGCCGCGGCTCCCTCGCCCCCCCCACCGCCACCCCGCGGTCCGTCGGCGTCGCCCGCGCCAGCGATCCAGTCCACGCCGAACCGCACCAGCGACAGCAGAATGAGGGCATGCAGCAGCACGGAGGCCACGACCCCTCCGCTCCGGCGCCGCGGACGCGGCAGCCGGAACGGCGGCGGGGGCGGGAGCACCCGCGGCAGCCGGTCAGGGAGGGGTTCGCTCACGGCAGGTAGATACCCCGAAACGCAACGCAGGGGCACGGCATCCGTGCCCCTACGCGTCCGGCCTTCATCTGGTTGCGCGACGCTATTGCGCGGCCGCTGGCTCCGGCGGCGGCGTGAAGCCGATCACCTGCACGCCTGCTCCGCGGGCGATGTCCATCGCCTCGATCACGTCGCCGTAATTGCGGTTGGGTGCGGCCTTGATGAACATGAGCTTGGCGACGCGCTGGTCGAAGATCTCGTGCAGAGCGGCGTCGAGCTGGCCCTTGGCGTACGGCTTGGTGTTGATGGCGTACCCGCCCTCGGCCGTGAGCTCGAGTACGATCTGGGCGGATTGCTGCTGCGGCTTCTTCTGCTGCTGCTCGGGCGGCACCTGGGTGATGAACGCCTTACGCGACAGCGGCAGAATGATCATGAAGATGATCAGCAGCACGAGCAGCACATCGATCATCGGCGTGACGTTGATGTCGGACGAGAGTCCGCCCTCGCCGCCACCGGCTTGCATTGCCATGGCTGCCCCCTATTGCGCCAGCGGCGTCTGTTTGCGCTGCTCGGCGATGGCCCCGATCACGCGCACTCCCGCCCGACGGGCGATGGCGATCGCCTGCTGGACCCGCTCGTACTTGATGTTCGCGTCGGCTTTGAGAAACAGGATCTTGTCGCTGGTCCGCGCCGCGTAGATGGCCACCAGCTGGTTGGTCAGATCCTCGTCGCTGATGTAGCGCATGCCGGTGTACTGCCCGCCGGCCCCGGGCAAATCGAGAAAGAACTTCCCGTCCTTGTCGATGCCGAGGCGGATCTCGCCTTCCTTCTCTTCCTGCTTGTCCGGGTTCAACGCCCGGGGGATGCTCGCCTGGAAGCCGGCCGTGATCAACGGCGTCACGATCATGAAAATGATCAGCAACACCAACATCACGTCGATCATCGGCGTGACGTTGATGTTGGCGTTGACCGGCGCCTTGGCGCTAGCGGCTGATCGGGCCACTGGACTGCGTCGCCTTCTGAGCCTGGAATTCCTTGGTGAAGATCGACCGGCCGAACTCCGACCCGACACTGCGGATCAGATAGTCGATCAGCTCCTTCGACGTGTAGGTCATCTCGACGGAGATGAAGTCGATCTTGGTGGTGAAGTAGTTGTAGAACCACACCGCCGGAATGGCCGCCACGAGGCCGATGGCCGTCGTGATCAGCGCTTCGGAAATACCGCCGGCCACGGCGCCCAGGGAGCCGCCGCCGCCCGACGCCATCATGCCGGTGAAGGCGTTCACGATGCCCATCGTCGTGCCGAGCAGCCCCACGAACGGCGCGGTCGCGCCGATCGTCGCGAGGATGCCGAGCCCGCGCTTCAGCTCGGAGACGATGATCAGCATCTGCCGCTCCACCGCCCGCTCGGCCGAATTGATGTCCGCCGCCGTGATCGTGGCGCGGTCGCGCAGCAGCGGCTTCACCTCGGCGAGCGCCTCACCCAGCACGCGCGCGACGTGGCTCTTCTTCGTCTTCTCGGCGAGCGCGATGGCCGCGTCGAGGTGCTCTTCCTGGAGGAAGCGCGAGAACTCGGGAACGAACCGGACCGTCTCACGCGTGGACCGGCGCAACTGCCACCACTTCATGATGAAAGTCGACACCGACCAGATCGACATGAAGACGAGGATCACCACGATCCCCTTCGCGAAATAGGTCGATGCGCTCCACATTGCGATGATGTCGGGCATCCGAGGCGGCTCCTCCGGGCGTCGGTTAGTGCTTCAGCGAGTTAGTGCTTCAGGTTGTAGTTGATCGGGATCTGAATCAGCACGCGCACCGCCTTGCCGTACACCCGCGCCGGACGGAACAGCGACTTGAGTACCGTCTGCTTGGCGGACTCGTTGAAGCCGGGGTTGGCGGTCTGGATGATCCTCAGGGAGTTCGGCTCGACGCGTCCCATGGTGTCGATGATGGCCTGCACCATGACCACGCCTTCGATTCCGGCCTGCGACAGGAGCGGCGGGTAGACGGGCAGCGGCCCGGCGAGCCGTTCCGGCTTCTCCTGCACGACGTCCACGGAGAGCACCGCATCGCTCGACGGCACGATGCCGGTGGCGACGCCGCCCTCGACGCCGACGCCCGAGAAATCCTTGGGATCGAAATGCTCCTGCAGGTTCACGGGCGGGATGTTGGTCGGGATGTCCGTCGGCGCCACGACCGTCTGGAAGCCCTTGAACTGGACGTCGAGCTGGGGCGGCGGCGGCTGGTCGGGTTGCTTCTGCTGCTCGGGCTGGATGTAGACCAGCGCCGTGTCCACCTTGATCGCGTCATCCGCCGGTCCCGCCGACAGGGTCGCATACACGGCCCCGCCGATGACCAGCGTGTGGAAGATCAGCGAGGCGAGGCTCGTCCCCGCCATGCGGCCCTTGTGGCTGGGCTTCTTGGACTCGATCAGAACGTCGAACACGGTCCAACCTCCGTGGCGATGGCTACCGAGATAGTATCCCGCCTCGATGGTCCGCTAGTGGGTGTTTCATTACAAAATGATGACAGGCGAATGACCGTTCGACGCCGTCAGGGGCCGGCGAGATTGTACCGAAAATGATCCATGCCCTCGGCGTTGATGTCGACGCGCAGCCGTACCCGTGCCCGAACCGGTCGCGGGCCCAGCATGGCGGGCCGGAAACGCGCCTGCAGGAGCCCCTGGAGGAACGCCGGCTGCCAGGCGCGAGCCGTACTCATGCTGACCTCGACGGACCCCGGCTCCACCGACCCGGCTTCGTTGACGATGAAGTGAAACTCGATCGCCCCGCGTAACCCGGAGGCCCCGAGGCCCGACGCACCGGGGTAGATCTGCGACTCCGAGGGGGGGACGTCCTGGGGCGACACCTGCGGAAAGTGGCTGAGCGAGGGCTTGGAAATGCCGCTGGGGCAGCGTTTCACGCACTCGTAGACGGAATCCGCGGTCGCCGGCGCGGGCAGCACCGCCGCCACGCTCTTGGGCCGTTGGGCCTCGAACGTCGCCGCCAGCGAGGAATCGATCGCCCCCAACCCCGCAGCCTGCACCCCCGGGTCGAGGGCGAACGCCCTCCGGAACGCCTCGACCACGGAGGAATCCTCTCCCCTGTAGAACGACACGACACCCGTGAGAATCCACGCCTCGACCTGGCGCGCCGCGGGCTCTCCGGCCTGTGAGTCGGTCACCAGACGCAGCAGCGCCAGCGCGCTGTCGCTGTTCCTGTGGGAGATCTGCTCGCGCGCCCGTGCCAGGTAATCCGGGCGCGCCTGGGCCTGGAGCGCCGACATCGCGAGCAGCAGGAGCAGCGCGCCGCCGAGTCCGCGTGCTCGGATCGTCGAACGCCGGGTCATGTCGAGGAAAGTACGACCTGCGTTATCTCTCGCAAGGCACGATGGCGCCGCTCACGACGGAGGCCGCAGTCGAAATGCCACTGGGACGTGCACCAACACCCGCACCGCACGCCCCCACACCCGGCCCGGCCGGAACAACGCCCCTCGGATCGTCGCCACCGCGGCCGCATTGAAGCCCGCGTTGTCGCTTTGCACCACCCGCAGCGACCCTGGCTCGGCCCGGCCGGTCGTGTCGACGACCACTTCGATGGTGACGAGCCCTTCCACTCTCGCTTCGCGCAGCAGCGCCGGATAGGGCGGCACCGGGGCAGCCAACAGCTCGGGGCGATCCTCGACTACTGACTCCGGCATGGGCTCGGTCGTCCCTGGCTCCCCAGACCCTGGAGCGCCTACCACCGGAGTTGCCGGACCACCCGGCCCCGGCACATCGACCATCGGCACGCCGGGAATGGGCTCCGGCAATGGGATCAGTGGGACAGCGATGTTGGTGGGACCCGTCACGGTCAGACCCCCCGGGTCGATCGGCCGGGAACTCGAAGGCTCCACGAACGGAAGGACGTCGATAGTGATGGTGATGGGCGGCACCTCGTGGGGCGGCGAGGGACGGAGCGCCGCGCCGACCACCGCAGCGTGCAGACCCACGGCGACCGCCACGCCCCAGCGCGGCAGTCCCAGCGGAGTGTGGCGACTCTCGAGCAGCGTGTCGAACATGGCGACCTCGCATCACGGTTCCCCGCAACGATGGGAGACACCCGTGGCGGAGCCGTGGAGGCCGCATGACGATTCGATGACGTGTGCATGATCAGTGCACCCGTGGAGTGACGACGAGTGGATCAGGGCTCAGGACTGTGCGGGGCTCGCGCTGGCCGACGGTGTCGCGGCTGCCGGGAGCGTCACCGTGAACGTCGTGCCCCGCCCCGGCCGGCTCTGCACGTCGATCGTGCCGCCGTGCGCTTCCGCGATCCACTTGCAGATGGCGAGACCGAGGCCGACGCCGGGGCGATCGGCGGTGCGGGTGCGCGCAGTATCGGCCCGATAGAACCGGTGGAAGATGTGCGGCAGGTCGCCGGGCGCGATCCCGATCCCGGTGTCCGACACCCCGAATCGGACGCGACCGTCGTCGCGCTCCAGCCACAGCCGCACCCGCCCACCCTGGGGCGTGTACTTCACCGCGTTGCTGAGCAGGTTCATCACGAGCTGGCGAAAGCGGCTCGGGTCCGCCTGAACGACCACTGGTCCTTCCACCGCCTCGACGCTCACCGTGACGCCGGCGGGCTCCGCCAGCAGCTCCGCGGTCTCTTCGGTGTCGAGCAGCAGGGCCCGCAGATCCACCGGCTCCAGATGCAGGGGGGCGGTGCCTTCGTCGGCCCGGGCCAGCGTCAGCAGCGTGTCCACGAGCTCGGTCATGCGGTTGATTTCCTGGAGGGTCTCCTCCAGGTCGGCGAGGGCCTCCTGCGGCATCCCGGGCGTCGTGATGGCGCGCTCCACCCCGGCGCGCAGCACCGTCAGGGGCGTCTTCAGCTCGTGGCTGGCGTCGGCGGTGAAGCGACGCAACGCGGTGAAGCTCCGCTCCAGGCGCCCCAGCATCTGGTTGAGCGTTTCGGCGAGCCGCCCGACCTCGTCCTTCACGAACGGCACGGGGACCCGGCGGTGCAGCGTGCGCCCATCGGTGATCTCGCGCACCTCGGTGGTGAGCCGGTCCACGGGCTGGACCGCACGAAACGCGAGCCACCAGCCCAGGACGTAGGCGGCGAGAATGCCGAGCGGCAGCGTAAAGAGAAACGTCGAGAGCAGGGGCTTGAGTCCCAGCTCCACGCTCTCGGGACGCGTCCCCGCGAAGACGGCGCCGCCCACGGGCGCGACGTCCACCAGGGGATGCACGGCGTAACGGAACGTCGGCCCACCCGCGATCAGGCGGATGGTCCCCAGCACGCGCCGGCCGCGCGCCGTGAGGATCACGCGGCGCAGCTGCTCGAACTGCTCGTAGATGAGGTTCGTGTTCGTCGAGGTGTACACCGGCTGCCCGAGCGAGTCGGTGATCATGAGGAAGTCCGGGACGGCGTCGAGCGTCGCCTGCAGCTCGGACACGAGCGTCGGGCGGCCGTTGGGATCGGTGGTCACCACCAGGCCGCCAGCCCGCGACACGCCGGCCAGGATGCCCGCCGTCAAATCCGCCTCGGACGCGATGCGGCGGTCGAGCTCCTGGTAGGAGGCGTGGCGGCGGGTGAGGTACAGCGCGACGGTGAAGCCGGTGAGGGCGAGGGCGAGGGCGGTGGCGTACCAGGCCGTCAGCCGGCCGCGGAGGGTCTCCACCTCACTCCTTCACCACGTAGCCGACACCGCGGACCGTGTGGATCAGCTTGGGTTCGCGCGCCTGATCGATCTTCTTGCGCAGCCGGGTGATCACGACGTCCACGATGTTCGTCCCGGGGTCGAAATGGTAGTCCCAGGCGTATTCGGTGATCAACGTGCGGGGCATGACGCGTCCGCGATGCCGCACCAGGTACTCCAGCACGGCGTACTCCTTGGGCGTCAGCTCGATCGGCCGGCCGCCGCGCCGCACCTCCCGGCTGCCCGTGTCGAGCACCAGATCGCCCACCCGCAGCAGTGGCGGAGCGAGCGCCTTGGGCCGGCGCCCCAGCGCCTCCACCCGTGCCAGCAGCTCCTCCAGCGCGAACGGCTTGGTCACGTAGTCGTCGGCCCCCATCCGCAGGGCCTGGACCTTGAAGTCGACCGCATCCTGGGCCGTGAGCACGAGCACCGGGACGGCGTTGCCGCGGTCGCGCAGGGTCCGCAGCACGTCCCGACCATCCATGGACGGGAGCCGCAGGTCGAGGACCACGACGTCGTAATGGCCGTCGGAGGCGAGGCGGAGGCCTTCCGCGCCGTCAGCCACGAGATCCACCTGGCTGCCGGTCTCGGTGAGTCCGCGCTTGACGTACTGGCCCACCGTGCGGTCATCCTCGATGACGAGCAGTTTCACTGGGCCGCCGGCAGATAGACCTTGAAGTTGGAGCCGACACCCACCTGGGACTCCACCTCGATACGGCCGCCGTGGTCGGCGACGATGCCGTAGCAGATGGACAGGCCGAGGCCTGTCCCGCGCCCCTGCGGCTTCGTGGTGTAGAAGGGCTCGAAGATCTTGGACAGCTCCTCTTGCCGGATGCCGGTGCCGGTGTCGATGAACTCGACCAGCACTTCGCCGCCGCCGCGACCCGCGATCCGGCTGGAGCGCACCGTGAGCACGCCGCGCGAGTTCATGGCGTCCATCGCGTTCAGCATCAGCGACATGAAGCCCTGGATGAACCGTTCGGGGTCCACCAGCACCGGCGGGAGTCCCTGCGCGAACTGGCGCCGGACACTGATGCGCTTGAACCGGTCATGGTGCTTCAACAGGAACAGCGTCTGCTCGACCAGGTTATTCACGTCCACCCGCCGCTTCTCGCCCGTCTTGGGACGCGACAGATCCAGCAGACCGTCCACGATGCGGCGGCACCGCTGCACCTCGGTGTCGATGATCTTCAGGTACTCCTCGAACCCCGCGCGCGCCGTGCCGGGCAGCTCCTCGGCCCGGTGGCTCAGCGCCTCGGCGCAGGCGAGGATCGTGGCGAGCGGATTGTTGATCTCGTGCATGACGCCGGCCGCGAGCTGCCCCACGGCGGCGAGCTTCTCGCTCTGCGCCAGCCGCTGCTGCGCACGCCGCCACTCGGTCACATCCTCGGCGATGGTGATGACGTGCGTGATGTGCACGTTGTCGAGGCGCATCGGAATCTTGGACACGCGGTAGAAGCGCGACTCGCCGCTCGCGGTGGATTCCATTTCCATCTGCTGGATCTCACCGGTCTCGAACACCCGATCGAATTCGCGGCGCAGCAGCTCGCGCGGCTGCCGGTCCAGCACGCCGAAGATCTCCCGCCCCACCGCGTCGTCGCGGGCCACACCCTGCGTGCCGCTCTCGCGCTGCCGGTTCCAGGCCCGGATGATGTAATCCCGGTCGATGACGTACAGGCCGGTCGGCAGCGAATCGATGATGCGGGCGACGAAGCCCCGCTGGGCATCGGCCTCCCGTGCAGCCAGCGCCACCTCGGACGCGAGGTCCTGCGACAGCTCGGTCGCCGCGATGGCCGCCCCGAGCAGCCGGGCGACGACGCGGCCCACGTCGACCGCCATCTCCTCGCTCCGCCCGCCCGCGATCCGGAGCTCGAGCGCGCCCACCCCCTGGTCCTCGAACACGAGCGGGAATCGCAGGCGCATGCCTCCCCCGGCGATGCGCTCGCGCTCCAGGTCCTGGCGGAACCAGGCATCGGCCGGGGTGAATCCCTCGCCGGCGGGCGGCGACCCGGCGAGGAGATGGAACCCTCCTCCCGCCGGACCGCGCAGCCACAGGCGCACGTCGGCCACGTCGAGGCCGCGGCGCAACACGGCCGTGACGCGCACGAGCGCGTCTTCGGTCACGAAACCGGCGGCGAGGATGTCGACGACGTCCGCGAGGACGCGGAGTCCGGCGGGAGGTGACTCGAGGGTCGAGCCTGCCATTAGCTCGCTAACCTAGGGACCCCCCCGGGTATGCGCCAGCGGGAGCTCGATTCGCAGCCCGAGAAACGGATGCGCTTCGGTGGGATGGCCCAGGAACCAGACCGGGCCGAGGAGAATGGCGAAATGCATGGCGTCATCCTGCCCGACGCGGACGGCCGGCAGCACCGCCGCCGACATCCACCGGTCCCCTTCCGGGAAGGGCGACCGCGAGGTCAGATAGCCCGCGGCTTCCAGCGTCACATCGAAGCCGATCCGCGTCGTGCTCTGTCCCTCTCCCCCGACGTCGAAGATCTCGAGCGTGCCGCTGCGCAACCCGAGCGCGAACGCGCTGACGAAGCCGCGCTGATGACTGATGATCGACGTGCGATTGTCCCCGAACCACCCGGCCCGTACCGAGCCCGAGACGTTGCGCAGCGGCCCGACTCCCACCGGCAGCACGACGCCGAACTCCCCCGCCTCGATCGACCAGTCCCCTCCCAGTGTTCCGGCAAACCCGAAGGACAACGCCTGGCCGGCCAGCGGGGCGGACAGGACGGGGAACACCAGCAGCAGGGGCGCGATGATTCGACGCACGGTATGGTCCTCTCGAGGGTGACTGCGGGTACGCCCGGCCTCTCTCCTACCATGAGCCCACCGCCCCGTTCCGTGTGGATCCCGCCGGGGCCCTGGAAGATGTCACCGTGACCCGAGGTCCGATACCCGGCCCCGCACTCCTCCCCTCACTCCTCGTCGTGCAGGATGCGCTCGGGAGGGTCGTCCAGATCGTCGAACTGGCCGCCGCGCACGGCCAGCACGAACAGTAAAGCGAAGATCCCGCCCAGGAGGAGCACCACCGGCAGCAGGATCAGCACGCCGCGCATCAGGCCTCCTCGCCGCGCCGCACGGCACGCTCCACCCGCGCGGCGCTCCAGATGACCACCCCGCTCGACAGCGGCATGAGGACCGCCGCCACCAGCGGGTTCACGAAGCCCGCGACGGCCGCGCCCACCGCGAGCACGTTGTAGATGATCGAACGGCGCAGGCTGCGGCGGATCGCGGTGCGTGCGGCGCGTGCGGCCCGGATCCCCGCCGCGATCGGGGCCAGCGCCGGCGGAGACACGATGCCGTCGGCCACCAGAACGCTCGCGGCGGCGCCCGTGGCCATCGCGATGCCGATGTCCGCCGCCGCGAGCGCCGGTCCGTCGTTCAGGCCGTCTCCCGCGAACAGCACCCGGCGGCCGGCCTGCTGCCGCGCGCGAACCCAGGTCACCTTGCCGGCTGGATCCACCCTGGCGACCGCCTCGTCGACACCCGTCTCCGTCGCAATCCGCCGGGCGGCGAGGGCGTGGTCGCCCGTGAGCAACGTCGTGCGCAGCCCGAGCCGCCGCAGCTGCTCCACCGCCTGGCGCGCATCGGGACGGGTCACGTCACCCAGACGGATCGTCGGATCGGCCGGCAGCGTCGCCGCAGCGTCGCCGGACAACCGCACTTCACCCGACGCGCCACCACCCAGCCGCCAGCGCCGGCCGTCGACGATCCCGTCGATCCCCACGCCGGGCGTCTCGTGCACGTCGGCCGCGCGCGGCAACGGGATGCCGCGGCGTCCCGCTTCCGCGGTGATCGCCCGGGCGATCGGGTGTGCGCTGAAGCGCTCGAGCCCGGCCGCGATGCGGAGGGTGCGGTCGTCCGCGGCGGTGACGACGGCGTCGCCCGCGGTGACCGTACCGGTCTTGTCGAGGCCGACCTCGTGCACGTCGGCCAGCCTGAGCAGGACGTCGCCGGAGCGCAGCAGCAGCCCGCGACGCGCGGCCGCGGCGAGCCCCGCGGCCGCGGCCAACGGCTGCGCCAGCGCCAGCGCGCACGGGCAGGCGACGACGAGCACCGCGACGGTCCGCGGGACGGCCAGCGCCGCGCCGCCCACGACCCACCAGCCGGCCAGCGTGGCGGCGGCCACGAGCAGCGTCGCCGCGGTGAACCAGGGCGCGATGCGGTCGGCCGACGTGGGCGTCATGGTCCGATCCTGCGCCAGCTGCAGCTGAGAGGCCATCCCGTGCACCACGGTGCGGACGCCGACGGCTTCCACTGCCACGGTCAGCGCGCCGTCGGCGAGCAGCGTCCCGGCGATCACGCGATCTCCGGGAGCAACCGGAACGGGAGCCGCCTCGCCCGTGACCAGCGCCATGCGGACCTGACCCGTCCCCTCACGCACGACGCCGTCGACGGGAAGCTCCTCGCCCGCCGCCACATCGACGAGGTCGCCGGGGCGGATCTCGGACACGGGGACCGCGCGGACCTGGCCGGAGGCTCCGTCCTCCACCCGACGTGCCGTGCGCGGCACACTGCCGACGAGCGCGGCGGCCGCCTCGGTGGTGCGGCGCCGGCCGCGCGATTCCAGCACGCGCCCCACGAGCAGCAGCGCCACGAGCATGGTGAGGGAATCGAGGTAGGCGTCCTGCTCCAGCAGCGTGGCGACGATGCCGTGGACGTAGAGGATGAGCACCCCCAGCGCAATCGGGAGATCCATGTGCAACACGCGATTGCGCAGGCCGCTCCAGGCGCCGGCGAAGAACGGCTCGGCGCACCACAGCGTCACCGGAGTCGCCAGGGCGAGGCTCGTCCAGCGGAACAGCGCGGCGTAGGCCGGCTGCATGGCGTCGTACCACCAGCCGGCGTACAGTCCCTCGTACAAGCCCATGACGGCGAGCGAGGCGATCAGCGCGAGGCCGGCCCGTACCATCAGTCCCCGGTCGGGTGCGGTCGCGACCGCGAGGGGGCGCGGGCGATAGCCGAGGGCCGCGATGCGCCGCGCGAGGGTGGGAAGATCGACCTGCGCCGGGTTCCACCGCAGGCTGGCGCGTCCCGTCGCATAGCTGACGCTCGCCCGCGCGACCCCGGGCGTGCGGGCGAGCACCCGCTCGGTGACCCAGACACAGGACGCGCAGCGCAATCCGTCGATCACCAGACGGGCCTCGCAGATGCCGCGCTCGTCGGTGGTCACCGGCACAGCGGCCCAGTCACCGGCGTGGGC
>DATGDT010000474.1:0-1872 GCA_035310725.1 Gemmatimonadales bacterium
CCGGGCCCGTGATGGTGGCCGGCCTCCCGGTTCTCGATCTCCGCCCGCAGCTTCGCGGTGGAAATGCCGGCGGCGTGGTCGAACACCATCTCGCCGCCTTCCGCGCCGGTCCAGAGCAGGAAGACGAACCCCACGGCCCCGAGCAGGGTGAGCAGGCGCGCTTCGAGGGGTCGCAGCTGGAAGCGGCGGAACAGCTTCCAGGCGAGCACGACGGTGAACAGGCTCATGGTGATGAGGGCGAGCTTCTCGTGCGTGGTCATGATCGCATGGACGGCATCGCCGTGTTCGACGGCGTCCTCGGCGAGCTCGCCCAGGATCACCGCCGCCCAGCCGCCGATGACGCCGGCCCAGAGCGTCCAGATGCCGGCCCACACGAGCGAGTCCCGCTTCAGAATCCATCCCATCAGATCGAACAGGACCGCGGCCAGCAGCAACGCCGCGGGAAGGTCGTTCACCGCTGCGTGCAGGCGTGGCAGGTCGTAGCCGAACATGCGGGTCTGTACTCCTCTGGGTCGGGTTAGAGTCCCAGGCTCGAAACCACCGGCGGATTGGCCGAGTAGTCGTAGAACCCCTTACCGCTCTTCTTGCCGTACATGCCGGCGAGCACCATCCGCTTGAGCAGCGGCGGCGGCGCGTACCGCTGCTCCTTGTACTCCGCGAACATGATTTCGGCGATCTTGTAGGTCGTGTCGAGCCCCACGAAGTCGAGCAGCGTGAGCGGCCCCATGGGGTACCCGCAGCCGAGCTGCATGGCCTTGTCGATGTCGGTGACGCTCCCCACGCCGTGCTCCAGCGCCCGGATCGCATCGAGCAGATAGGGCACGAGCAGCAGGTTCACGATGAACCCCGAGTTGTCCTTCGCCGCGACCGGCTCCTTGCCGAGCGAGCGGGCGAAGGCGAAGGCACGCTTGAACGCGTCGTCCGACGTCGTGACCGTGCGGACCACCTCCACCAGCTGCATCAGCGGCACCGGATTGAAGAAGTGCAGGCCCACGAACCGGTCGGCGCGTTTGGTGGCCGCCGCCATCGCGGCGATCGTGAGACTCGAGGTGTTGGAGGCGAAGATCGTCCCGGCGGGGCACAGGGCGTCGAGCTCCTTCCACAGCGCGTTCTTGACGTCGAGGTCCTCGGTCACGGCCTCCACCACGACGTCGCACGCCTTCAGGTCGGCGGTCACCGTCGTGAACGACAGGCGCGCAAGCGCGGCGTCCCGGTCCGCCGCCTGGAGCTTGCCCTTCTCCACGAACTTGGCGAGCGATTTCTCGATACCCGCCTTCGCCTTGTCGAGGATCGGCTGCGCCACGTCGCGCACGATCGTCTCGTACCCCGAAGTGGCGGCGACCTGCGCGATGCCGCTGCCCATCAGTCCGCACCCCAGCACCCCGACGCGCTTGATGTCGCTCATGGATCCTCGTTTAGATCTGGAATTGTTTGCGGATCTCCTCGGCGATCCGCACGAACGCGCTGGCCCGGGGGCCCGGGAGGGCGTGCTCGGAGCGAATCTCCCCCCGCTCCAGCCGGTCGAGCACTTGCTCCAGCGCCACCTGGATCCTCCCCAGCTGCGTGCCGCGCCCGGCGACGAGCGCCACCAAGGCCAGCGCGCCGAACCCCAGCGCCGGCAGCGCCAGGAACGGCGCCAGCACGCCGATGGTCCCCGCGACCACCGAGCCGGCCGCCCCCATCCCGGCGAGCGCGACCGCCCCGCCGATCCGGGCGCGGCGCAGGTTGCGGACGTCGGCGCTCAGCAGCACGTGACAGAACCCCGGCTCGAGCTGGGTGACCTGGCCGGCGACTTCCTCGGCCTGCGCGAGCGCATAGCGACGGCCGCCTCCCCGCAGACCCCGCTGCATCGACGCCATGAACCCGACCTGC
>DATGDT010000475.1:0-8460 GCA_035310725.1 Gemmatimonadales bacterium
GTCTCGAACGCGCTCTTGTCGCCGATCGACGACATCGTCTCCTGAATGCGCTTGTGCGCCTCGGCGCGCTTGGCCCGCGCGATCAGGATGTTCTTCTTGCGCTTCGCCTCTTCGATCTTGTCGTTGAGCTGGCGCAGCGACAGCTTGAGCTTCTCGGTCTCCTCGCGATGTTTGACCCAGGTCTCCTGCAGCTGCACCGCGCCCTGGACGTGCTCGTTGTAGCGCACCAGCGCCTGCTTCGCGAGGTCGTCGCGGTTCTCCCGCACCGCCAGCTCGGCGCGCTTCTCCCACTCCTCGGCGAGCTTCTTCTCCTGCTCCGCCTGGGCGGCCAGCCGCTTCTCGTCGGCGATCGCCGAGGCGACCTGCTGCTTCGCCTTGGCCAGCTGGGTCCGCATGTCGACGATCAGCTGGTTCAGCATCTTTTCCGGATTCTCGGCGCGCGAAATCAGGTCGTTGATGTTCGACCGGAGCAGCGTCGAGAGACGGTCAAAGATCCCCATGGCTATCCTCGCACGTGAGGCGGAGGCTACCGGCCGGTACCCAGCTGCTGCCCGCGCTTCTCCACCAGCAATCGCTCGGCGAAATCTAACCGCTCGCCCAGCTCCGAAACCTGAGACGTCAACATCCGCACTTGCTCCTCCAGCGCGGCCACGCGTGGCGCCTCGGCTTCCCCTTCGGCGCCGAGGCCGTAGCGCCGGCGGCGCCGCAGGCGGATCCCTTCGGCGATCGCTTCGCCGATCGGCGAGTGGAAGAACCACCGCGCCACGAGCAGGCCGGCCACGATCACCACGACCACGCCGATCAGCGGGATCACCTGGCTGAGCGCGTAGTTCGGGTCCATCATCCCCGGTGGCATCGGGGGGATCGGTGTCTGGAGCATCGTCGCTATGTACGCCGTCGCAGTAGCGCCTGTTTCAACCGGAAACCTGCGGTCGCTCCGGTGACGACTGGCTCGGCGACCCGCGGGCCAGCAGTCGCTCCGTAAAATCTACCCGCTCCGCGAGTTCCGCCACCTCCCGGCGCAGTTCATCCACGGCCGCGAGCAATTCCTCGCGTTCCGCGGGGGGCACCGCGGGCGCCACCGGACCGTGACGGAGCCGCTCGGCGAATGCCTTCCCGAGCGGCGACAGGGAGATCATCCAGAGGAAGAATCCCCCCACAGCCACGATCGGGATGAAGACGCCGATGACACCGGGGTCCATCTCGCTACCTCGCGTCCGGCTCGCCGAGCCGTGCCACGTCACGCTGCTTCGCGAGCAACCGTTCCGCGAAGTCCAGGCGCTCGGCCAGCTCGGCCATGTCCTGCCGCATCGCCTGCAGCTCCTCCAGAACCTCCTCCCCCACACCCGGCACTGCCGGCGCGTCGCGATGACGCAGCCGATCCGCGACCGCCTGGACGAGCGGCCGCAGCAGCAGGAACCCACCGCCGAAGACGAAGAGAATGATGAGGACTTTCCCGAGATCGCCCTGCACATCAGCCTCCCGGTCCGATGCGTTGTGCGTCGCGCTGCTTGGCCAGCAGCCGTTCGGCGAAGTCCAGCCGTTCGGCGAGATCGTTGACGTCCTCGCGCAGATGCTGCAGCTCGGCCAGGACGGCCTCATCCGGCTCGACCTTCGGGGCCGGCGGGATCTCACCGCCGATGCGCCGCGCGAGCGCGCCGGCGATCGGGCGCAGCACCCACAGGCCGCCGCCGATCACCATGAAGGACAGTACCCCTTCCGCCGGGCTCATGGATTGCTTCCCCGGGCGAGCCGTTGCGGATCCCGCTGCTGGGCCAGCAGCCGCTCGGCGAAATCGAGCCGTTCCGCGAGGTCCGCCACTTCCTGCCGCACCTGCTGCAGCTCCTCGGCCTGCGCCTCGCGCTGCTCGGCCAGCTCGGCGCGGATTTCCTCGGCACCGGGGATCGCGGTCTTGCCCCGGATGCGCTCGGCGAACGCCCGGCCGATCGGCGAGAAGCCCAAGCCGATCGCCGTCATACCGCCGAAGATGAAGATGATCGCGATGATGTCTTCCATTACTACGTCCCGGAGCCGATACGGTCGGCCCCGCGGCCCTTCGCCAGGATCCGCTCGGCGAAATCCAGCCGTTCATTCACTTCGGCGAGATGGCGCTGCAGGTCTTCCACCTCGGCTCGGAGCTGTTCCACCTCTCCCAGTGGCACGCCCTGCTTGGCCGCCTTCAGCTCCATCCACTTCGCCTCGTTGTGGGACCATCCGGAGATCCATTGCGCGAGCGCCCGGCCCACCGGACCCCGCAGCACGAATGCCGCGGAGACCGACAGGGCGATGATGCTCATCGTGATGGCCGGAGCCCAGTCAGCGCTCATGCAACGACTCCCCCTCTGTGACCAACCTAGTACTCAGTCCCCTGCCCGCAACACCTTGCGCAGGAACTGCCCGGTGAACGAGCCGCGCACCTGGGCCACCTGCTCGGGAGTGCCCGCCGCCACGACGGTTCCGCCGCGATCGCCCCCTTCCGGCCCAAGATCGATCACCCAGTCGGCCGTCTTCACCACATCCAGATTGTGCTCGATCACCACGACGGTATTGCCCTTGTCCACCAGCCGGTGCAGCACTTCCAGCAGCAGACGCACGTCCTCGAAGTGCAAGCCGGTCGTCGGCTCGTCCAGGATATAGAGCGTACGACCGGTATCCCGTTTGGCCAGCTCCGTCGCGAGCTTGACGCGCTGCGCCTCCCCCCCGGAGAGGGTGGTCGCCGACTGGCCCAGGTGGATGTACCCGAGTCCTACGTCGTTGAGCAGTTCCAGTTTCGAACGGATGCGCGGCTGCGCCTCGAAGAACTCCAGCGCGTCGGCCACGGAGAGGTCGAGCACGTCGGCGATGCTCTTTCCTTTATAGCGGACCTCGAGGGTTTCGCGGTTGTAGCGCCGGCCCTTGCACACCTCGCACGGCACGTAGACGTCGGGAAGGAAATGCATCTCGACCTTCACCAGCCCGTCGCCCTGGCAGGCCTCGCACCGCCCGCCCTTGACGTTGAACGAAAACCGCCCCGGCCCGTAGCCCCGGATCTTGGACTCCGGCAGGAAGGTGAACAGCTCCCGGATCGGGGTGAACAGCCCCGTGTAGGTGGCCGGGTTGGAGCGCGGCGTGCGGCCGATGGGGCTCTGATCGATATCGATCACCTTGTCCACGTGCTCGAGCCCTTCGATCCGCTCGTGCGCTCCGGGCACGACCTTCGCCCGGTAGAAGTGCCGCGCCAGCGCGCGGTACAGGATATCGGTGACGAGCGTGGACTTTCCCGATCCCGAGACACCGGTCACCGAGACGAACAGGCCCAGCGGAACGGTGATCGTGAGGTCCTTGAGGTTGTGCTGGCGCGCGCCCACGATCCGCAGCACCCGCTCCCCGTCGGTCACGCGGCGCCGGGGCGGGACCGGAATGCGCAGCTCGCCGCGCAGGTACCGCGCCGTGAGCGAATCGCGGTGGCTGAGCACGTCGGCGAGCGAGCCGGCGGCCACGACTTCGCCGCCGTGCCGGCCGGCCCGGGGCCCGAGATCGACCACCTCGTCGGCGGCGCGGATGGTTTCCTCATCGTGCTCCACCACCAGGACCGTGTTGCCCAGGTCGCGCAGCTCGCACAGCGTTTCGAGCAGGCGGGCGTTGTCGCGCTGGTGCAGGCCGATCGAGGGCTCGTCCAGGATATAAAGCACGCCCACCAGCCGGCTGCCGATCTGGGTGGCCAGGCGGATGCGCTGGGCTTCGCCGCCCGACAACGTCACCGCCGAGCGCTCCAGGGTCAGGTAGTCGAGGCCGACGTTCTTCAGGAAGCGGAGCCGGTCGACCACTTCCTTGAGAATCGGCCGGGCGATCTCCGGGTCGAGCCCCCGCTTGCCGTTGCCGCGCAGCGGGATGTCCTGGAAGAACGCCAGCGCATCGGCGACCGAGAGCGCCACCACGTCCCCGATGCTCCTCCCGTTCACCAGCACCGACAGGCTCTCGGGCTTCAGCCGACGCCCGCCGCACGAGGGACAGGCCTGCTCGACCATGAACTCCTCGAGCTGCTCGCGCACGCTGTCGGAGGCGGTCTCGCGGTAGCGCTTTTCGACGTGCTTCAGGACTCCGGTCCAGCCCGACTCGTAGGACCCCTGCCAGCGCTCGCTCGTGTACTGATAGGTGAGTGTCTTGCCCGGCGCCCCGAAGAGCATCACCTTGCGGGCCGCCGCCGGGAGGTTCTTCCAGGGCGCATCGAGGTCGAACTTGAACGCCCGGGCGAGCGTCGGCAGTACCACCTTCCGCAGATACCCCGAGGGCTCCCCCCAGGGCAGGATCACGCCCTCCAGAATCGAGAGCCTCGGATCCCCCAGCACCAGATCGGCATCCACCTCTCGACGCGTCCCCAGCCCGGAGCACTCGGGGCACGCGCCGAACGGTGAATTGAAGGAGAACTGCCGCGGCTCGAGCTCGGGGAGCGACAGCCCGCATTTCGGGCAGGCGTAGCGCTCCGAGAACACCACCGGCTTGGGAGCGCCTCCCCCGTCGCCGTGGCGCACGATCTCCACGAGACCGTCGGCCGCCTTGAGCGCCGTCTCGATCGAATCGGACAGCCGGCCGCGATCGGCGGCGCGGACCACGAGGCGGTCGACGAGCACCGCGATATCGTGGTTCTGGCGGCGGTTGAGCTTCGGCACCGCGCCGAGGTCGTGCACGGCGCCGTCCACGCGCACCCGCACGAACCCCTGCTTCTTGGCCGCCTCGAAGACGTCGCGGAACTCGCCCTTGCGGCCGCGCACCAGCGGCGCCAGCACCTCGATCTTGCTGCCCTCCGGCCACCCCAGGACGTGCTCGGCGATCTGCGAGGCGGTCTGACGCTCGATCGGCGACCCGTCGTTGGGACAGTGCGGGGTGCCGGCGCGCGCCCACAGGAGCCGCAGGTAATCGTAGATCTCGGTGATCGTGCCGACGGTGGACCGGGGGTTGGCGCCGGCCGTCTTCTGCTCGATCGAGATCGCGGGAGAGAGCCCCTCGATCGCGTCCACGTCCGGCTTTTCCATGAGGCCCAGAAACTGGCGGGCATACGCCGAGAGGGACTCGACGTAGCGCCGCTGGCCCTCGGCGTAAATCGTATCGAAGGCGAGAGACGACTTCCCGGAGCCCGACAGCCCGGTGATGACCGTCAGCGTGTTGCGGGGAATCGAGACGGTGATGTTCTTGAGGTTGTGCTCGCGCGCGCCGCGGACGATCAGCGAGTCGCTGGCCATAGCCTCGGAGGCTAGTTGGGGACCGGGCGGCAGGTCAATCCTCGGGGTGACTATCTTCCTGCGCCATGGACGACCGACACCTGCTGCAGACGGCGGCCGGCTACGCGGCCGAGTACCTCGAGACGCTCCCCTCCCGCAGTGTCGTACCTACGCAAGCCGCCCTCGATGGCCTGCGCGCGATCGACCGTCCCCTGCCGGAAAAGCCGGCCGATCCGCTCGCCGTACTCACCGAGCTCCACCGGGTCGCCTCACCAGCGACAACCGCCAGCGCCGGCGGGCGCTACTTCGGGTTCGTGATCGGGGGCACCCTGCCGGTGACGCTCGCGGCGAACTGGCTCGCGTCGGCGTGGGATCAGGATGCGAATCTCGTCGTGCTCGGGCCGGGGGTGGCGGCATTCGAGCAGGTCGCCATGCGGTGGCTGCTCGAGGCGCTCCATCTCCCGCCCGACTGCGCCGCCGGGTTCGTCACCGGTGCGACGATGGCGAACTTCACGGGACTCGCGGCCGCCCGGCACGCCCTGCTCGGACGGGCAGGCTGGGACGTGGAAGCCGACGGGCTGTTCGGCGCCCCGCCCCTCACGGTGGTAGTGGGCGACGAAGTCCACATCAGCGTCGTGAAGGCACTCGGTCTCGTAGGGCTCGGCCGCAATCGCGTGGTGCGCGTGCCGACGGACGCACAGGGCCGGATGCGCGCGGAGCGGTTGCCCCCGCTCGACGGCCGGACGATCGTGTGCGTACAGGTGGGGAACGTGAACACTGGAGCGTGCGATCCCGTACGCGACATCTGTCGGATCGCACACGCTGCGGGAGCCTGGGTGCACGTGGACGGCGCCTTCGGCCTGTGGGCCGCCGCCGCGCCGTCCCGGGCGCCGCTCGTGGACGGCGTCGCCGAGGCCGATTCCTGGGCGCTCGACGCCCACAAATGGCTGAACGTTCCCTACGACAGCGGAGTCGCGCTGGTCCGCGATGCCGCCGCGTTGCGCGGCGCGATGTCCACCCCGGCCCCCTATCTCGTCCACGGCGCCGCCCGGGAACCGTGCGATTACACGCCGGAGCTGTCGCGCCGGGCGCGCGGCATCGAGATCTGGGCCGCCCTCGCCTCCCTCGGCCGCAGCGGGCTGGTGGACCTGGTGGAGCGCTGCTGCCGCCACGCGACGCGGTTTGCGGAGGGACTCCGGGCGGCGGGCTACGAGATCCTGAACGTGGTGACCCTGAACCAGGTGCTCGTGAGCTTCGGCGACGATGCCACGACGCGCCGGGTGATCGCCGCGCTGCAGGCGGATGGGACGTGCTGGTGCGGCGGCACGGTCTGGCACGACCGGGCCGCGATGCGCATCAGCGTCTCATCGTGGGCGACGACGGACGAGGACGTGGAGCGGAGCCTCGCGGCGATGATTCGAATCGCACGCCTGCACCGAACGCCCTGATGGTGCACGGACCGCTTTGATCGCCCGATGGTAGTAACGAGGACCGTCCCCCTCGGGGTGACCCCACGAGGAGCGTCCTAGTGCCGCACACGACCTCGACCGCCCTGCCGGAAACGCCGGCACCCTCCCCCGTTCCCGACGTTCCATCGCAGGGACGGTCCCTCGTCGTCGTGTCCAACCGGCTGCCGTTCACCGCGGAGCGGCGTCCCGACGGTATCCGTTTCACCCGGTCCGCGGGGGGCCTCGTGGCCGCCCTCGATCCCGTGCTGGGGCAGCGGGGCGGCGTGTGGGTCGGCTGGCCGGGGCTGGAGCAGGAGCCCGGCGACAACCCAGCCGCCCTCGTCCCGGCCGCCGGAGCGCGAGTCCGCTACCGCTCCGTGAGCCTGACGGGCCGCGAGGTCGCGGCGTACTACGGCGGCTTTTCCAATCGCACCCTGTGGCCCCTGTTCCATTACCTCATCGACCGCATGCGCAGCGACGCGCACACCTGGGCGGCGTACGAGCAGGTCAACGAGCGGTTCGCCCGCGCCGCCGCCGAGGAAAGCACCGATGATGACCAGGTGTGGATCCACGATTATCAGCTGATGCGGGTCCCGTACTACCTGCGGCGCCTTGCGCCGCGCCGGCGCATCGCGTTCTTCCTGCACATTCCGTTTCCGGCCTACGACGTCTACCGGATCCTCCCTTGGAGCCGGCAGCTGTTGCGCGGGCTCCTGGCCGCAGATCTCGTGGGCGTGCACGTACCGGCATACGCCCAGCACCTGATCACCTGCGCGGAACGGCTGCTGGGGTGTGATGTAGACCGGGCGGCCGACCTCGTCCACTTCGAGGGCCGGGACGTCAGCGTCCAAGCCCATCCGCTCGGGATCGATCCGGGCCACGTCGAGACGCTGGCCCGGGCGGCCGGTCCGGCGCAGGCGGACGCCTCCGCGCCCGCGCGTGTGATCGGACTGGACAGGCTCGACTACACCAAGGGAATTCTGGAGCGCATGCTCGCCGTCGAGCGGCTGCTCGAGCGATACCCTGAGTTTCAGGGCCGCTTCGTGTTCACGCAGGTGCTGGTGCCCTCGCGCGAAGAGGTGGCGGAATACCGCTCGCTGAAGCGGGAGCTGGACGAAGCGGTGGGCCGGATCAACGGCCGCTTCTCCGACCAGGGATGGGCGCCGATCCGCTACCTGGTGCGCAGCCTGTCCCCGACAGACCTCGGAGCTCTGTACCGGCACGCTGACGTCGCGCTGGTCACGCCGCTGCGCGACGGGATGAATCTGGTGGCGAAGGAATACGTCGCGGCCCAGGTGGACGAGCCCGGCGTGCTGATTCTGTCGGAGCTGGCGGGTGCGGCGGAGGAGCTGCAGGAAGCGCTGCTGGTGAATCCGTTCGACGTGGACGCGATGGCAGAGGCCTTGCACCGCTCGCTCACCATGCCGCCGGACGAGCGGCGTGCGCGCATGACCGCCCTGCGCGCCCGAGTGCGGGAGAACTCCGTGCAGGCCTGGGTGGCGCGCTTCCTCGACGCCGCGGAGCGCGCCGCTTCCCGCCCGCGCTCGGTCTCGCAGCTGGATCGCGTGCGTCGTCGCCTGCAGCCATGGCTCTCGGCCCGGCCCACGGTCGCCCTGTTCTTCGATTACGACGGGACGCTGACGCCGATCCAGGACCGGCCGGAAGACGCCCACCTTCCCCAGGCGACGCGGCTCGCGCTCGAATCGGCCGCCCACACGCCCAACCTCGATACGGTCATCGTGACCGGGCGCTCGCTCGCCGATATCCGGCGCCTCGTAGGGGTGCCCGGCCTCACCTACGTCGGGAACCACGGC
>DATGDT010000476.1:0-4575 GCA_035310725.1 Gemmatimonadales bacterium
GCGGCGAAACAAAGCCGCGGAGACCTCGCAAGTATTCTTACGCTACAAGGCGCCGATAGCCGAGTCAACGGACCGGCGGGTGCTACTGTCACACCCCCTGCCGACCTTCTCTCCATGGACCTCGGTCGCATCCTCCGCATCCTCGTCGATGTACCCGCATCCGTGCCGCCCGAGCGAGAACCCGCACCGCCCCAACGCGAACCGGCGCCCAACCCCGAGCCTGCGCCGAGAAATCCATGAGCGACGGCACTGCCGCCGCCCTCGGGCCCGTCTTCGCATACGCGATGATCGCGCTCTTTCGCGCGCTGCGGAGCCCCGTAACACGCCCGGCCGCGAAGCCCGCCCGGTCGGCCGTCGATCTCAGGCCGCTGCTCCGGCGCGTTATCCCTCCACCCCCCGCCACGGATGACGTTCCCGAATCGCGAGCGACGCTGCGGCACAAATGGCCGATCCCCTCCGAAGGGCCGATCGTGGTGCCGGTGGAGCGCTGGGAACGCGGGGAGGAGCTGCTCGCATGGCGCTTCTGGAAGCTCGGCCGCCTGCGCTCGGACGGCGGGGTCCGGCTGCTGTCGTTCCGCGCGCCCTGTGCCTGGGACGGCCCAGTGCTGCGCGCCCATCGGCTTCCCTCCGAGAGTCCCTTCAGCGCAACCGGAGGCTACGCGCTCAAGGCCGAGCCGCCGCTCGGCGCCGACGTGCACCACAGCGACGAGTGCTGGGTGTCGGGCTGGGTAGCCCTCTCGGGCCGCGTGGTGGAGCACCAACACGGCTACCGCGCCGAGCGCGCCGTGATCCGCCAACTGCGCCTCGGCCTCGGGCTCCACCTGCGCATTACGGCGCCCGCGGACATCGTCGCGCTCGCGCAAGACCTCGAGCGGCGCTACCAGGCGCCGGTGGACCTGGGAGTGGAGTCGCGTAGCTTCGCCCGGGGCATTCTGGCGAAGGAAAAAGACCAGTGGCTCGGGGGGATTCCGGAGATTCCGGAGGGATTCAGAGTGGAGTAGGTAGCTCGCGGCTATTAGCCGCTCTCCACCGTTCCAGCGGCACCGCTGTTACTTCAGGTGCACCACCGCGATCGTCTGGTCTCCCAAAGCGATCAACAGCGCCTCATTGGGCAGCACGAAGATCCTCGAGGGCTGGTACGGGAGCAGCACCCGCGCGACCTGCGCCCCGTCCGACGTCTGCATTTTGGTATACCCGTAACTCATCGCCATATAGACATGCTGGGCATTGGGCGCGATCGCCGTTGCGCTCCCCGCGTAATAGCCGGCTTCGGCCGGCGTGAAGGTGTTGAGCTTGTTCAGCGATCCGTCGTACAGCTCGTTTGCCATGAGGTAACGGCTCCCGGTGCTGTCCGCCGACACCGCCGGGAAGTAGTAACTGATGGTCCCCTTACCGGCCGAGAATGCATCGCTGCCGGCGTCGTACACGAATCCCTCGAGCGGGCAGCATGAGTCGTCAATCAAGAGCAGCATGTGCTTCCGGTCCCAGGACCGGGCCAGTCTGGTGCGCTCGGTCACGGCGCAATAAATGCCGACATCGCAGCGCTGCCTGACGGTGTCGGCCGCCAGGTCGTATTCCCACACCATGCCTCCGTATCCTGACCCGGCAAACGTGATGCTCACGAGCGCCTTGTCGTTGGCAAGTACGCGCACCTGATCCGGACCGCCGGAGATGGTGCCGAGGCGGACGGTGTCCATCGTCGGGGTGGTCTGAGTCAGATCGCTGAGGGCAATGAAGGGCGTCGACACCAGCGTAGTGACCAGGGTATCGCCGCTCACCGAGAGGTCGGCATCCTGCGGCGTCGAGGGCGCCGGGATGGCGACCCCGAAGGCGACCGGGTTGAGCTTCATCGTCATCACCCGCTGCAGCGATGGCTGGACCAGGTACACCTGGTTTCTCGCGGCATCGAAGACGACGTCGGAGACCGCCCCACTCAGGTGGAGCGTGTCCGTGGGGAGCCGGACGGCGTCGATCACGGTCAGCGAGCCCGCTCCTGAAACACCCTGGTTCCCGCCGCGGTCGACGGCGAATGCCGTCAGAGTGGAGGTACCGACTGCAGACTGGCCCGGAGTCACCTTGAAGGTGTGCAGCGCCACGGTGTCACTCACGCTCACCGAATCGCTGCGGTTGGCCGGCGGGCCCAGGCGGTAACCCACCCACCGCACGCCGGCCGCGTCGTGGGCGGAGACGCTTATCGAAATCGTATCGGCCGGCACCACCACCGCCGCGCCTGTGAGCCCGTAGAACGCGGTCGGGGGTACCTCGTCCACCGTGTGAATGGCAGGGAACGCGTAGGCCGCGACGTTCCCTCCCGCATCCGTGGCCTGGATCGCAATCTTGATCGAATCGTTGAGCGCGGTGGCGGCCGGCACGGCCAGCGTAACCGCGCGGGTGACGCTGTGCGGGAAGGCGTAGGCGACGGAGTCCCTTCCCGAAACGGCACCGGTCCAGCTCACCACCGCTCGCGCGATACCGGAGTTGTCGTCCACGCGGAAGCCGACCAGGATGCCGGTGCCGACGTTGACCTTGCCCTGGCTCGAAGCGCCCGTGCTGGCGAACGTCTGCGATATCGCCGGCGCCTGCGTGTCGTTCACCGTCACGGTGGCCTTCCCGGTCCCGCCGGCACTCCCGGAGCCGGCTGTCCCGGTGAACACCACGCTCCCGGTCTGGTAGGGCAGCACGAACGACCAGGTCGAAGACTGGGTGCTCCCCCCCGTCGTCTGCAGCGATTCGGCGACGGCGAGCACGCCCGTGGACGTGAGCTTGATCAGGCCGATGTCGGCACCGCCGGTCGCCACCGCCAGCACGGTGACGTGCACCGTATCTCCTGGCAGCGCCGGCGCAGGGGTTGCGGTGACGGTGACGGTGACCTGGCTCGTGATGCCCACGGTGCGGTTCTCACTGCAGGCCACGACGACCAGCAGCGCGGCGGCCAACACAAATCGTCGAGTCATTGGTCCGGCCGACCGAAGACCAGGGACGCAACTCCCTGCAATCACGTCAAGGAGGGGCGGGGGCTCACGCAACACGCGGTGCACCTGCATCTGTCAAACCTCGAGATCGGGTTTCGTCCATTGCTGCAGTGAGAATGCCGAAACACGATGATTACACGATGCAGCGACTTCCCGGGCATCGCCAGTCCCTGGTCGCGTCACCGTGTCGCCGCCTGCGAACCGGCTACCTAGAGGATGCGCACCCCGTCGCGCCCCTCGATCGCCGCCCCCTGCAGCGTCGCGCCCTTCAGGATCCCCTCGGTGTCTCCCTCCTGAAACCCGGTCAATTGGACCTGGAAGTGACACACGAGGTCCGGCCTCCCGTCCGCGTTTACATCCGCGGCACCGGGGCTGCAGAACGCCAGCGAGAGCTCGTCGCCGCTGTGGCCGAAGCGCAACGAGGCCACATCGACCACGTTGGGGGCGTCGAAGTCGGGTGTGCCGAGGATCGCGACCGGGATGGTTCCCCTGCCCACGGTGTTGATGGGGTTCACCTCGCTCCCGGGCTTGATGTCGATCGCGACTTCGAGCGTGGTGTTGAGCTGCGGGGTGATCGCCACGCTGCGCGGCTCCGTCCCCACGGCGACGTTCGCCACGACACTGTTCGTCGCGGTGGCGATCGCCGAGACCGAGTTGGTGAGCACATCCGTGACGTAGGCGAACGCTCCGTCGGGCGTGATCGCCACGCCGAACGGGACGACACCCAGGGCCAGGCTCGCCGCGACCGTGTTCGTCGCCGTGGCGATGACGAACACGAACCCGCTGGCTGTTACGTAAGCGAACGCTCCATTCGGGGTGATCGCCACCTGGAACGCCCCCGACGCCACGCTCACGTCCGCCACGACGGCATTGGTCGCCGTGGCGATCACCGAGACGAATCCTCCGGAGCACGGCCCGGGCGAGCAGGTTCTCGCCACGTAGACCGCCGCGCCATCGGGCGTGACCGCCAGCCCGCGGGCCTCGGACAGCGGTATGGTGGCGGTGATCGCGTTGGTGGCCGTCGCGATCACGGCGACGGCGGAACCCACCGAAACGTAGATGCGGGCCCCATCGGGCGTGATCGCCAGCCCGGTGGGTGCGGAGGGCACCGGAATCGACGCGACCACGCTGTTGCCGGCAGTTTCGATCACCGACACGACATTGGATACCTGACTCGCCACGTAGACATGTCCCCCGTCCGGCGCCACGGCCACGTGGAAGGGCATCCCGCCGACCGCGACCGTGGCCACGACGGTGTTCGTCGCCGTCGCGATCACCGAGACCGCACCCGCAAGGCCGTCGGCGACGTAGACGAAGGCCCCATCCGGAGTGATCGCCACGCCGTCCGGGTTCGTGCCCACCGGAATGGTGGCCGCGATCGTGTTCGTCGCCGTGGCGATCACCGACACGGTATTGGAGAGTCGGTTCGTGACGTAGGCAAACGACGCGGCGGCCGGACTCGCCGGGGCGACGAGGCTCGCCAGAGGAGCGACGTGCCGCGGGGCGATCGGGTCGCCATCATGGCAGGCAGGGATGGCCAGGACGACGGACAGGACGCCGAGCGTGGACCGGATGGTGTGGCTCACTGGAACCTCCTTCGTGA
>DATGDT010000477.1:0-5368 GCA_035310725.1 Gemmatimonadales bacterium
GGAATCCGAGTAAAACGTCACGTTGTGCGGCCCGCCCGAGACGTTGATGAAGCGGACAGTGGCGCCCACCGGGGCGTGGATCACGTCCGGCTCGTATTTGAACACGTTCCCGACGCCCGTCATGTTGACTTCCACCACGGGTCCGGCGGTCGGTGCGGCCGCTTCGGCTTGAGCGGCGGGCTGGTTCGCCGCCTGCTCCGGCTTCTTCTCCCCACAAGCGAGCGCGCCGAGCGCGACGGCTGCCCCTATCCAGGTCAAGCGCATTGCACGTCCTCCGAGTCGATCACGCAGTCTTGGTTCCTTGTGAACGGGTTCACAATACATACAATGGCGCGTCAACGGGAGGTCAAGTGAGTCCCCCTCCCACCTGAGCCGTAATCCCTTTGCTGGGTTGCAGTTAGGAACGCTCGCCGGTCGAGCTGCGCGTGGGGTCGAAGGTGGCGATTTTGTCGCTGCCACGTGCGTCCGATGTGCAACTCCCGGGGGCCCGACCGTCTCTCCTGTCGACCCGACAGGATCAGGGACGCCATGTACCGCACACCAACGATCGGTTTGCTCACTGCCATTCTGTTCGCCTACGGGCCGGCGCTCGCCGGCCAGGGCTGGATCGAGCCGGTGCGTCCTGGCCCCGGATGGGGCATCCAGAAGCTGCGCAGTGCCGTGTCCGTGACGCTGAGCGGCCGCGTCGCCAACGTCACCGTCGAGGAATGGTTCCAGAACCGCGGAGCGGGGCTGGGCGAAGGCGACTACCACTACCCTGTCCCCGACGGCGCCGCGTTCGGGAGCTTCTCGTTATGGCAGGGAGACACGGAGCTCAGAGGCGAGACGATGGATGCCACTCAGGCGCGTTCCATCTATGAGGAGATCGTGCGCCGCAAACGCGATCCCGCGCTGATCGAGCTGGCCGGGCATGGCCTGATCCGCGCGCGCGTATTCCCCATCAATCCCGGTGAGACTCGCAAGATCACGCTGCGCTACACCCAGATCCTCGACCGCCAGGGCGACGCCTGGCGTTTCCGATACGCCGCCGGCACCGGGCCCGGAGCCGCCGGTGCGGCACAGAGCTTCAGACTCACGACCGACAGCGCCGGTCGATTCGGCAATCCGTATTCCCCCACTCATCAGGTACGCACCCAGCGCCACGACGACCGGCTCGAGATCACGCTCGCCGATTCAGCGGGAAAGTCGGGCGATCTCGACCTGTTCCTGCCGCTGGCGCGCCCACAGGTCGGCCTCACGCTCGTGACCCACCGGCCGCCCGGTGAAGACGGGTACTTCATGCTGCTCGTCGCCCCGGGGGCCGCGCGTGAGACCGCTGCCCTGCGACGCGACGTCGTCGCGGTGGTGGACGTCTCGGGCTCGATGTCGGGAGAAAAGCTCGCGCAGGCCAAGGCGGCGCTGGAACAGCTGCTCGGCTCGCTGCGCCCGGGCGATCGCTTCCGGTTGATCGCGTTCGAAAACGCCGTACGGCGGTACGCCACCGAGTGGACCGCCGCCAACCCCGAGAACCGGCGGCGTGCCGTGGACTGGGTGCGCGCGCTCGAAGCCGGGGGAGGCACGAACATCGCGGGGGCGCTGGACGAGGCCTACGCGGTCCCGCCGGCGGACGGAGCGCTGGGCGTGGTGGTGTTCCTCACCGACGGCCTGCCCACGGTCGCGGAACAGGACCCCGAGCGCATTGCGGCTCGTGCCGAGGAGCGGCGCGGCGAATTCCGCGTGTTCTCCTTCGGGATCGGATTCGACGTCAACGCGTACCTGCTCGACCGTCTCACGGAGCGGGCCCGCGGCCGGACGGAGTACATCAGCCCCGGGGGCGACATCGAGCGGGCGGTGGGCATGCTGACCTCGCGCATCGCCAGCCCGGTGCTGGCCGACGTGGCCCTGGACGGCGGCGACGGGGTAGAGCTGTACGACGTCCAGCCGCAGGCGCTGCCGGACCTCTTCGCGGGGGACGAGGTCGTGGTGTTCGGTCGCTATCGCCCCGCGGGGACCGGCGACTGGACCCTCTCGGTACGCGGGCGGCGCGGCGGTGCGGAGGAGCGCTTCCGGTCCGGCGCAGCGACCGCGGGAACGCTGACCCGCGACGACTACATTCCGAAGCTGTGGGCCACGCGCAAGGCCGGCGCGCTGTCCCGGGAAATCCGCTTGCACGGCCAGACGACCGAGCTCACGACCGCGCTCAAGGAGCTGGCCCTGCGCTACGGCATTCTCACGGAGTACACCTCGTATCTGGTGCAGGAGCCGGAAGCGGTCGTGACCACCGGTGCGATGAGCCTCTCGGCCGTCACCGTGACTGCCGCACCGGCCCCGAGGGACCAGGCCGGCGCCGGAGCCGTCGCCCGCTCGCAGGCCGAAGCGAAGGCCGCCGAGCAGGCCGTGGTGGTGACTGACGGGGAGATGGTCACCACCGCATTGCGCGGACGCGCGGGCATCAACCCGACCCGGCGCGCCGGAGGGCGACTCTTCATCCTGCGCGACTCGGTCTGGACCGATCTGGGCCACGGCGATTCCCTGCCGGTGATCAGCGTCGCCCCGTTCAGCGACGCCTACTTCGCCCTGCTGCGCGCCGTGCCGGAGCTGCGGCCCGCCGCGCTCCTCGGCCAGGTACTGGTGGCGGGACGGCGTGTCAGCATCAAGATTGCAGCCGGCGGCAAGGAGGCGTGGCGCGCAGGCGAGTTGGAAGCCCTGGTGCGCGACTTCCGGTCGTGAGCGAGGGCCATGCCTGAAGATCTGGCGGACGTGTACCGCACCACCTACACCGCACTCGTACGCTTCCTGTACCGGAAGGTGTGGGACGCCGAGCGCGCGGAGGATCTCGCCCAGGAGGCGTTCGCCCGCGCGCTGGTGCATCGGCCCGATAACCCCCGAGGGTGGCTCTTCGTCGTGGCGGCGAACATGGCACGTGACGAGGCGCGGCGCGAAGCCCGCGAGCGACGGCACCTCACGCTCCTGAAGAACGAGCCGGAGCCGGCCACCATCGCCCCGGACGATCAGTTGAGCGCGGCGCTGGAAGGGGCGCGGGTACGCAAAGCGCTCGACGATCTCACCCCGCGCGACCGCGAAGTGCTGCTCCTCTGGGATGCCGGTCAGTCCTACGAGGAGATCGCGGCGCAGACCGGATTGGCGAGAGGCGCCGTGGGCACGACGCTGGCACGCGCGCGGCGGCGCCTGGTAGAAGCATTCGAGAAGGGAAGCGAGGCTGAGCATGTCGCACGTCGATGACGGAACCCTGCACGCGTATCTCGACGGAGAGTCGACCGCCGTCGAGCGCGAGCATCTGGAGGCGCATCTGGCCGGCTGCGCGGCGTGCCGCGCCCGCCTGGAAGAAGAGCGAGTCCTGATCGAGCGCGCCGGACGTCTGCTCGGGCTGGTGGCTCCGCCGGAGCGCGCGGCTCCACCGTTTCACGAGCTGCGGCGTCCGCGTCGCGGTGGCGGCGGCTATCGCCTGCCCCTGGCCTGGGCGGCGACGCTCGCGCTCGCCGTGGGGATCGGGTGGTACTCCCGCGGCCGGTTCCGGACCCCGGAGCGGGATCAGCCGCAGCAGAAGGTCGCCGTCGAGACTCCGTCCCCCGCGGCCTCCGCCGAGCCGCCGGCGCAGGCGCCTCCGGCACCGAGCGGCCGTGTCGAACCGCGGCGCGACCGGCCCACCGGCGCGGTGCGGCTGCGTGGCTCCACCGACGCGCTCACGACCGGAGCTGCCCAGGAGATGCCGCGGGCGGAGCTCCCGGAATCGACGCCGGTCGTCACGGCGGCCGGCGCCGTGGCGCGGCTCGAGGCCGAAACCGCCCGGCCGGACCTGCGCACTGCCGTCGCGCCGGTCCCGGCGGCACCCGCGCCGATCGTGCTGGTCGATGGGCGCCGGCTCTACGACGAGGCGGCCATCCACCGGATGTCCACGACCTGGCCCGTGATCGAGCCGCAGCGGGCGCGGGATGTGCTGGGTGAAGATCCCGCGGTGATTCCGGGGTACGCCGTCCGGGCGCTGCGGAGCAATCCGGCCGCCCGCTCGGAGATCGTCGTCGAGCAGATGGTGGACACCGGCCTCGTGCTGCTGTTCGAGCGCCGCAGCGATATGGCGGGGCTCGCGGCGCCCACCACCCGGCTCGCACAGGGCCAGGCCGCCGGCAAGGCCAACGAACGCCAAGCGAGCGAGCGCCTGGCGCGCTACATCCGCTCGCTCCGGGTCGAGATCTCGGGATCGCTGTCGGCGGATTCGCTGAGCGCGCTGCTCGGTCTGATCAGGTAACCGCGCGCCGCCACGCGATCAGCTCCGCCACGATGCTGACCGCGATCTCCTCCGGCGTCACCGCCCCGATCGGCAGCCCCACCGGCACGCGCACGCGTTGCAGCGCCGCGCCGGGTACGCCCGCCCGCTCGAGCGCCTTCGTCACGACGGCCTGCTTGCGCCGGCTTCCCAGCAGGCCCACGTAGCCAGCCGCGGACGACGCCACCTGCTCGAGGATGAGGGCGTCGTGCCGATGTCCTCTGGTCGCGATCACGATCGCATCGTCGGTTGTGATTGGCACGACGCCGAGGGCATCGGCGACCGTCGCGGCGCGGACCGAGATGTCCGGAGGAAAGCGGGCCGGGTCCGCGAACTCGGGGCGATCGTCCACGATCACGACCCGGAACCCGGCCGCGCTCGCCGCGAGGGCCACCGCCCGCCCCACGTGTCCCGCGCCGAACACGATGACCCGGGGCGGCCGCTGCAGCCGCTCGATGAGCGTCCGACCGTCCGGCGAGAGCTCGGCCGGCGCTTCGTGCGGCCCCACCGGTTCCGCTCCGAACCGCTTGACCGGGCCGGCCGACCAGTCGAGTCCCGTCGTGAGGATCCCCGTTTCCGCCGCCGCCGCCGCGTCGAGGGCCGCCACGTAGCCCGGGGCGGAGACGAGCGGCTCGACGACGATGTGCACGGTGCCCCCGCACGACAGCCCCAGGTCACCCGCCAGATCGGCGTTGAGATGATGGGTCCGGATGATGGGGCCGCGCGCCCGCGCCTCCACGACGGCGTCGATCACGTCGGCTTCGACGCACCCGCCGCCCACCGATCCCTCGAGCCGTCCGGAGGCGCCGACGAGCATCTTGGTGCCGACGGGGACCGGCGTCGATCCCGCCGTGCGCGCAACCGTGGCCAGGGCGCCGCCGCCCCCCGCGCGTGCGAGCTCGGCGGCCGCACGCCAGATGCTCACGGTGCCGGCAGCTCCGCGAGCCGCGCCACCGCGCGCCGCAAATGCGGAATCACGATGGACCCGCCCACAACGAGGGCCACGGCGAAGGCGTCGTAGAGCTCGGGATCGCTCACCCCTTCCTCGCGACAGCGGACCAGGTGGTAGGTGATGCAGTCGTCACAGCGGAGCACCATCGAGGC
>DATGDT010000478.1:0-7384 GCA_035310725.1 Gemmatimonadales bacterium
GCCAGGTCTTCGAGAGTGATGGTATCGTCTGGTAGCATGGTTGACAGTGACAGTGTAGCTGTTAATATGGGCTGGAGACGTCCGCCAGTCAAGCAAAATGGCCGCGATGTCACAGGGAGCAGCTATCTGGAAGCGACACACGAGGGGGCACCATGCAGACCGACGTCAAGCTGTCTACCAAGTTTCTCACCACCCAGAACGCCCACCAGGTGGGCCTCCTCGTCACGCTCTCGAGCGAGACGCCGCCCCGTCGCGCCCCCATCAATCTCGCCCTGGTGCTCGACCGCTCCGGGTCCATGGATGGCGAACCGCTGCACGCTGCCAAACAGGCCGCCATCCGGCTCACCGAGTTCCTCGGGCCCACCGACCGGCTCTCCGTCGCGATCTTCGACGACCAAGTCGAAACCATCTTCGGGCCGCTCGCGGCCGACTCTTCCGAAGCGCGCGATGCGATCGCCGCGGTGTTCAGCCGCGGCAGCACCAACCTCTCCGCCGGCTGGCTCAAAGGGCGCGAGCACGTGGATTCCGGCCTCGTGGAAGGGACGAACCGCGTCGTCCTGTTCACGGACGGGATGGCCAATCAGGGCATCACCGAGATCTCGCGCCTCGTCGGCCTGTCGCGGGGGGCCGCCTCGGCCCGCGTCACCACGAGCTGCATCGGCTTCGGCAGCCAGTTCAACGAGGAACTGCTGCGCGACATGAGCGCCGCCGGCGGCGGCAACTACTGGTACATCGAAAGCATCGACCGCATGACCGACATCTTCTCCGAGGAGATCGAAGGCCTCGTTGCGCTCGCCGCCCAGAACGTCGCGGTGGAGATCCGGCCGGCCCACCCCCAGGTCGCCGGCGTCACGCTGCTGCAGCGCTATCCCCTGTCGCGCACGCCCGAAGGAGGGTGGCTGGTCACACTCGGAGACCTCTACGCGACCTCACCCAAAGCGCTCGGCGCGATCATGCACGTCGAGAACGTACCCGACCTGGGCCGCACCCAGGTCGCCGAGGTGCGGGTCAGCTCCGACGCGATCACCGCGGAGGGGATCGAGCACCAGGTCGTAACCCTGCCCATCGTCGCCAATCTCGACGGCGCCGATCACGTGGAACCCATCGTGGAGCGGACCTTCGTGCGCTTTCAGGCCGCCCAGGCGCGGGAGGACGCCGTCCAGCACGCCGACCACGGCGACTTCCTTTCCGCGTGCCGGTCGCTGCGGGACGCGGCCCACGGGTTGCGTCCCTTCGGGGCCGAGGCGGGCGTCGCCGAGGAAATCGAGGACCTGGAGGCCGAGGCGGCGCAACTCGAACAGCGGCGCTACGGGGCCGCGGATCGCAAGTACCACCTGGCTCGTGGACATGCCAACTGGGAGATGAAGGTGGCGTACGAGGAGAAGCTCTCCCGGCGGCGGCCGCCGAAGAAATGATTTGGCAGAGGAGAATACAAACCATGGACCTGATCAGGGAAACCCTTCAACACCTCCGCTTCGGACCGGAGACGACGTTCGAGAAGCTCACGATGTACCCGCTGCTGAACGGCGGCGGGCATTCGCCCGATTACCTCACGCTGCGGCAGGCGATCGGGAGCGGCACACTCCGCATCACGGAGGTATCCGAAGGCGGCAGCGTACCCCAGCTCTCCATCGCCAACGAGGGTGCGCAGCCGGTGCTGATCATCGATGGCGAAGAGCTGGTCGGCGCGAAGCAGAACCGGGTCGTCAACGTCAGCATCCTCGTGCCCGCCAAACGGGTGATCCCGATCCCGGTGTCGTGCGTCGAACGCGGGCGCTGGAGCTACCGCTCGCGGGACTTCTCTGCCTCGCAACACCACATCTACGCCGCAGCGCGGGCCAGGCACATGAGTAACGTGACGGGCTCCCTCAGGAGCGCCGGCACACGCGACGCCAACCAGCGCGCGGTGTGGCTCGGCATCAGCGAGAAGATGGCGAGCCTCGGCGCACAGTCCCCGACGGAGGCGATGAGCGATATCTACGAGCGCCATCTCTCCAGCATCGAGGATTACGTGCGGGCGTTCCGCCCCGCCGCGGGCCAGGTGGGAGCGGTCTTCGCCATCGGTGGCCGTCCCTTCGGCCTGGACATCTTCGACAGCTCGGAGCCCTTCGAGGCGCTACTCGACAAGCTCGTCCGCAGTTACGCCCTGGACGCGATCGACACGAGCGGCGAACGCGCGGCCACTCAGGAGCCCCAGCCACCCGGGGACTTCCTTGCAGCGGTTACCGGCGCGAAGGCCGAGACCTATCCGGCCGTCGGGCTGGGCGAAGATGTGCGCCTGGAAGGGGCGAACGTCGTCGGTGCCGCGCTCGTCGCGGACGGCCGGATCGTGCACCTGTCGGCATTCCGGTCCAGCGAGTCCACCAAGTCTTGAAGCTCGAACCCTGCACTTAGTTCCCCCTCTCCGCATTGCGGAGAGGGGGTCAGGGGGTGAGGCCCGAGCGCGGAGAGGGGGACAGGGGGTGAGGAACGAGTTCTGACGACTGTTTTCACGCCTATCTCATCCGCCCCGGTACTACATGCACTGGTACCCGGTCGGAGTCGTCCGTGCGAATCAGCCCACTGTTGATAATCCTTTCCCTGTGTGCCGTTGCAGCACCCGCCCAGGACGCCTCGCTCCGGGGGAGCCTCGCGGAGGGCGCACCGCTCTTCGGCTTCCGGCTCGGCGCGGCCGTGCCGCTCGGCCAATTCAACCAGTTCGTCGGCGTGGGAGGGGAGCTGGACGGCGCCCTGCTGCTCCATCCGTTCGGGCGACAGGATCGCTTCGGTCTGCGCATCGACGTCGCCTACGTGATCTACGGCAGCGAAACGCAGACGGTGCCGCTGCTGCCGAGCACGGGGCGCATCCTGGTGGACGTGACGACCAACAACAACATCGTGTCGGTCGCGCTCGGTCCCCAGATCACGTTCCCCGGCCGCGCGGTGCGACCCTACCTCGGGGGTGACGTCGGCTTCTCCTATTTCTTCACCGAATCCTCGGCGAGCGGATCGAGTAACGAAGGAGTGCCGTTCGCCAATACGACCAACTTCGATGATTTCACGGTCGCGTTCGGGGGCGATGCCGGCCTCTACATCTCCCTCTCGCGCCGCAAGGCGATCTCGCTCGATCTCTCCGTGCGCTACCAGCACAACGCCACCGTCCGCTACCTCCACGAGGGCAGCATCCAGGAGCAGCCGGACGGCTCGATCCGCTTCACCCCGAACGAGACACCGGTGGACCTCCTCCTGTTGCGCGTCGGCATCGGCTTGGGGAGCCGTAGGTAGAGCGCTACTCGTCGATCCGTGTTGAGTGATGGTTGACGCACGGTGCCCACTTTGTGTTGCGATGCCCACCGAGCCCTCGTACGTTCCGCCCATGACCTCGCCTCCCGGTCTGCTGACCGCCGATGAGCTGCTCCAACTCCATATCCCCGACAAACGCGTCGAGCTGGTGCGAGGCGTGCTTGTGGTCCGCGAACCCGCCGGCGGGCGGCACGGCCGCATCGTCCTGAACCTCGCGCTGCAACTGGGCAATTACGTGATCGGGAACCGACTGGGCGCCGTCTACGCGGCGGAAACGGGGTTCACCCTCACCCGCGCACCGGACACCGTGCGGGCCCCCGATGTCGCGTTCGTCCGCCGCGAGCGCGTTCCCACGCCCGAGCCCACCGGGTTCCCCGACCTCGCCCCCGATCTCGTGGCCGAGGTCCTCTCGGCCGGCGATCGCCCCGGGGAGATCCTGGCCAAGGTCGCCGACTGGCTCTCGGCCGGCACGCGACTCGTCTGGGTCGTCGATCCCGATCGCCGCGCCGCGCGCGTGTATCGGCAGGACGGCACCGAGGAGATCGTGTCGGGCGACCAGGTTCTGGACGGCGAGGACGTGGTACAGGGATTCTCCTGCCGGCTCGACACGATCCTCTAGCTCGCTGACTGCGGTGTGACAGCAATCACGTCGCGGCTGGTCGGCGCGGACGACTGCGGGGCAACAATTCCGGTCCCATGTGGGTAGCTGCAGATGGCGCGGACGAACACCGGCACACACGCCCCTTTCCCCGCGCAGGAGGATCCACATGGACTACAACAAAGTGGCTGCCGACGAAGCCCGTCGGGCCGCACTGCACGGCTCGATGAAGTCCCAGGTCGAGCGTGAGGTGAACGAGGAGATCGCCGAGCGCGCCGAGCGCGCGACGACGACCGAGCTGCAGCGCATGGAGGAGGTGGCCGGCAGGCTCCGCGGCAAGGCGATCGAGCAGGTGGTCCGCACCGATCGCACCGTGATCCGCGAGCGGGGCCTGGCGCGGCTCTCGCAATACATCGACTACCTGTTCTATGTGCTGTATGGCCTGCTGGTGATCCGGCTGTCGCTGGGCGTGATCGGCGCGAATTCCCATACCGGCTTCGTCCAGCTGATCCGCAATATCACGGAGCCCTTCTACGGCATGTTCCGCGGCATCGTGTCGAGCCCGGTCGCCGAGGACGGCAGCACCTTCGCGCTCCCGGTGGTGATCGCCTTGATCTCCTACATGTTCCTGCACTTGGCGGTCAAGGGCTTCCTCCGCCTGGTCGTGCACCGACGGACGGAGATCTGAAACAATGGGCCCCTCCAGATGATGGAGGGGCCCAGTCGTTACCGCTGCGCCACCTGCGCCTTGTACTCCTTGCTGGCGAAGATCGCCACTTCCACCCGCCGGTTCAGCTCCCGCCCGCGCTCGGTGTCGTTGCTCGCGAGCGGCTCGGTCTCACCCTTCCCCCGGGTCGAGACCCGGTCTCGATCGACGCCCTGCAGCACCAGATAGTCCGCCGCGGCGGCGGCGCGTCGCTCGGAGAGGCTCTGATTGTACGCTGCCGGCCCGACCTGGTCGGTGTGCCCGACAATGAGGATGTCGGAGCCGGGATACTTGTCGAGGCTCTGCGCCAGCGTTCGCAGGTTCTTGCGCGCCTCGGCCCGCACCACGTCGGAGTCGAAGTCGTACAGCAGCCCCGACTCGAACGTCACCTGGATCCCCTCCCCGACGCGCTCGACCTTGGCGCCCGGGATGTTCTGGGCCAGCTCCTTCGCCTGCCGGTCCATCCGCGAGCCGATGATGGCTCCGGCCGTGCCGCCGACGGCCGCGCCGATGATCGCGCCGCGCGCCGTGGAGCCGGTGGCTTTCCCGATCGCGCCGCCCACGACGGCGCCGCCCGCCGCGCCGACGACCGCGCCGGTCTGCGTGTGCGTCGCGCAACCATTGAGACTGACGGACGCCAGCACCGCCGCGCTGAGGGCGACGGACAACATTCGCTGTCTGGTCTGCATGGTGCCTCCTTATGTGGGGGCCTGCGTCCTGTCGTAACCCGGCGGCTCGTGCGAGTTCTCCCGCCTCGAGACCACGTGACCCGGGCGGGTGTGACCGCGGCCACACTCGCGCTCAGCCGAACCGCGGCCGTAGGGGTAGAGTGGGACGGATCCCTCTTCGGAGGTCGACATGCCTTCCCGTAAAGCGAGCAGGAAACGCGGATCCCGACGCTACGGACCCGCCGCGAGCCGCAGCGTCGCACGCGCCATGCGTCGCCGCAAGCGCGGCACGCTGCGAAGCGGGCGCGGCGGCAAGGGAGGCCGAGTGAAGAGCCGAACGCAGGCGATCGCGATCGGGCTCTCTGAGGCTCGCCGTAAGGGAGCCAAGGTTCCGCGACCCAGGCGCTAACCTCACCCCGTGGCCCCCTCTCCCCTCGGGAGAGGGGAAGCGGCGGCAGATGTGACAATCGGTAACTCCTTTAGGGCAGTGGGCTTCTGGTCAAGGGCAGATGTTTTACTTGCTATGTTAAGCATATGCCGCTATGCTTACAGCTGCTGAACAATGCTTGTTAAGCAAGCCGCCTTTCCTTCCTTAGCCGTTCACGCAGCAATTCTCATTTCAGGGAGTTTCCCATTGTCTAGTCTCCGTGGCGCATTCGCAGTTGCCGCCGCAGCGCTCCTGCTGCAGGCCCCCTGCGTCGCCCAAGTGATGTCGCAGCACCCCCGCGATCTCGGCGCACTCGACGCCGTGACCAGCGGAATCATCAAACTGCCGATCACGACCAACTCGACCGACGCGCGCAATCACTTCCTCATGGGACAGCGCGAGCTCGACCTGGGGCGCGTGTTCGATGCGAACGCTCACTTCAAGGCGGCCGTTGCCGCCGACTCGAACTTCGCCTTGGCATACCTCAACGTGGCCAGCACGGGGAACTCGCTCGCGGAGTTCCGGACCAACCTCGAGCTCGCCGAGCGGCACGTCGCCGCTGCCTCAGACGCCGAACGACTGCAGATCCAGATCGCGCGTAAGGGCCTCGACAACGACGTGAACGGCCAGCTGGTGTTGGCGCAGCAGCTCGTGGCGAAGTATCCGGACAGCCCGCGGGCGTATCTCGTCCTTGCCGGCGTGCAATCGTCGCTGAACCGCAACGCGGACGCCCGGGTCTCCATGATGAAGGCCGTGGGCCTGGCTCCTCGACTCCTCGTCGCCCAGACGGACCTGGGGAACTCGTATCTGTCCGGCGAGCCGAAGGATTTCGCCAAGTCGCTGCAGCACATGCAACAGGCCGAGGCGCTCGCCCCCAACGAGCCGTTCGTGCACGATCTGCTGGGTGATGTGTATCGCGCCCAGAACAATCTCGATCAGGCCCGAGCCGAATACACCCGCGGCCACGAGCTGAACCCCGCCGACGCGTCACTGCTGCAGCAGCGGGGGCACGTCAACTCGTTCGCGGGCAACTACGCCGCGGCACGCGCCGACTACGATTCAGCCATCGCGGTTGGTCGCGGCAACGAGAAAGCCGCGTACGTCCCCTTCCGGGCGTATGTGAACATCCACGCCGGTGACCCGAAGGCGGCGATTGCCGAGCTCAACCAGCTCGTCGCCGGGGTCGACGCGATGGGCGTGCCGGGGGCGCTAGGCGTGAAGATCGGCGCGCTGTCGGATGTCGCCGTCATCGCGATCCACACCAGAGACTTCGCCGCTGCCGAGCAGGCTCTTACGCTGCGCACCCCGTTGCTGCTGCAACAGGCCAAGGCGTCCGGGAGCGCAGCATTCCAGCGCGGTGCCGAGGCGAACGTCGCATACTTCAATGGATGGCTCGCCGCACGGAAGGGTGACTACGCCGCAGCCGGACGGGCAGCCGACCGGGTGGCCGCGCTCGTGGCGCAGGACCGGAACCCGCGCAAGCTGGAGCCGGTGCACGAGCTGAAGGGGTACATCGCGCTGTACCAGAGCAACTTCCGGGCAGCCGCTGCGCAATTCGCGCTGGGCAACCTGGTCGACCCCTACATCAAGTACCAGTACGCCGTCGCCCTGGTGGGTGCGGGCGAGAAGACCAAGGGGAACCAGCTCATGCGCGAGCTCGCCACGTACAACTTCAACAACGTGGGCTATGCGCTGATTCGGAA
>DATGDT010000479.1:0-5290 GCA_035310725.1 Gemmatimonadales bacterium
TCTTGATGGTCTTCATCAGAACAGGCCCTCGATGGTGCCGTCGGGATGGAGCCGGATCCGCTCGGCGGCGGGACTCTTGCTCAACCCCGGCATGGTCATGATGTCGCCCGCCAGCGCCACGACGAATCCCGCGCCGGCGGAGGGGAGTATGTCGCGCACCTGCAGCGTGTACCCCGAGGGCGCGCCGAGCTTCGTCGGGTCATCGCTGAAGGAGTACTGCGTCTTCGCCATGCAGACCGGGGTCTCCCCCAGTCCCAGTTTGGGGAGCAGCTCGAGCGCCCGGGCCGCCGGCGGCGCGTACGCCACGCTCCCCGCGCCGTAGATCTCCTTCGCAATGGTCTCGATCTTCTCCGCGATGGGGCGGCGCTCGTCGTAGAGCGGCTTGAACGCGGCCTTCCCCTGGTCCAGCAGCTCGAGGACCGCCTGCGCCACTTCCCTGCCGCCCTCCCCTCCCTTTTCCCAGACCTCGCAGCGGACCGAGTCGACGCCCTCCGCGGCGCACGCCGCCCGCACCGCTTCGATTTCCTCGTCGGCGTCGGTGATGAACCGGTTCAGCGCCACCACGCAGGGGACGCCGAACTTCTTCACGTTGCGCACGTGCCGGGTGAGATTCTCGACCCCGCGCTGGACCGCCGCGACGTCGGGCGTGCCGAGCTGATCTTTCTTTTTGCCGCCGTGCATCTTGAGCGCCCGCACGGTCGCGACGACCACGGCGGCTTCGGGCTTGAGGCCCGCCATGCGGCACTTGATGTCGAAGAACTTCTCCGCTCCCAGATCGGCGCCGAAGCCGGCTTCGGTCAACACCACATCCGCGAGCCGCAGGGCGAGCTGTGTCGCCATGACGGAGTTGCAGCCGTGGGCGATGTTGCCGAACGGACCGCAATGCACCAGAGCGGGACCGCCCTCGAGGGTCTGCACCAGGTTGGGCTTCAGGGCCTCCTTGAGCAGCAGCGTCATTGCGCCTTGCGCTTTCAGGTCGGACGCGCGCACTGCGGTTCTTCCCTGGGTGAGCCCCACGACGATGCGGGCGAGCCGCGTTTCCAGATCCGCGAGGCTCGTCGCCAGCGACATGATGGCCATGACTTCGGAACCCGGGATGATGACGAAGCGCTCTTCGCGCGTGGGCCCGCCGTTCATGCCCCCCAGGCCGACGACGATCTGCCGCAGGGCGCGGTCGTTCATATCGATGGTGCGGGGCCAGGTGATACGCCGCGTGTCCAGCCCCAGCGCGTTGCCGTGGTGGAGGTGGGCGTCGAGCATCGCCGAGAGGAGATTGTGCGCGCTCGCGATGGCGTGGAAGTCCCCCGTGAAGTGGAGGTTGATGTCCTCCATGGGCACGACCTGCGCGTACCCGCCGCCCGCGGCCCCGCCCTTCACCCCGAACACCGGACCGAGCGACGGCTCGCGAATACAGAGGATCCCGCGCTTCCCGAGCTTGCCCAGGGCCTGGGCGAGCCCGACGGTGACCGTGGACTTCCCCTCCCCCGCCGGCGTGGGGTTGATCCCCGTCACGAGCACCAGCCGGCCCCTGGGCGCCCGGCGCTCGATCGCCTGGAGCGAGATCTTCGCCTTGTAGCGGCCGTAGAACTCGACCTCGTCCTCGGCCAGTCCCAGCTCGGCCGCGACGTCGGCGATGGGCCGCAGCCTGGCGGCCTGGGCGATCTCGATATCGGTGGGGACCTTCACGGCGGTCGTCACGCGGGCTCCTCCCTCTCGTCAAGCGTGGTGGCGATGCGATCTCCGAACACGCGCCGCGCGTTCTCCGAGGTGCGGCGGGCCAGCTCCTCGAAAGGCTCCCCGCGCCGCCGCGCCAGCTCGGCGGCCGTGTCATGCACGAAGGCGGGCTCGTTGCGGCGTCCTCGATGCGGCACCGGCGCGAGGAACGGCGCGTCGGTCTCGACCAGCAGGCGGTCGGGCGGACAGTCGGTCAGTGCGTCGTGACGCATCCAGTTCTTGAACGTGATCATGCCGCTGAACGAAAAATACGCCCCGATCTCCATCCCCGCCGCGAACAGCCCGTCCCCCCCGCTGAAGGAATGCAGCACGACGGCGGGCACCCGGCGGCCCCAGACCCGCAGCAACGCCGCGATGTCGTCGTCCGCGGCGCGGGCATGCACCACGACCGGGCGGCCCAGCTCGGCGGCCAGGGACAGCTGTGACTCGAAGGCGGTGCGCTGGGCGTCGCGAGGGGAGTGATCGTAGTGGTAGTCGAGGCCGGTCTCGCCCACGGCGACCGCGGCCGCATCGGCCAGCAGGTCCCGCAGACGCCGCTCGACCTCCTGGCTCCAAGCGCTCGCTTCGTGCGGATGGACGCCGGCCGTGGCGGAGAGACCCCGCGTCGCCCGGGCGAGGGCCAGGGCGCGCTCGCTGCCCGTCACCGACTCCCCGATCACCACCACGTGGCCCACCCCGGCCCGGCGGGCGCGGGCCAGCACGGCCACGCGATCGACGTCGAACGCCCCATCCGCCAGATGGCAGTGGGCGTCGACCAGCACGATCAGACCGCGGCCCTGGAGCGGCCTCCGCCACCCGGGAGGGGCGGCGTCACGGGCGCGGGGGGCACGGGGGCGCTCGTGGCGGGCGCGCGACCGGCGAACGCGCGGGCGCCGCGCACGTCCGTGCCGGGCCAGCGCTTCTCGATCCACAGCAGCAGCGGCGCGGCGATGTAGATCGAGGAGAAGGTCCCGGTGAAGATCGCGAAGGTCATGACCAGCGCGAACGGCCGGATCACCTCACCGCCGAAGATCACCAGGGCGAGCGTGGCTGCCATCGTGGTCCCGTGCGTCAGGATCGAGCGCGGCAGCGTCTCGTTGATCGACAGGTTGAGGATCTCGTAGAGGTTCTGGCGCCGGAACTTTCGCAGGTTCTCGCGCACCCGGTCGAAGATGATGATCGTGTCGTTGAGCGAGTACCCGACCATGGTGAGCACCGCCCCGACCACGACCAGGCTCACCTCAAGATTCAAATAGCGGATGAACGCGATCGTGGTGAGGATGTCGTGGAACGTGGCGAGCACGGCCGCCAGTCCGAAGCGCCACTCGAAGCGGATCGCGAGGTAGATCAACGTCACGACGAACGAGAAGAGAATGGCGAGGAACGCCTTCCCCTGCAGTTCCCGGCCGACCTTGGGGCCCACCGCCTCATAGCGAACGATCTTGTACGCGGTGGTGTCGCCCGCGTACTGCGCGGTGAGGGCCTGGCGAACGGCAGCCGCGGTCTCCTCGGTGCCCCCGCCGGGGGTGGTCGCCCCGGCGCCGATCCGCGCGCGGATCAGGTACGCGGTGTCGGCGCCGAACGTCTCGATTTCGACCCCGTGGATGCCGGCCCGATCCAGCGTGGAGCGCAGCTCCGCGGTCGGCACCGCCTGCTTCATCTCGACCTGCAGGAGTGTGCCGCCGGTGAACTCGATGCTGTAGTTCAATCCCCGCGCGGCCAGCAGGATCATGCCGGGGACGATCACCAGCGCCGTCAAGCCGTAGGCCCAGCGGCGCCATTTGATGAAATCGTAATTCGCGTTCGCAAAGAATCGGATCATCAGACGCTCAGGGTTTGCATGTCGGGCCGACGGCGCAGCCAGACGAGGTAGAAGGTGCGGACCACGAAGATGGCGGTCACCATCGACGCCGCGATGCCGATGATCAGGGTAATAGCGAAGCCCTGCACCGGGCCCGTCCCCACGAGGTAGAGAATGAACGCCGTCAGCGCGGTCGAGACGTTGGAGTCGATGATCGCGCTCATGGCGTGCTTGAAGCCTTCGTCCACCGCCAGCCGCACGGTCTTACCGTGCTGCAGTTCTTCCCGGATGCGCTCGAAGATCAGCACGTTGGCGTCCACCGCGATGCCGACCGACAGCACGAGACCCGCGAGCCCCGGCAGGGTGAGGGTGAATCCGAAGACGGACAGCCCGGCGAGCGTCAGCACTACGTAGAGGCTCAGCGCCGACACTGCGAGCACGCCGGACAGGCGGTAGTACACGATCATGATCAGGATGACGAGAACCACGCCCACGACGCCCGCCCGGATCCCGGCGTCGATGGAATCCTTGCCGAGGCTCGGACCGATGGTGCGCTCCTCGATGACCTGCAGCGGCGCCGGCAATGCGCCCGCCCGGAGCACGAGTGCGAGATCCTGGGCTTCGGTGAGCGGCTTGTTCTGCAGGTCGATCTGGCCGGTGCCGCAGATCTGATCGTTGATGATCGGCGGCTGCCCTTGCACCCGGTTGTCGAGCATGATGGCCATGTAGTCGTGGACGTGGCGGCCGGTCTCCTCGCAGAACTTCCGGCTGCCCCGGCGGCTCAGGTCGAACACGACCACCGAATGATTGTTCAGCTGATCGCGCCGCGCGCTCGCCTTGGTCAGCTCCTCGCCGGTGATGATCGGCCGGTTCTCGACCGCATAGAGCGCGCGATAAGGCCGGGCGCCGCGCGACTCGACGGCGGTGCCCCACCGCAGATCGAGGCCCCGCGGCACTGCGGCCTGCACTTCCGGCCGCGCCAGCAGGCTCTCGGCGCGCGGCACCTGCTCCTCGGGCACCAGGAACTCGCCGGGCAGCTGGCCCTGGAACAGCAGCGCCGAAAGCGCGCCCGGGGCGTTCGCGTCGGGCGTCGTGTCCTTGGTCGCGCCCTGCTTCGTCGTGTCCGCGCCGAAGAGCTGGCTGACCGCGCTCACCTGCGCGCCGGCCGGTCCCTTCACCCCCGCCAGGCGCAGGGCGTTGTCGATCGCCGGCAGCGCATCGCGAAACAGGTTCTTCATGTCGGTGATGCGGAATTCGAGAAAGGCGGTCTGCATCACGATCGACTTCGCGCGCGTGGGGTCCTTCTCGCCCGCCAGCTCGACCACGAGGCGGCAATTCCCGACCACCTGCACCACCGGCTCGGTGGTGCCGAACTCGTCCACCCGGGTGCGGACCACGCGCTCGGCGCGGCGGATCGCGTCGGCGCAATCGGCCACGGGGCCCTTCGACTGGTCCACCTCCAACGCCAGGTGGATCCCGCCCTGGAGATCGAGGCCGAGGTTGATCGGCACCCGTCGCACCGTCGTGTCCTTCATCCGGCCCGTCAGCTTGTCGGGGACGCGGATCTTCGCGTCCTTGGGCAGCAGGAACCAGACGGACACCAGGAGCAACCCGACAATCGTGATGATGCGACCGCGAATCCCGCTCATCTGACACTCACTCGCTCAAGAGTCTCGCGCGCCGCCGCCGCGTCCCGGGCCAGCTGGTCCACCAGCGCCTCGCGCGAGGCGAACGTCTGGACGTCGCGCAGGCGGCGCACCCACTCCACCAACACCG
>DATGDT010000480.1:0-2812 GCA_035310725.1 Gemmatimonadales bacterium
ACGATCCTACCGAGCGCAACCGCCAGGGTCCCGACGTGGGCACGCAATACCGCTCGGCCATCTTCTACGTGGACAGCGCCCAGCGCAGCAGCGCGCTGGGCTTCATCGCGCAGCTGAACGCGCGACACGTCTACCCGGCGCCGATCGTGACGGAGGTGGTGCCCCTGGCCGCGTTCTATCCCGCCGAGGCGTATCACCAGAACTACCTCGCCCTCCACCCGACGCAGCCGTACATCGTCTACAACGATCTGCCGAAGCTCGAGCGACTCAAGGAAAAGTTCCCGCAGTTGTATCGGCAGTAGCCTCCAGCTCCGGAGACTCCGCCGTAGGACTCCGTCCTACATGCGGATGAGATCGTGTCCGCCATTTGCTGATAGACGCGGTTCGATTCACCTTGCCAGTTTTGGAGTCGGCCTCGGCACGACGCCGAGGCCCGACTTCACGGGGGATTCACGCCACCCGCTCGTGCCCGCACCCGGCCCGCTGCAGCAGCCGCTCCAGGAAGCACCAGCGAGTGAAGCTCGACTGGAACAGGTTCGCCCCGACGAACGCCGTGAACAGGAACCAGTAAGGGCTCACCCAATAGCCCAAGGCGAGCGAAGCCAGGACGAATACTCCGGCGAAGCGGCGTATCAAATAGTGGATCTTCATAACAGCTCCTCCGTGTCGAGCGTGAACGTGCGCAGCCCTTCGGCCGAGCCGCGTGCTTCGCGCAGGCGCCGCAGCTCCTCGGCCAGCCCGGCGACCTGCGCGGGGGAAATGACGGTGAAGTAGAGCGCCGTGGCACCCGGAAACGCGCGCGTGCCGAGCTTGCGGCCGGTGTGCCCCTTGCCGAGCACTTGCGGGATTTCGGTATAGCCGGGCAACCCGCGGTGCTCGAGGATGGCCTCGACGTCCGGCGCCCGGTCGGCGTCCACGAGAATCATGACCAGCTTCATCGGTGCGCCTCGAAGTAGAGCAGCGGCACGGCGACGAGCGTGAGCGCGGTCGCCACGACGGCGCCGCCGATCAGCGCGATCCCGAGCCCCTGGAAGATCGGATCCGACACCATCACCACGCCGCCGATCACCACCGCGGCCGCGGTCAGCACGATCGGACGCGCCCGTACGAGGCCCGAGGCGATCACCGCGTCGTGCAGCGACTCCCCGCGTTCCAGACCCAGCTCCACGAAATCGGCCAGCAGGATGGAGTTCCGCACGATGATGCCCGCCAGGGCGATCATGCCGATCATCGAGGTGGCGGTGAAGAACGCGCCGGTCAGGGCGTGGGCGGGCAGGATGCCGACGAGCGTGAGCGGGATCGGCGCCATGATCACGAGCGGTGTCTTGAACGACTGGAACCACGCGACCACGAGCAGATAGATCAGCGCGAGCACCGCCGCGAAGGCGATCCCCAGATCGCGGAACACTTCATAGGTGATGCGCCATTCCCCGTCCCACACGAGCAGGGGCTGCTCGGTGAGCGTCGGGGAAGCAGCCCAGTGGATGGGGAGACCGCCGCCGGTTGTGGCCAGCGAGTCGCCCATGGCGAGCATCGCGTACACCGGGCTCTCGAGCTTCCCCGCCACGTCGCCGGTCACGTAGACGACCGGGCGGAGGTTCTTGTGGTAGATCGGCTGCGGCGCCGGGACGCTGTCCAGCGCCGCCAGCGACCCGAGCCGGCGGGCCCCACGGGCGGTGGCGACCGGAAGGCCAGCCAGATCCCCGACCGAACCCCGCGCGGCCGGCGGCAGCTCGAGTCGGATGGCGACCGGCTCCGCCGCCGCGTCGTCGTGCAGCAGCCCGACGGTCGCGCCTTCCCCGCCCATCGCGGCGGCGATCGTCTGGGCCACATCCCTCGGGCTGGTGCCCGCCCGCGCCGCCTCGGCCTGTCCCACGGCTGCGAGCACTTCCGCGTGCGGCGCGGCCACCGACCAATCGACATCCACCACGCCGCCCGTCCGCAGAAAGACGTCGCGGACCCGCGCCGCCGCGGCGATCTGCGCCGCGTAGTCGGGGCCGTAGATCTCGGCCGTGAGCGTCGCCTGGACCGGCGGACCCGGCGGAATCTCCGCCACCTTCACCGCCGCTCCGTACTCCCGAGCCACCGAATCGACTCCGCGCCGCAGGCGCAACGCGACGGCGTGACTCGCCGCCCGCGCGTCCTTGGGCACGAGATTGACCTGCACGTCGGCGACGGTGGGGCCGCGCCGCAGGAAGTAGTGCCGCACCAGGCCGTTGAAGTTGAACGGCGCCGGCACGCCGGCGTAGGTCTGCACGTCGCGCACCGCCGCGTCGCGGGCCACCGTGAGGGCCAGCGCCTGGGCCACCTCGGCGGTGCGCTCGAGCGTCGTCCCCTGGGGCATGTCCACGATCAGCTGGAATTCACTCTTGTTGTCGAACGGCAGCATCTTCACGGTAACGAGCTTCAGGGGCACCAACGCCATCGACACGAGCAGCAACACCCCGACGATCCCGTAGGCACGCCAGCGGCGGCGCCGGTCCCCCAGGAGCGATTCGAGCAATCGCCGGTACCAGCGCGCCAGACGGGGCTCCGCGGCCCGCGGTGCACCCGCGGCCTGACTCGCCGGCGCCGCGTGACTCCGGACGAGCCGCAGCGCGAGGTATGGTGTCACGATGAACGCCACGGCCAGCGAGAACAGCATCGCCACCGAGGCGCCGACCGGGATGGGCCGCATGTAGGGCCCCATCAGGCCGGACACGAACGCCATCGGCAGGATCGCCGCGATCACCGTGAGGGTGGCGAGAATCGTCGGGTTGCCCACTTCGTCCACCGCCACCACCGCGGCCTCCGCCGGCTCGCGCTCCTTCAG
>DATGDT010000481.1:0-3032 GCA_035310725.1 Gemmatimonadales bacterium
CTTGAAGTAGCCGTTGTGCCCGTACGCTTTGACGAAGTCGGGAGAGGGCCGCAGGTCCACGTTGCGCAGCGTGGGCACCTTGTGTTTGCCGAGATTCGCCGTGGCATACGACGAGTAATCGGCGCGTTGCTCGAGGAAACCGCCCAGACCGGGGTCGAAGAACCCCAGGCCGGCGGGATTCTCCGGGTTCTGCGGGAGGCCGATGTTGTCGAAGGTGTAGTCCGTGAACAGGGCGTGCTCTCCGTTTCCCACATGGCAGCCGGCGCATTTCGCCTGTCCATTGAACAATGCCCATCCGCGCCGCTCCTCGCGGGTGAGCGTAGCCTGGCCCGCCCGGAAGGCGTCGAACTTCGACGTGAAGGCGTTGACCTCCGACGATCCTTCGAACGCCGAGACCGAGAAGCCGATATCATCGTACGCCTGGTCGACGTTGGCGGGGTCGCAGATCGACTCGCCCCACACGGCCCGGAAAACGTCACCATAGGAGGCGCCGCACACCAGGCCGACCAGCGCGGCCGCGGTGGGCAGAGCCTGTTCGACCGGATTCAGGAACGGGCCTTTGGCCTGCTCGGCCGTGGGGCTGCCGAGGATTTCCCCGGTCGCGCGGCCGTCCCAGAACATGCCGCCGGTGAACACGGCGTGCTTCTTCACGCCGCTGAGATGGAGGATCGGGCTCTGCGTCGCATAGGCGGAGCTGGGCGGCTTGCGCGCGCCGAAGGCGCCGGGAACGGAGCCCTCGTACACGGCGCCGTGTGCGTTGGTGGATGACAGCGCTCCGGTCCAGCCTGCCTCGGGGGCGTGGCACGAAGCGCACGACTGGTTGCTGTTCAGCGACAGGTTCTCGTCGAAGAAGATCAACTTTCCCAGTGCGGCCAGATCCGCCGTAATCGACGGCGATCCCTCGACGAGATTCGCTTGCGGTGGGCTGACCGGTACTCGGTTGTCGATGCAGGCCACTGCCGCGCCGAGCAAGGCGATCCCGATCGCCAGGCGGGACGTCTTCATGAACACCTCCCCCATTTCAGGACCGAATTCGCGAACAGCGCAGACTAGTGCAGGCGGGCTGAAGCGAGGCTGAGAAGAGGAGGAAAAAAGGGATGGAACTTCAACCCGCGGCGGCCGCGGCCATTTCCTCCCGGCGTCCCTTCAAGCCGAGCGCCACCGCTGCGAGGGCCAGCGCGACGACGCCGATGACCGCGAACGCCCGCTCGAACCCGGGCACCCCGCCACCCGCCGACGCCACGATCGCTCCTACCGCCGCTCCGCCGACGAGCTGCCCCACGCTCATGAAGATCGTGAGCGCCGCCTGGGCCGATGCCCGGTCGCCGGCGGGCGTGGAGTTGAGCATCAAATAGCGCAGCGACGAGCCGAGCAGTCCCGCGAGCCCCAGCCCGCCCAGCACCGCGCCGGTGTAGTAGCCCGTGCGCGTGGTCGCCAGGATGGCAAACACGAACATCCCCGCGGCGATCAGGAGCGTGCTCAGCACGACGACGAGGCGCGATCCCGTCCGGTCCAACAGCCGCCCCCAGACGGGCGCCCCTACGGCGAGCGCCACGACCACCGGCAGGAGCATGAAGCTCGCCGTCGACGTGGGGACGCCGAACGCCGCGACCAGGAACGTGGGAACGAACACGGACGCCGCTTCCCCGAGCCCCGCCCCGATGGCGAGGCCCGCGGTGATCCCCACCTGCGACGAGCGAAACAGGGAGAGCCGCAGCACGGGGTCCGCCGCGCGACGCTCGGCGAGCACGAACACGGGCACCAGCGCCACGGCGATCAGCAGAAACGGCCAGACCCGGGCCGACAGGACCGAGATCGCGAAATGCTCAGCGTCGATGGTGGACACGCCGTACGCGAGGGCCGTGAGCGCCGCGCCCAGCACCGCCATTCCGGCCCAGTCGAACCGCGCCTCCACGGAAGGGCGGCCGCCGGGAAGCAGCTTCAGGCTGCCCAGAATCACCCAGACTGCGATCGGGAGGTTGACCACGAACAGCCACTGCCACCCGAACCGCAGCAACACGCCTCCCAGCATCGGACCCACGAGAAAGGCGAGCCCGAAGACCGCGCCGATCAGCCCCAGCGCCCCACCGCGCCGCTCGGGCGGAAACGTGTCGCCGATGACCGCCGCGGCGACGGGAAAAATCCCGCCCGCTCCGAGGCCCTGAATCGCCCGCCCGGCGAGGAGCACCCCGTAACTGGGGGCCAACGCGACGATCAGCGACCCGGCGCCGAACAGTGCCGTGTCCGCCACGTACAGCAAGCGACGCCCGAAGCGGTCCGACAGCTTGGCCATCAGCGGCGTGCCGATGAGATTCGTGAGCACGTAGATCGTGAACAGCCACGCCGCGGCGCGCTCGTCGATGCCGAGGCTCTGCCGGATCGCCGGCAGCGCCGGCCCGACGACCGCGATGTCCAGCGCCCCCATCAGGACGCCGACGAACAACAAAAGAAGGATGCGGCGTCGCGAATGCTCGTTATTCGACGTCATCCACCTCCCCCACGCGTTCCACCGTCGCCACGCTCGACTCGGGGCGCGGCGCGCGCCCGAAGAGATCGAGCATGGAAGACCGACCGGGGAGGACCAGCACCGCGTCCCCCGGCGGCGGCTCGTCGAGCCCTTCGAGCGTGACGAACACCCAGCTGCGCCGGGCGGCTGCGGCCGGCGGCCCGATACGATACTTGCGCCCGTGCCAGGACAACTCGACCTGCTCCCTGCTCCGTATTCCCTGCTCGGCCTCGATGAACACGTCGTCGTCGACCTTGAAGGCCCCGGGACCCAGCTGCTCGCCGTTGCGGTAGAACACCGGATCGAACGGCTCCGCCTCGTGCCGGGCGAAATTCTGCTCCGCGGCCCAGTCGTACGCTTCGAGCGAGGCGACGTCCGCCTGCCACTCGAGGTGATGGCGCAGCTCGTGGGTCAGCGTCTCCCAGGCTTCCTCGCGCCAGTCCAAGTCGCCAAGCCGGGAGAGCGCCTGGAACGATCCGTGATAGAGAACGACGCGGGACTGCAAGCCGGCGCCGGAGCCGCTCCA
>DATGDT010000482.1:0-4123 GCA_035310725.1 Gemmatimonadales bacterium
GCGGCTCGACTTCGACCTGATCGAGCTGATCGCGTCGGCGTTCGGGTTCCAGGCGGTGAAGGAGGAGGAGTACGCGATCGCGGCGCCCGAGCAGCCGGCCGACCTGGCCGAGACGCTCCGGCCCCGGCCGCCGGTCGTCACGGTGATGGGACACGTGGACCACGGCAAGACTTCGCTGCTCGACCACATCCGCAAGACGAACGTCGTCGCGGGCGAAGCCGGCGGCATCACCCAGCACATCGGCGCCTACAACGTCAAGCTCAAGGACGGACGGTCGCTCACCTTCCTCGACACGCCCGGCCACGAAGCGTTCACCGCGATGCGCGCCCGCGGGGCGCAGGTCACCGACCTGGTGGTGCTCGTGGTCGCCGCCGACGACGCCATCATGCCGCAGACGATCGAGGCGATTTCGCACGCCAAGAACGCCGGCGTGCCGCTGGTGGTCGCCATCAACAAGATCGACCTGCCGACCGCCAACGTGCAGAAAGTGAAGCAGGATCTGCTGTCCCACGGCGTCGTGCTCGAAGAGTTCGGCGGCACCACGCTGTCCACGGCGATCTCGGCGAAGAAGGGCACCGCGGTCGACGCCCTGCTCGATCAGATCCTGCTGCAGGCCGAGCTGCTCGATCTCAAGGCCAACCCCGACCGCCACGCCGAGGGGACCGTGCTCGAGGCGACGCTGGATCCGGGGAAGGGGCCGGTCGCCACCATCCTGGTGCGGACCGGGACGCTCAAGGTCGGCGACGACTTCATCTGCGGTCAGTTCTCGGGCCGCGTGCGCGCCATGTTCGACGAGCGCGGCCAGAACGTGCCGGCGGCGGGGCCATCGACCCCGGTGCAGATCCTCGGGTTCGAGGGCGTGCCGGAGGCCGGGGACACCTTCCAGGCGGTGAAGGACGCGAGCGTGGCGCGCGACATCGCGCAGAAGCGCCAGCGCCTCGAGCGTGAGGCGCAGCACCGGCGCACCAGCCGCGTCAAGACGCTCGAGGATTTCATGGCCGAGCGGGTCGCCGGCGGGGCGGCGTCGCTGCGCGTCATCATCAAAGCCGATCAGGGTGGGCCGGCCGAGGCGCTGGCCGACGCCCTCGGGCAGCTCTCGACCGCCGAGGTGAAAGTGGAGGTCGTGCATCGCGGCGTCGGCTCGATTACCGATTCCGACGTACTCCTCGCCAAGGCGTCGGGGGCCATCATCATCGGCTTCCACGTGCGTCCCGACTCCAACGCGCGGGCCTCGGCGGAGCGTGAGCGGGTGGAAATCCGCACCTACCGCATCATCTACGAGGCGGTGGACGAGGTGCGGGCGGCCATGGAAGGGCTGCTCGCGCCGGAGAAGAAGGAAGTCGTGCTCGGCGAGGCCGAGGTCCGTCAGCTGTTCAAGGTGGCCAAGGTCGGCACCATCGCCGGCAGCTTCGTGCGCAGCGGGATCATTCCTCGCACCGGACGCGTCCGGGTGATCCGCAGCGGCGTCGAGGTGTACGACGGCACGCTGGCGTCGCTCAAGCGGTTCAAGGACGACGTCCGCGAGGTCCGCGAGGGCTTCGAGTGCGGCATCGGTGTCGAGAACTTCAACGACATCAAGGTCGGCGACCTGATCGAGGCCTATCGCATCGAGGAAATCGCCCGCTCGCTCGACGCCGGAGCCGGCGCGGGAGGGGCGGCCCGGGGCGCGTGAGCCGTGATCGTCGGACTCATCACCTGGGAGCTGCATCTGGACGCCTGTCACTCCCTCAAGGAGAAGCGGCACATCGTGAAGAGCCTGAAGGACCGTCTGCATCAGCGGTTCAACGTGTCGGCGGCCGAGACGGATCATCATGATCTGTGGCAGCGGGCGGAGCTGTCGGTCGCCGTCGTGAGCACCGACCGCCACCACGCCGAGCAGGTGCTGCGGGAGGCCGACCGGCTGGTCGAGGGGGCGGACGGGGCGCGCATCGTCGACTCGAGCACGAGCTGGCTCTGAGATGCGCACCCCGAGCCATCGTCCCGAGCGCGTAGCGGAGCTGGTCCGCCACACCGTCGCGGAATTCCTGACCGGCGACGTGCGCGATCCGCGCATCGGCTTCGTGACGGTCACCGGAGTGGTGGTGACGGCGGACCTGTCCCACGCCACCGTGTCGGTGAGCGTGATGGGCACGGAAGAGGAGAAGGCCCGGAGCCTGGAGGGGCTGGCGAGCGCCGCCCGGTTCCTGCGCGCGGCGGTGTCGAAGGATCTGCGACTCCGCACCAGTCCCGAGCTGCACTTCCGGCTCGACCGCGGGCTGGAGCACGCGCAGCACATCGACCGCGTGCTGAAGGAGCTGAAGGAGTCGGACGACTGATCGACGCGGGGGGCGTGTTGCTCGTCGCCAAGACCGCCGGCCCGACTTCGCACGATGTGGTGGACGTCGTCCGGCGTGCGCTCGGGGTGCGCCGCGTGGGGCACCTGGGGACGCTCGATCCCTTCGCCGACGGACTGCTGGTGCTGGTCGTGGGGCGGGCGACCCGGCTCGCGCGCTTCGCGAGTGGCTGGCGCAAGGAGTACCGTGGGACGATGCGGCTGGGCGTGGCCACGACCACCGACGACGTCACCGGTGCGCCGGTGGCCACGAGCGACGCCTGGCGGGTGCTGAACCGCGCGGCGGTCGAAGCGGCGCTGGCCGGCCGGATGGGCGCGACGTGGCAGCGACCGCCGGCGCATTCCGCGGTGAAGGTCGCCGGTGAGCGCGCGTACCGGCGGGCGCGGCGCGGCGAAGCCGTCGAGCTCGCGGCGCGGCCGGTCGAGATCGAGTCGCTGGTGCTCGAGGACTGGACGCCGCCCGACGCGCGGTTCCGCGCCACGGTGAGCGCGGGAACGTACGTGCGCAGCATCGCCCGCGACGTGGGCGAGACGCTCGGCTGCGGCGCCCACCTGGTCACGCTGACGCGGACCGCGGTGGGGCCGTTCCGGCTGGAGGACGCCCGGTCGGCGGAGGCGGTGACGGCGGCGGACCTGCGTCCTGCGGCGTCGCTCGTCGCGTCGCTGCCGAACCGGGAGCTGGACGAGGCGGAGCGGGCGGCGGTGATCCACGGCCGCACGATTCCGGCGCGAGAGGCGGACGGCGCGCAGGTGGCCCTGTTGCACGCAGGCCGGCTCCTGGCGGTGGCGGAAGCGATGGGCGGCATGCTCAAGCCGCGGGTCGTGGTGGCCGAGTGAGCGCGGTCGTCACGGTCGGGACGTTCGACGGGGTGCATCGCGGCCATCAGGCGGTGCTCGCCGAGATCGTGGCGCGGGCGCGGCGGCGCGGAGCCGAGAGCGTGGTGGTCACGTTCGATCCGCATCCGCTCGCCGTCGTGAATCCCGCCGCGGCGCCGCGCCTGCTCACGCTGCCCGCGGAGCGGCAGCGGCTGCTCATGGCGAGCGGCGTGGACCGGGTGGTGACGCTGCCGTTCACGCCCGAGCTGTCCCGGCTGGGACCCGAGGAGTTCGTGCGCGACGTGCTGCGCGGGCAGGTCGGGATGGACGAGCTGGTGCTGGGCCACGATCATGCATTCGGTCGTGGTCGCGCGGGCGATGTGGACGTGGTGCGCCGCATCGGGATCGCGGACGGGTTTCGCGTGGACGTGGTGGACGCGGTGCGGGAGGATGGCCAGCCGATCTCCTCCACGCTGATCCGCGCCGCGGTGGCCCACGGGGACCTGGCGCTCGCCGCCCGCTGGCTCGGGCGACCGTACGCGGCGCTGGGGGACGTCACGCGGGGCGCGGGGCGCGGGCGGACGATCGGGGTTCCGACGATCAATCTCCCGGTGCCGGACGGGCGCAAGCTGCTCCCACCCGACGGGGTCTACGCCGTGTGGGTGACGGTCGAAGGACCGGGGACGGGAGACCCTGAAGGACTCCCTGACGGTCGTGGGGGACGCGGTCGGTACGGTGGCATGATGAATCAGGGGTCGCGGCCGACGTTCGGGGTCGCCGAGCGTGGCCTGGAGGTCCATCTGTTCGACTTCACCGGCGACCTCTACGGTGAAACGGTGTTGGTGGAGTGGGTGCGCCGCCTGCGCGACGTCCAGACGTTCGCCTCGCGCGAGGCGCTGGTGGACCAGCTGGCCCGGGACGCGGCGGCGGCGCGCGAGACTCTTGAGCGAGTGAGTGTCAGATGAGCGGGATTCG
>DATGDT010000483.1:0-12122 GCA_035310725.1 Gemmatimonadales bacterium
GCGCCGCGGATCGCCGCGTCGGTCAGCACGCGCGTGGTCTCCTGGAACGACGCCGCCGAAATGAACGACTGCGTCGTGAGGCTCGCCTTCGTGATGCCGAGCAGCAACGGCTCCGACGTGGCGGGCTTGCCGCCCTTCGTCTTGGTCCGCTGGTTCGACTCGCGGAACGTGAGCTTGTCCACGTTCTCGCCCTCCAGGAACTCGGTGTCGCCCGGATCCACGACTTTCACCTTCTGCAGCATCTGGCGCACGATCACGCCGATGTGCTTGTCGTTGATCTTCACGCCCTGCAGGCGGTACACCTCCTGCACTTCGTTCAGCAGGTATTCCTGCACCGCGCGCGGGCCCTTGATCCGCAGGATGTCGTGCGGGTTCACGGGACCCTCGGTGAGCCGGTCGCCGGCGCGCACGCGGTCGCCCTCGTGCACGCGCAAGTGCTTCCCGGCCGGCACCTCGTAGACCTGCGCCTCCCCCTCCTCGGGGTGGACGAAGATCTCACGCTTGCCGCGCTTGATGTCGCCGAAGCGCACCGTGCCGTCCACCTCGGAAATGGTGGCCGGGTCCTTGGGACGCCGCGCCTCGAACAGCTCGGCCACCCGCGGCAGGCCGCCGGTGATGTCGCGCGTCTTGTACGCCTCGCGGCTCACCTTGGCCAGCACCAGGCCGGCGTGCACCTCCTGGCCGTCTTCCACCGTGAGCTGGGCGCCCTCGGGGATGACGAAGTCGCGCAGCCGCTTCTCCTTGTCGCCCTTCTTCTGGACGACCTCGATGTGCGGGTGGAGCTTCTTTTCGCGGTCCTCGATGATGACCCGCTGGCGCCGGCCGGTGATCTCGTCCAGCTCCTCGCGGACCGTTTCGTCCTCCATGATGTCCACGAAGCGCACGATGCCCGGCACGTCGGTCAGAATCGGGTTCGTGTACGGATCCCAGGTGAACAGCACGCCGTCGCGGGCCACCTTCTGGCCGTCCTCGACCATCAGGGTGGCGCCGAGCGGGACGTGGAACCGGGAGTGCACGGCGAGCTTGCCCGTGGCCCCGTCCTTCGGCCCGTGCGCGGCGGCCTTCAGCACCAGCTCGCCTTCGTAGCTGGTGACGATCTTCTGGCCCTCGGGCGTCTCGACGAACACCAGCCGCTCGCCGTACTCGATCACGCCCTCGACCTTGGTCTTGCGCACCGTCTGCTCGGCGATCCGCGCCGCCGTGCCGCCGATGTGGAAGGTCCGCAGCGTGAGCTGCGTGCCGGGCTCGCCGATGGACTGCGCGGCGAGAATGCCCACCGCCTCGCCCAGGTCCACGAGCCCCATGGTCGCGAGGTTGCGCCCGTAGCACATGCGGCAGATGCCGCGCCGCGCCTCGCACGTCAGCACCGAGCGGATCTTCACCGTCTCGATCCCGGCGTCCTCGATCTGCTGCGCCGTATCCTCGTCGATCGGCTTGCCGGCCTCCACCAGCACCTTGGGATGGCCGTGCTCGTCCAGCTCGTGCGGGTCAGTGACCTCTTCCAGCGCCACGTTCCCCACCAGCCGCTCGCGCAACGGCTCGATGATGTCCTCGCCCTCCTTCAGCGCCGACATCTCGAGACCCAGGATGGTGCCGCAGTCCTCCTCGGTGACCGTGACGTCCTGCGCCACGTCCACGAGGCGCCGCGTGAGGTACCCGGCGTCGGCCGTCTTCAGCGCCGTGTCGGCCAGACCCTTGCGGGCGCCGTGCGTCGAGATGAAGTACTCGAGCACGCTGAGCCCTTCGCGGAAGTTCGACTTGATCGGGCTCTCGATGATCTCGCCGATGCCGCCGGTGAGCTTCTTCTGCGGCTTGGCCATCAGCCCGCGCATCCCGGCCAGCTGACGAATCTGGTCACGGCTGCCGCGGCTGCCCGAGTCGAACATCATGAAGACCGGGTTGAACCCGCCCTTCGACTTCCGCATCGTCGCGACCATCGCCTCGGCGATGTCGTTGTTGGCGTGCGTCCAGGCGTCGATCACCTTGTTGTAGCGCTCGCCGAAGGTGATCTGGCCCGTCGAGTAGGCGCGCTGGAACCGCTCGACGCGGGCTTCCGCGTCGTGCAACAGCGACGCCTTCTCGCTCGGGATCTCGAGATCCGCGACGCCGATCGACACGCCGCCCATCGTGGCGTAACGGAACCCGAACTCCTTCAATCCGTCCAGGAACTGCACCGTGGGCGCGAGGCCGGCGCGGCGGTAGCTCTCGAACACCAGCTCCGAGAGGTCGCGCTTGCGCATCGCCTTGTTCTGGAAGCCCAGGTCCTTGCGCAGCATGTCGGGCAGGATGCTGTTGAAGATCACCCGCCCCGCCGTCGTCGCCACCCAGCCGGCCGGTCCGGCGCCCACCGGGGGGACGTACCAGTACTGCACCGGGCTGTGGAACGCCATGCGCTTCACGGCGAGCCCCATCTCGAGCTCCGCCATCGAGCCGACGCGCGGCGCCTTGGCGAGCCGCGCCTCGAATTCCGCCGGCTCCTTGGTGAGGAAGTAGCACCCCAGCACCATGTCCTGGCTGGGCTCCGCCACCGGCCGCCCGTCGGACGGCTTCAGCACGTTGTTCGACGAGATCATCAGCAGCCGCGCCTCGAGCTGGCTCTCGAACGAGAGCGGCACGTGCACGGCCATCTGGTCGCCGTCGAAGTCGGCGTTGAACGCGGCGCACACCAGCGGGTGGATGCGGATCGCCTTGCCCTCCACCAGCACCGGCTCGAACGCCTGAATGCCCAGGCGGTGCAGCGTCGGCGCGCGGTTCAGGAGCACGGGATGGTCCTCGATGATCTCCTCGAGGATCTCGTAGACTTCCGGCGACTCCTTCTCCACGATCTTCTTCGCCCGCTTCACCGTCTCGGCGATGCCCTTCTCCACCAGCTTGTGGATGATGAACGGCTTGAACAGCTCCACCGCCATCGCCTTGGGCAGCCCGCACTGGTGCAGCCGCAGCTCCGGGCCCACCACGATCACCGAGCGGCCCGAGTAGTCCACGCGCTTGCCCAGCAGGTTCTGGCGGAACCGTCCCTGCTTGCCCTTCAGCATGTCCGACAGCGACTTCAGCGGCCGCTTGCCGCGCCCGCGAATCGCCTTGGAGCGGCGGCCGTTGTCGAACAGCGCGTCCACCGCCTCCTGCAGCATGCGCTTCTCGTTGCGCAGGATGACTTCCGGCGCCCGGTGCAGGATCAGCTTCTGCAGCCGGTTGTTCCGGTTGATCACCCGGCGGTACAGGTCGTTCAGGTCCGACGTGGCGAAGCGCCCGCCGTCCAGCGGCACCAGCGGCCGCAGGTCGGGCGGGATCACCGGCACGACGTCCAGGATCATCCACTGCGGGTTGTTGCGCGCCTCGCCGGCGTTCCCGGAGTTGCGGAACGCGTCCACGATCTTGAGCCGCTTGAGCTGCTGCTTCTTGCGATGCTGGCTCGTCTCCACGGCCACCATCTCGCGCAGCTCATCGGACAGCTTGTCGACGTTGATGCGCTCCAGCAGCGCCCGCACCGCCGGCGCCCCGATATCCGCCCGGAAGACGCCGTCGCCCTCGGCCTTGGCCTTGGCGCGCAGCTCGAGGAAGCGGTCCTCGTCGAGCAGCTCGCGCTCCTCGACTTCCTGCTCGCCCGGGTCGATCACCACGTAGTTCGTGTAGTAGATCACCCGCTCGAGATCGCGCAGCGTCATGTCGAGCAGGTTGCCCATCGGCGACGGCAGCGTCTTGAAGAACCAGATGTGCGCCACCGGCACCGCGAGCTCGATGTGCCCCATGCGCTCGCGGCGCACCTTGGACAGCGTCACCTCGACCCCGCAGCGGTCGCAGATCACGCCGCGGTAGCGGATGCGCTTGTACTTGCCGCAGTGGCACTCCCAGTCCTTCACCGGCCCGAAAATGCGCTCGCAGAACAGCCCGTCGCGCTCCGGCTTGAAGGAGCGGTAGTTGATGGTCTCGGGCTTGGTCACCTCGCCCCACGACCACCAGGTGCGCTGGCCCTGCAGCTCCAGACGCTCCCGCTCCTTGGAATCGCGCGGTCCCCGAATCTCCTCGGGGCTCGCGATCCGGATCTGGATGTAATCGAAGCTCGCGCTCTTGGGCTCGCGACCGCTCCGGAAATCGATCATCGGTAGGCTCCCTTTCCCCTTACTCTTCGACGTCTTCGGTCGTGCCCAGGGTCACCCGCAATCCCAGGGCCTGCAGTTCCTTCACCAGCACGTTGAAGGACTCGGGGATGCCGGGTTTCGGCAGGTTCTGCCCCTTGACGATGGCCTCGTACACTCGGCTGCGGCCGTTGACGTCGTCCGACTTCACGGTCAGGATCTCCTGCAGCGTGTGCGCCGCGCCGTATGCCTCGAGCGCCCACACTTCCATCTCTCCGAACCGCTGGCCGCCGAACTGCGCCTTGCCGGCGAGCGGCTGCTGCGTGACCAGCGAGTACGGCCCGATGGAGCGCGCGTGAATCTTGTCGTCCACCAGGTGCGACAGCTTCATCATGTAGATCGAGCCCACGGTGACGTCCGAGGTGAAGAACTCCCCCGAGCGCCCGTCGCGCAGCCGCGCCTTGCCCGCGGGCGACAGCCCCGCCTGGCCCAGGATCTCGTCCGCGGCCCGGTCGGCGTCCGCCTCCGACGCCGGTCCGAGCATCGCGGCCAGCGCCGGCAGGCCGTTCGCCGCGAGCACGTCGGCCGGCTTGTCGTCGGCCAGCCGCTTCTCGACTTCCTTCAAGCCGTGCTTCATCGACGCCTTCTCGCTCTTGCCGGCCTCCTCGACGGCCAGCCGGGCCTCGTGGAAGTCCCGCTCCGCCCGCCCCTGCGCCAGCGAGCGTTCGGCCAGCTCCTTCGCCGCGAACTTGAGGAAGTCCACGAGCTTGTGGTAGACCTCGCGCGTCTCGGCCGAGAGCGCGCGCGAACCGAGCAACGCGACTCCCGCCGTCGACACGTCGGGACGCCCGCCGTTGGCGTGCGGCAGGTGGCGCAGATCGGCCACGATGCGACGCACGGTCTCGTCGTCGATCTCCGGCGGCCGCACCTGGAGCTGCAGCGCATCCGCCGCCCACGTGAGCCCCGACAGCCGCAGCAGCACGCCGATCTCGGTCTCGTCCGCCCCCTGGAACACCGGGGTCTTCGCGTCGAAGCCCAGGATCCGGGCCGCCCACCCGAGGTGGGTCTCCAGGATCTGGCCCACGTTCATGCGCGACGGCACGCCCAGCGGGTTGAGCACGATGTCCACCGGCCGCCCGTCGGGCAGGAACGGCATGTCCTCCTCCGGCACGATGCGGGCGATGATGCCCTTGTTGCCGTGCCGGCCCGCCATCTTGTCGCCCACCGAGATCTTGCGCTTCTCGGCCACGTACACCTTCACGAGCTGGATCACGCCCGGGGGGAGCTCGTCGGGCTGGAGGATCTTGTCGATCTGGTCCTCCGACTTCTCCTCGATCTTGGCCCGCTCGCCCGCCGCGGCATCCAGCACGCCGCGCAGCCGCTCGTTCACGGTCTTGTTCGTCACGCGCAGCGTCTTCAGATCCACGTCGTTGAAATCCATCTCGGCGAGCTGCTGCCGCGTGAACTTGGTGCCCGCCGGCAGGAATTCCTCCACGGTGCCGGCCTTGAGCATCAGGCCCACTTCCTGGTTGGCCAGCAGGTCGCGCAGCTCGGCCGCCATCGCCTCCGAGATCCGCGCCTTCTCCTCGCCCTCGAGGCGCCGCACCTCGCCGATGCGCTCGCCGCGGTCCTTCTCCACCACCTGGTCTTCGATGCGGGAGAAGATCTTCACGTCGATCACGACGCCCTCCATCCCCGGCGGCACCTTGAGCGAAGAGTCCTTCACGTCCTTCGCCTTCTCGCCGAAGATCGCCGTGAGCAGCTTCTCTTCCGGCGACAGCTCGGTCTCGCCCTTCGGCGTGATCTTGCCGACCAGGATGTCGCCCGCCTTCACGTGGGCGCCGATGCGCACGATGCCGCGCTCGTCCAGGTCCACCAGCGACTCTTCGGCGACGTTCGGGATTTCCCGCGTGATCTCCTCGCGGCCCCGCTTGGTGTCGCGCACGTGCAGCTCGAGCTCCTGGATGTGGATCGACGAGTAGACGTCGTCCTTCACCAGGCGCTCGGACAGCACGATGGCGTCCTCGAAGTTGTGCCCATACCACGGCATGAAGGCCACCGTGACGTTGGCGCCCAGCGCCAGCTCGCCGCGCTCGGTGCCCGCCCCGTCGGCCACGATCTGGCCGGCCTTCACCTTCTGGCCCACGTGGACCAGGGGCCGCTGGTTGATCGCGGTGTCCTGGTTGGTGCGCCAGAACTTCTTCAGCCGGAAGCGGTCGTGCTGCTTCAGGCGCGCCAGCGGATTGTCGGTCGCGCGGCGGTCCTCGTCGCCGGTGTCGATGATGATCTCATCGGCCGTGACGCGGGTGACCGTGCCCGCCCGGCGGGCGATCACCACCGCCCCCGAGTCGCGCGCCACCTTTTCCTCGAGCCCGGTGCCCACGAGCGGCGCCTGCGGGAAGAGGAGCGGCACGCTCTGCCGCTGCATGTTCGAGCCCATCAGCGCGCGGTTCGCGTCGTCGTGCTCGAGGAACGGGATCAGCGCGGCCGCGATCGATACCAGCTGCTCCGGCGCCACGTCCATGAAGTCGATCCGGGCGGGCGGCAGCATCGGGTAATCGTCGCGCTTGCGGCACAGCACCAGGTCTTCGGCGAAGCGGCCGTCCTCGGTGAGCGGCGCATTGGCCTGCGCCACCGCGTACTCCTCCTCCTCCGAAGCCGACAGCCAGCGGATCTCGTCGGACACCCGGCCGTCCTTCACGATGCGATAGGGCGTCTCCACGAAGCCCAGCTCGTTGACCCGCGCGTAGCACGACAGGCTCGTGATGAGCCCGATGTTCGGGCCTTCCGGCGTCTCGATCGGGCACATCCGGCCGTACTGCGAGTAGTGCACGTCGCGCACCTCGAAGCCGGCGCGCTCGCGCGTCAGGCCGCCCGGGCCGAGCGCCGACAGGCGCCGCTTGTGCGTCAGCTCGGCCAGCGGGTTCGTCTGATCCATGAACTGCGACAGCTGCGAGCTCCCGAAGAACGCCTGAATCACGGCGCTCACGGTGCGCGCGTTCACCAGATCGTCGAGCGTGATGCGCTCGGGATCGTTGTTGATGCTCATCCGCTCCTTGATGAGCCGCGCCATGCGCGACAGGCCCACCGAGAACTGGTTGGCGATCAGCTCGCCCACCGAGCGCACCCGGCGGTTGCCCAGGTGGTCGATGTCGTCGGTGTAGCCCCGGCCTTCGCGCAGCTCGATCAGGTACCGGATGATCGCGATGAAGTCCTCTTCGGTGAGGACGGTGTGATCCCGCGCCGTGGTGAGCTTCAGCCGCTGGTTGATCTTGTAGCGGCCCACCTTCCCCAGGTCGTAGCGCTTGGGGTGGAAGAACAACCGCTCCAGCGCCTGACGCGCGGTCTCGAGGTTCGGCGCCTCGCCGGGTCGCAGCAGCGTATAGATCTGCTCCAGCGCCTCGGCCTCCGAGTGCGTCGGGTCCTTGACCAGCGTGTTCTTGATGAGCGGGGACTCGCTGCGCCCCGCCGGGAGCAGCACGTCCACCAGGTGGACGCCCGCCTTGAGCAGCTTCTTCTTCAGGGTGTCGGAGAGCTCGCGGCCCGACTCCGCCAGGACTTCGCCCGTCTCGGGGTCGGCCACGTCGGTGGCCAGGATGTGCGGCCCCAGCCGCTCGCGCGTGCTGGTGGGCTGCGCGTCCTCGCGCAGATCGTAGCTCGTGTACCCGGCGAACACCGTCACCTTGGTGATGCCGGCGCGCCGGAAGGTGTTGAACTTGTCGAGCGTCAGCTCGTCGCCCACGCGACCCAGCGGCTCGCCCTTCTTGTTCTCGGGATCGGGGACGTCCACCGCCAGCAGCGTGCCCAGGACTTCGCGCTTCTGCGCGCGGCCCTCGAGCTTCCCGGTGATGTCGATGTCCTTCGTGGCGTAGAACAGCTTCAGGATATCGGCGTTGGTCCCGTAGCCGAACGCCCGCAGCAGCGCGGTCGCCGGGAACTTCTTCTTCTTGTCGATGTGGACGTAGATCACGTCGTGAATGTCGATCGTGAACTCGACCCACGAGCCCCGGAACGGGATGATGCGCGCCGAGAACAGCCGCTGCCCGTTGGGGTGCACGCTCTCTTCGAACACCACCCCGGGCGAGCGGTGCAGCTGCGACACGATCACCCGCTCGGCGCCGTTGATGACGAACGTCCCCAGCGGCGTGAGGATCGGCAGCTCACCGAGGTAGACTTCCTTCTCGATGATGTTCTTGGGGCGCTTGGTCTTCGTGGTCTCGCCCACTTCCTCCATGATGACGAGCTGCAGCGTCGCCTTGAGCGGCACCGAGTACGTCATGTCGCGCTCGATGCACTCTTCCACGGAGTACTTGGGCTCGCCCAGCGCGTACTTCACGAACTCGAGCGAGTAGTTCCCGTTCACATCCTGGATCGGGAACAGGTCCTTGAACACGCGCTCCAGCCCGACGTCAGCGCGTTCGGCGCCTTTGCCGTCCGGCTGCAGCAGCGACTGGAACGCGCGCGTCTGAATGTCCAGGAGATGCGGCATCGGCATCCCCGTCTCGAGCTTCCCGAACGACACCATCGGCACAGTCTTCGTCATCGTCATGTCAGTACCTCAGTACCAAACGCAAAAGGCCCCGCCTCCCCGGACCGCGAACCGGTCCGGGGCGGAGCACACAAGGCTCGACCGAGCGAGCAGGAGTTCGACCAAATCCGCGCATGTCGTCAGAACCGAAGAAGACCACGAGTGCGCCGCACGCCCCAATGGCGTACGGCGTCCACGGGCTACTTCAGTTCGACGACCGCGCCCTGCGCTTCGAGCTTCTTCTTGATTTCTTCGGCTTCCTGTTTGGACACGCCTTCCTTCACCGTGCCACCGGCTTCCACCAGGTCCTTGGCCTCTTTCAGGCCCAGGCTGGTGATGGTGCGCACTTCCTTGATGACCTGGATCTTCTTCTCGCCGCCGCTCTTCAGCACGACGGTGAACTCGCTCTGCTCTTCCACCGCCGGCGCCGCCGCCGCGGCGCCCGCCGGCGCCGCCGCCGCTGCCGGCGCGGCGATCGTCACGCCGAACTTCGACTTGAACGCCTCGATCAGCTCGGCCAGGTCGAACACCGACATGTTGCCGATCGCTTCGAGGATCTCATCCTTGCTCAAACCGGTCTGTGTGGCCATGTGTTCCCTCTCCTATGAGTCGGCGCCGGCCCCGGCGGCGCGCTGGGTCCTGAGCGCCTCGAGCGCGCCCACCATCATCTGCAGCAAGCCGTTCATTGCTCCGAGGAATCCCGCCATCGGCGCCTGGAACGCCCCGCCCAGCTGGGCGAGCAGCTCCGGCCGCGAGGGCAGCGTCGCCAGCCGCTTCACCTGATCGGCCGACAGCGCCTTCCCTTCCACCAACCCTACCCGGATGGCGGGCTTCTCGTTCTCTCTCGCGAAATCCGCGAGCACCTTCGCGGCACCCACCGGATCGGCTCCGGCGAGCACCAGGGCCGTCGGCCCCGCCAGATGCTCGGACAACCCCGACACCTCCGCCGCCTCCAGCGCCCGGCGGGCCAGGGTGTTCTTCACCACCACGTACTCGACGCCGGCCGCCCGCAACCGCCGCCGCAGCTCGGTCGCCTTGGCCACGTTCAGCCCCGTAAAATCGGCCAGGTACACCGTGGGCGCGCGCCGCAGCCGCCCCACGAGGGCCGTGACGGTTTCCTGCTTCTGCGCCTTGGTCGCTTTCATTGATGATACCCCGCCGGGTCCAGGTGCACGCCCGGCCCCATCGTGCTCGACACCGTCACCGACCGGACATAGGTCCCCTTCGCGGCCGACGGCTTCGCCCGGACGATCGCGTCCATGAACGCCTGGAGGTTCTGCTCCAGGGCCTCGGCCGGGAACGACTTCTTCCCGATCGGGGCGTGGACGATGCCGCTCTTGTCCACCCGGAACTCGATCTTCCCGGCCTTCAGCTCCTTGACCGCCCGACCCACGTCCATCGTCACCGTTCCCGCCTTGGGGTTGGGCATCAGCCCCCGCGGCCCCAGGATCTTGCCCAGCGCCCCGAGCTGCCCCATGACGTCGGGCGTGGCCACGATCACGTCGCAGTCCAGCCAGCCGTCCTTGATCTTCTGGATGTAGTCTACCCCGACGAAATCGGCGCCGGCCGCCTCGGCCTCCTTGGCCTTGTCGCCGGCCGTGATGGCCAGCACCCGCACCGTCTTGCCGGTGCCGTGCGGCAGCGACACCGTGCCGCGCACGATCTGATCGGCGTGCTTGGGGTCCACCCCCAGCCGCACCGCCACGTCCACCGATTCGTCGAACTTCGCGAAGGCCGCGGACTTCACGGTGTCTACCGCTTCCCGCGGAGCGTAGAAGCGGCGCGCCTCGAGCGTCCCCGCGGCGGCGCGGAACCGCTTGCCGTGGGTGCGCATCAGTCCACCACCTCGAGCCCCATCGAGCGGGCCGTCCCCGCGACCATCTTCATCGCCGACTCGAGCGAGGTCGCGTTCAGGTCGGGCATCTTCAGCTCGGCGATCTTCTGCACCTGGGCCCGCGTCACCTTGCCGACCTTCTGGCGGTTGGACGTGGCCGACCCCTTCTCGACCCCGGCTTCCTTCTTTAGAAGGACGGCCGCGGGCGGCGTCTTGGTGATGAAGGTGAAGGTCCGGTCCTTGAAGATCGTCACTTCGACCGGTGTGATCATCCCCGCCGCGCTCTGGGTCTTCGCGTTGAACTGCTTCACGAATTCCATGATGTTGACGCCGTGAGGACCGAGCGCGGTTCCCACCGGCGGCGCCGGAGTCGCCTGCCCCGCCGGCACCTGCAGCTTCACGACCGCCATGATCGGCTTGGCCATCTGGATCTCCTCTCGCGTCCGCCTGCGCGGACTCCCACGTACCCCGTGGTGGGGGAATGCCTAGGCGCTCAGTCGCTCAGTCGCCTAGTGTGCTTTCAACTGCAAATAGTCCAGCTCCACCGAGGTCGGCCGCCCGAACAGCGACACCGACACGCGCACTTTGCCCTTGTCCGAGAGCACCTCTTCCACCGTCCCGCTGAAATCCGAGAACGGGCCTTCGGTGATCTCCACCACCTGGCCGACGAGGAACGGGATCTCCTCCTTCGGCTCTTCCTCGGGCACCGGCTCGGCGATGCCGAGCAGCCGGTTCACCTCGTCCGGCCGCAGCGCCATCGGCAGGCGTCCCGTGCCCACGAACTTGATCACGCCCTGAATGCCGTTGATGACGTGGATCGTCTCCTGGTTGAGCTCCATCTCCACCAGGACGTATCCGGGGTACATCTTGCGCTCCACCGTCACCTTCTTGCCGTTCTTGATCTCCACGACTTCCTGCGTGGGGACCAGAGCCTGCCGGATCGGGCGCTCGACTTCCGGGCGCGGGTCCTCCTGGATGCGCCGCTGCACGAGCGAACGCACCTTGTTCTCGTGACCGGCCGTGACCTGGATCGCGTACCAGCGGTGCTCGCTCATCGGAACAGCGAGGCCACCCCGGTGACGAACACGAGCTGCAGCAGCGAGTCCATGAGGCCGATGAACAGGCCCAGGGCCAGCACGAAGATCACGATCACGATCGTGGCCTTCCGCAGCTCTTCCATGCCGGGCCAGGTGACCTTCTGGAGCTCTCCCCGCACCTCGCGGAGAAAATCCATCAGCCGGCCCGGCACCCCCTTCTTCGCGGGGGCGAGCGCCTCCGTCGCCACGGCTACTTCGATTCCTTGTGCGCCACCTGCTTATTGCACCGCGGACAGTACTTGCTCCACTCCGCCCGCTCCGGATGCTTCCGACGGTTCTTGGTCGTGAAGTAGTTCCGGCTCTTACACGCGGTGCATTCCATAATGATGTTTTCGCGTGGCATCTGAACCCCGTTATCGGTAATCGGTCATCGGTCGTCGGTGTTTACCGATGACCGATGACCGTCGACCGTCTACTTTTTGATCTTCGTCACCACACCCGCGCCGACGGTCCGTCCCCCTTCGCGGATCGCGAAGCGCAGCCCCTCTTCCATCGCGATCGGCGTGATCAGCTCGATCGCCATCTTCGTGTTGTCCCCCGGCATCACCATCTCCACCCCCGCCGGCAACTCCACGTTCCCCGTCACG
>DATGDT010000484.1:0-8585 GCA_035310725.1 Gemmatimonadales bacterium
TTACGAGTTGGAAGGCCGAACGCAGTTACCATGAAGGTCAATGAAGGTTACTTTAGTCCCCCCGGATTTCCGTTCACACGTGCGTAGAGGACACTCGTATGCGCTCTGACAGGTCGGTTCCCCGTCGCGTTCCTCGCTCGCTCTCCGTCCGTCTGGCGCGAGCAGGGTCCGCAGCCGCCCTCGCCCTGCTGGTGGTGACGTGCCATTCCGACAAGACCGTCAACACGTGCAACGTGGCTGCACTCGCGTTCACAACGCAGCCTGGCACGACTGCCGCGGGATCCATCATCCCGGTCACCGTGGCCGTACGAGACAACGCGGGGAATACGCTGGCCTGCTCCAGTGCCGACGTCACCATCAGCCTCGGGACGAATCCGGGTGGCGCGACGCTCAATGGGACCGCGACCGTGACCGCCGCCAGCGGCGTCGCCACGTTCAACAGCCTCAATCTCACCAAGGCAGCGAACGGCTACACCTTCACGGCGAGCGTCGGGAACGTCTCCGTGACCAGCACTGCCTTCAACATCAACCCCGGCCCGGCGAGCGCGCTCGCGTTCACCACCCAGCCCTCTACGGTTGCCGCGGGGGCGGCGATCTCGGCTGTCGTCACGGCCCGGGACCAATTCGGCAATCCGGCCACGAGCTTCGTCAGCAGCGTCACGATGGCGATCGGGAACAACCCGGGGGGCGCCACGCTGGGCGGCACGACGGCCGTCACCGCCACCGGCGGTGTCGCGAACTTCACCAATCTCCTCATCGGCAAGGTCGGCACGGGCTACACGCTGACCGCCACGCCGACGGCAGGCGCGCCGCCGGCCGGCGTAACGAGCGCGGCGTTCAACGTCAACCCGGGACCGACCACGCAGCTCGTGTTTACGACCCCGCCTGCGGGCGGGTCGGCCGGATCGCCGCTCCCGGCGATCGTGGTGACCGCCCAGGACGCGCAGGGGAACACCACGCCGGCGTTCACGGGCCCTGTGACGCTCGCGTTCGTGGCCAACCCCGGCGCCGGCACGCTGAGCGGCGGTGGACCCATCGCGGCCGTGGCGGGCGTCGCCACCTTCAACGCCGTCAGCATCAACCGGCCGGGTGTCGGCTACACGCTGTCGGCCAGCTCCGGCGCACTCACGTCCCCGACCAGCGGCGCCTTCACCATCACGACCGGCCCGCTGGCGAAGCTCGTGTTCACCGTGCAGCCGACGAGCGCGACGGCGGGGGTGGCGATCGCGCCCGCGGTGACGGTGACCGGGCAGGACGCAGCCGACAACACGGTGACGACCTTCGCAGGCAACGTCACCGTGGCCATCGGCACGAACGCCGGCGGCGGCACGCTCTCCGGGACGGCCACCCAGGCCGCGACGGCCGGCGTGGCCACGTTCACTGACCTGAGTATCGACAAGGCGGGTGTGGGCTACACCCTCGCCGCCAGCTCGGGGGTCGTCACGCCGGTCGTCTCGAGCGCGTTCACGATCAATCCGGCCGCCGCGGCGAAACTCTCGTTCACGGTGCAGCCCTCGCTCACCGCGGCGGGCTCCGCCATCACGCCGGCCGTCAAGGTGACGGCCCTGGACCAGTTCGACAACGTCGCCACGAGCTTCGCCGGTAACGTCACCGTCGCGATCGGGACGAACGCGAATGCGGGGACGCTCTCCGGCACGACGACGATCGGCGCCGCGGCGGGCGTCGCCACGTTCTCGACGCTTTCCATCGACAGCGCCGGCACTGGGTACACGCTGACCGCGACGACCGCATCGCTGACCGACGGCGTCAGCTCGACGTTCAACATCATCCCCGGAGCCGCGACCCATCTCGTCTTCACGCAACAGCCGACGACGGCCACAGCGGGCGCGGCGATTGCGCCGGCCGTTAAGGTGACGGCGCTCGATGCCAAGGGGAACGTCGCCACCGCGTATGCAGCGAACGTGACCGTGGCGATCGGGACGAACGCGGGCGGCGGCACCCTGTCCGGGACCGCCACCATCGCAGCCGTGAACGGCGTGGCCACGTTCCCGGGGCTCAATATCAACAAGAGCGGAACGGGCTACACCCTGACGACCACCTCGGGCGCCCTGACCGGGGCGACGAGCGCGGCGTTCAACATCAACGCCGGGGCGGCGACGAAGCTCGTGTTCGCGGTACAACCCGTGAACACGGCAGCCGGAGCGCCGGTGACACCGTCGATCCAGGTGGCGGCACAGGACGCGCTGGGCAACACGGATCTCACCTATACGGCGAACGTCAGCCTCGCGATCGGCAACAACGCGGGCGGCGGCACGCTCACGGGCGGCGGACCGGTGGCCGCGGTGGCCGGGGTCGCGACGTTCGCGGCGAGCATCGACAAGGTGGGCTCCGGGTACACGCTGGCGGCGTCTTCGGGCGCACTCACCGGCGCCACGAGCGCGGCGTTCGACATCTTCGCGAACCTGGCGACGCACCTCATCTTCTTCGTGCAGCCCTCGAACGCGGTGGCGGGTGTCGCGATCGCGCCGGCGGTGGTGGTCCACGCCCTCGACGCATCGGACAACGTCGCCACCGGATTCACCGGCGGCATCACCGTCGCCATCGGGAACAACGCGGGCGGCGGCACGCTGTCGGGCACGGCGTCGGTGACGGCGGTGGCCGGGGTCGCGACGTTCGCGAACCTCAGCATCGACAAGACCGGTGACGGCTACACGCTGGCGACTTCGGCGGGTGGCGTGACGGGGATCGCGAGCACCGGATTCAAGATCACGCCGGCGGCGGCCACCCATCTCGTGTTCTCGCAGCAGCCGGTGAACGGCGTCGCGGGCGTGGCCATCCCGGTCACGGTGCGGGCGCTCGACACCTTCGACAACATCGACACGGCCTACACGGCGAACATCGACGTGAGCATCGGGACGAACGCCGGCGGCGGCACGCTGTCGGGGACGACGCCCATCGCCGCCGTCCACGGCGCCGCGGCCTTCGGCAACCTCAGCATCAACAAGACCGGTACGGGCTACACGCTGCACGCCACGTCGGGGACGCTGACCGACGTGAACTCGAGCGCGTTCAACATCGCCCCGGCCCCGCTGTCGCAGCTGGTGTTCACCGCGCCGCCCACGAACGTCGTGGCCGGCGCCGTGATCCAGCCCGACGTGGTCGTCCAGGGGCAGGACGCGTTCGCGAACACGGTGACGTCCTTCGTGGGATCGGTGAGCATCGCCATCGGGACGAACGCGGGCGGGGGGACGCTGGGCGGCACCACGGCCGTGAACGCCATCGCGGGCGTCGCCACGTTCTCGAACCTCACTATCAACAAGGCCGGCAGCGGATACACGCTGGTCGCCTCGGCGACCGGTGCGCCGGACGTCACGAGCGTCGGGTTCGACGTGACCGCGGGCGCCGCGACGAAGCTGGCCTTCACGGTGCAGCCGGCCGCGAGCACCACCGCCGGCAGCACGATCTCGTCGCCGATCACCGTGGCGGCGCAGGATGCGCTGGGGAACACGGTGGCCGGCTTCACCGGCGACATCACCATCGCGCTCGCCGGCGGGAAGGCCGGCGCTACGCTGTCGGGCACGAAGGTCATCACGCCGACGAATGGGCTGGCGGTGTTCTCCAACCTGAGCGTCGATAGCGCCGGGACCGGGTACAGCCTGGTCGCGTCGGCGACGGGCCTCACCGATGGGTCGAGCAACACGTTCACCATCACGGCCGGAGCGGCCACGAAGCTGGCCTTCACCGTCAATCCGGTGACCACGGTCGCCGGGCAGACGATTCCCACGATCCAGGTGAACGCCCAGGACGCGCTGGGCAATACCGACCCGAGCTACACGGCGAGCGTCGGCGTGGCGATCACGGGCGGGACCGGGAAAGCGGGAGCGGCCCTCACGGGTACGGCGTCGCACGCCGCCGTGGCCGGCGTCGCGAGCTTCCCCGGGCTGTCGATCGACAGCGCCGGCACGGCGTACACGCTGACGGCAACGAGCGGGGGTCTGACGAACGGCGTCAGCGCGAGCTTCAACATCAGCGCCGGGACGGTCACGCAGTTGTTGTTCACGCAGCAGCCGACGACCGCGCAGGCCGGCGCGGCGATCGCGCCGACCGTCACAGTCGTGGCGAAGGACGCGATCGGCAACATCAACACCGGTTACACGAGCGTGGTCACACTGACGCTCTCGACGAACCCCGGCGGTGCGACGCCGTCCAACGCGGCGGTGGCCGCCAATGCCGGCGTGGCGACGTTCCCGGGGCTCTTCCTCGACAAGGTGGGGACGGGCTACCGGCTGCAGGCGTCGGACGGGAGTGTGACGTCGGCGCAGTCCACCACGTTCAACATCACGCCGGGAACGGCGAGCCAGCTGGTGTTCATCGTGGAGCCCTCCACCGTGAACGTCGGGGCGAACATCTTCCCGTCGGTCAAGGTGGCGGCGCAGGACGCGTTCGGGAACCTGGTGACTAGCTTCGCCAACAACATCGTGATGTCGCTGGCGACCAATCCGGGCGCTGCGACCCTTACCGGAACCACGAGGGCGGCCGTCTCCGGAGTGGCGACCTTCTCGACGCTGACCGTGAGCGTGGCGGCGAACGGCTATCGGCTGGGAGCGGCGGCCCCGGGCCTCACATCGGCCACGAGCACGTTCTTCGATGTGCTGCCCGCGACCGCCACGGCGCTGTTCTTCAGGGTGCAACCGTCGAGTGCGGCGGCCGGAGCGGCGATCAGCCCGGACATCACGGTCGAGGCGCGCAATGCGTCGGGACAGGTGGACGGGTCGTTCACGGGTAGTGTGACGATCGCCATCACGCCCAACACCGGGGCTCCGGGAGCCACGATCACGGCGGGGACCACGACGCTCAACGCCGTGGCGGGCACCGCGACGTTCACCGGCATCACGCTCGACAAGGCGGCGAGCAACTACAAGCTGACGGCCACCTCGGGTACGCTGACCCCGGCGGTCAGCGGGTTCTTCGCCATCAACCCAGGGGCCGCCGACCACCTGGCCTACCGGGTGCAGCCGTCCAACGCGACGGCGCTGTCGCCGATCACGCCGCAAATCGAAGTGACGGCGCTGGATGCCTTCGGCAACGTCGCCAACTACACCGGGAACGTCACGATGTCCATCAACGCGAACCCGGGGAGCGGGACGCTGGGCGGCACGAAGACGAAGGCTGCCGCGGCCGGCGTGGCGACGTTCAGTGACTTGAGCATCAATAACGCCGGCGTCGGCTACACGCTCGACGCGACCGCGAGCCCCACGCTCGCGACGAGCTCCACCGTGACCAGCAACGCGTTCGATATCACGGTGTCGACATCCAACCACCTGGTCTTCGCCTCGCAGCCGACGAGCACGGCGGCTGATCAGGCGATCCCGACGTTCACGGTGGAAGCCCGCGACGCGTCGAACAGCCTGCTCACCGGCTTCACCGGCAACGTGACGGTCTTCATCACGGCCGGAACCGGCACGAACGGCGCCACGTTGATCGGCACCACGACGCAGGCGGCGGTGGGTGGCGTCGCCACTTTCTCGGGTCTGAAGATCGACAAGAAGGGCGTGAACTATCGCTTGTCGGTGGTCGCCTCCGGCCTCGCGGGAGCCACGAGCAACCAATTCACCATCACCGCCGGGACGGCCGCACAGGTGGCGTTCAACCAGGATCCGACGAACACGAACGCCGGGGCGCCGATCAGCCCGGCCGTCACGGTCGACGTGGAGGACATCTTCGGTAACCGGGTCACCACCTTCGTGGGGAACGTGACAATCACCATCGCCGTAAACCAGGGCGGTGGAACGCTCTCCGGCACGACCACGCAGCCGGTCAGCAACGGCGTCGCGACCTTCGGCGACCTCAGTATCGATGCCGCGGGTGATGGCTACCGCCTCGGCGCGAGCTCGGGGGCTCTGGCGGGCGATGTCAGCCAAGCGTTCAAGATCACGGGCGGCGCGGCGGACCACCTGGTCTTCACCGTCTCGCCGAGCGACGCGGTGGCGGGCGTCGGGATCACCCCCGACGTGAAGGTCACGGCCTTCGATGCATTGGGCAACGTTGCCACGGGCTTTACTGGCAACGTTATCGTGGCCATCACCAGCGGGACCGGGACCGTGGGCGCCACACTGTCCGGCACGACCACGGTGGCTGCGGTTGCCGGCGTGGCGACCTTCGCCGGGTTGAGCGTCGACAAGGTCGGGACCGGCTACACCCTGTCGGCTACGTCCTCGGTGACCGGGGCGACGAGTGGCACGTTCGCGATCTCCCCGGCGGCGGCGGACCACCTGATCTTCTCGGTCCAGCCGTCCAACACGGCGGCGAACGCGGCCATCACGCCTCCCGTCGTCGTGACGGCGGTGGACGCGTTCAACAACGTCGCCACGGGCTACGCGGGCACGATCACCGTGGCGATGGGCACCAATGCCGGCGGCGCCGGGTCTGTGCTGTCCGGGACGAAGGTCCATGCCGCAGTGGCCGGGGTCGCGACGTTCAACGACCTCAGCATCAACAACACCGGGACGGGCTACACCCTGACCGCCGTCGGGACGAGTCCTGCCCTCGCCCTCATCGGGAGCGCGGCCTTCAACATCAACTGAGGTCGCCTCGCGGTTCGCAACACGACAACAGCCCGGCCATAATCGGCCGGGCTGTTTCGCTTGTGGAGATCGCTCGGGATGGAGCGGCGGCTATTCCCCGCCCCGCCGCACGAACTCCGCCCGCGCCCGCTGGATCAGCGCCAGCACGCTGTCGCGCTCGGCGGCGGTATTCCAGGCCGGGTGCGCCGCGGCCGCCCGCGCGACCCGGTCGATCCAGCGCACGAACCAGCTCGCGTCCTCGTCCGAGCGCACCGGCGCCCCACCGACGGTGACGTACACGGGCGACGTCGAGGCGAACGGGTAGAGGTCGAGCACCGGCTCGCGCGGACCGTCTCCCCGGGCGCGCAACAGCACCCACCCGCTCCGGGACACCGGGATCGTGAGCGTCGTGTCGGCGGTGGTGCGATCGCCGGACAGCGGGATGGACGCCACGACACTCCCGTTCGCGACGATCTCCAGGTGGTCGACCGGCACGAGGGACCGCAGCGTCACGTGGACGGGGAGCAGGGAGCGGGGAGCAGTCGTCGTCACCTCATCACCAGGTTCCCTGCCGCCGACCGTGAATCCGAGCAATGGACCGTTGGTGACGAAGGTGCGGCCTGCCTTGAGGCCCGAGAGGAAACGCTCGTGGTTCAGCACCGGCCCTGTATGGACATACACGCGATCGAGTCCCACGGGACCATGCAGCATGGCGAAGTTGGGAAACGCATCGGTTCCCGCGCCCGCCGGGATGCGGAAGCCGCAGTTCAGCAGGCGATACCAGACCTCCGACGTGTACAGGTGGTTCGAGAACCCCATCACCTCGAAGTAGTCCACCCTGCCGAGGGCCACGTCTACCGGAAGCTCGGAGGTGAGCGAGGCCGCGGTGTCCAGCGGGTCGGGCCGGTAATCGAACGGGTGCACGTAGCCCATCAGGCCGCCCTGCGCATGGACCAGATCGGCCACGACCGCATTGGGTGGGTACGGGCTCGCCAACGGGGTGTTGCGATAGGCGGCGTAGTCGGGGAGCAGGTAGTGATCGTGCAGGTCGAGCACCCCGACATGGTCCCAGAAGCCCGTGTGAAACTCCTGCGCATGGAACAGCTGGTAGTCCCCACTGGACGCGGGATCACGCTCCCCTCCCGGACGGAAGTAGCCGAGGTCCGGGATGCGCTGCTCCTTGTTCACGATCAGGTTCTCCACCACGTGGAGATCCTCGGCACGCGCCTGCTGCAGCAGGTGGGCCGGCGTGTTGCGGTAGGTGCCGCCGTAGTTCATGTGGACGTGGAGGTCCCCGCTCCACCATCCCGCGGCGGGGAGGTCGGCCAGACGCGAGAGGGCGAGGCGCACCGTGTCGCGAGCGCCCGCCGCGAGCGCCAGGGCCCGTCGCAGCGGCCGCCACTCGGGACCGCGGGTCACCTCCACGGTGACCGTCCCGGCCGGCACCGTCACCTCGGCCGAGCCGTCCACGTCGAAATACTCGTAGGGGGCGGACCGCACGGCGCGGTCGAACGCGAGATCGGCTTGCCGCCAGGCGTCATCCGGCGCATAGCCCCTGCCATCCGCGCCGGTGACACGGACGCGCGCGGCGAGCGGCCGCCCGCTCGTCCGTTCGACCAGCGCGAGGCGCAGCCGCGCGACTGGATGGAGGTAGTGTCGCGCGCGAGCGGCGATGCGCGTCCGCGCGCCGCCCGGGATCCGCACGACCCAGAGCGCGGTATTGCCGTCCTCGTTCGAGACGTAGGCGATCGCCGAGCCGTCCCGCGACCAGCGCGGGGCGGTGGCGTCGAACTCCCCGTAGGTGAGCTGAACCGGGTCGCCCCCGTCGCCGGTCATGAGCCACAGCTGGTTCCATTGGCGGCCGAGGTAGGAGCTGTAGACGACGCGATGCCCGTCGGGCGACCAGTCGGGACGCGCCTTCCAGTTCGTTTCCTCGTAGCGGAGCTCCCGCATGGCGCCGCCCGACTCGGCCGGCATGCGCCAGATCCCGCCCGAGCCGTGGATGTGGCCGCGGTTCGAGACGAGGATCAACTCCCGGCCGTCCGGCGACCAGGCAGGCGA
>DATGDT010000485.1:0-4871 GCA_035310725.1 Gemmatimonadales bacterium
CCGCTGTTCCAGGCGCATACGAACGCCAGCCCGTCGCGGATGAACTGGTCGTGAATGCCGTAGTTCTGCGGGATAGGCAAGGAGTCAACGAACACGACGTCGCCCGGGGGAGGCGGGGGCGGGTTCGTTGTGCCGCCGTCGTTCGAGCAGGCCGCTCCCATGGACAGAAGAATTGCGCCTACCATGGCGCGCGCGCTCGTCACTCCTCGGCTCCCGCATGCATCGGCATGTCCATCCTTCCGGTGGCTTCCGAGGGCCAACCCCCATACCGACCCATGCGAGGCATGCGCATGCCGGTGGCGAGCCGAACTCCCAGCGTCAGAGCGACGCCTCGCGTGCGCCCGAAGAACACCTGTGGATCGAATACCCCGCCCCCGACCCGCGCGATCCCGATCCACGACGCTTCCACGAACGGGGTGTAGCGCAACTTCCGCCAGCTCAGGTCGAGGGCCGAACCTCCCGTGAGCACCGTCCAGCGGGTGATGCCCAGAATCGAGTTGTCGAACAGCGGCCGGCGCGTGCGGAAGCGACTCGAGAACAGGCGCTCCTCTTCCGGCCGGTCGCTGCGCTCCAGGCGAACGTAGGGGCGATTCTTCCCCAGGGTGACCGCACCCTCGGCGAGAACCGAGTGAAAGATGAAAGCCCCGTCCGCAGTGGCAGTGCGCGCCCACTCGACCTCACCGTACCAGCGCCCGCGCTCCCAGCGGGCGGAGGCGCTCGCCTTGCGATCGGCGGGAGCCGCACCGCCGCGGTCCTCGGGAGACTTCACCCAGGCATAGGATCCCTGTGCTTCGAGCCCCTGGATGGGGCCGACCGTGAGTCGCACCGACCAGGAGTCGCCAAAGCGATCCCACGCCGGCCACGAGCCGGGCGACACCGGCTCGTCGCCGTTGAACAACGCGCCTTCGAGCAGCGCGGGCCCGACGCGCACGCCCGCCAGGACGACGGCCCGCTCGAGGATCTGGCTCAGATGGTGATTGACGGGGAAGCGCACCGTCGGCCGCGACATGGGATCGTCGGTGCCGAAGGGCACGAACCCCTTGCCGGCCGCGGCGAACAGGTGCGGCCCGCCGCCCACCAGCATCAGCTCGTGCACGAGGGTATGGGGATGGCGGCGGTCCACGAAACTCTCGCCCCAGCTCCCGGGCGACAGCTCGCCGTGCGGGATCGTGTACTTCTCGAAATCCAGGGTCCCGATGAGCCGCAACCGGCCATCGAGTGCCGCAGCGTGCAGCATGGCCGCCGGCTGGACCACTCGCAGCTCTCCCAGCGACCGACCTCCCGGCACGACGTTGGTTTCCGTGAGCGCCGGAATCGCCTGTGCACCCCATTCGGCCGTGACGTGCTGTGCCACCACGCGGCCGGGCAGGCACACTCCCAGCACGAACAGACAGCGGCGCGCGCGCGTCGTCAGAATGTCGGCTCCGCGGTGTGATGGGGATCGTCGAGCACGATCGCGGTCAGCGTTTCCCCGGCGGGGACGTGCGGCCGGTCTTCGGGAACGATGAGCAAGGCGTCGGCCCGGGCCATCGAGGTGAGAATCCCCGATCCCTGCGCTCCGGTGAGCCGCGCGCCGAGGGTCCCGTCCGGTCGCGCCTCGACGATGGCCCGCAGGAAGTGGCGCAGTCGCGGACCCAGGGTGATGTCGTCCTCCACTATGACGCGCACCGTGCGACGGAACGGGCGGGCGTGGCCCAGCAGGCGGCGGATGATGGGGCGGACGAACAGCTCGAAGGTGACCATGGTGCTGACGGGATTGCCGGGGAGGCCGATCCAGGGCAGGGGCCCCAGGGGAGGGGGCAGCACGCCGAATCCCAGCGGCGCCCCGGGGCGCATGCGGACGCGCCACAGCCGCAGGTCGCAGCCGAGGTCGGTCAGGACCTCGCGCACCAGATCGTGCTCGCCCACGCTGACGCCAGCCGTGGTGACGAGCAGATCCGAGCCGGCGGCGCGCCTGATGTGGTCGCGCAGCGACCCTTTCGTGTCGCGCGCGATTCCCATCTCGCGCGGCACGGCCCCCGCGCGCCGGATCATCCCTGACAACGTGTAGGAGTTGGAGGTCGCGATCTTCTTGCCGGCGAGGATCTCCTGGCGGCGGTCGAGGTCCACGATCTCGTCGCCCGATCCCAGGAACGCGACGATCGGCGGGCGATGGACGGCCACCGGCTCGTGGGCGATGGAGGCGAGCACGCCGAGCTGGGCCGGGCCGAGCGGGGTGCCTGCGGGGAGCACCAGTGCCCCGCGCCGGATATCCTCGCCGGTCAGGCGGATGTTCCGGCCCGCGTCGCGTGGGTCGCGGATCGTGACCCGGTCGCCGTCGGGTTCGGTATCCTCCTGCCGGATGACGCCGTCGGCGCCGGCGGGGAGCGGGGCGCCGGTGAAGATCCGGGCGGCCTCGCCCGCGGCGAGCGTGTGCTGGGGGAACTGCCCGGCGGCGATGGTTTCCACGACGCGCAGCACCACCCCGGCGTGCACATCGGCCGAGCGGCAGGCGAAGCCGTCCATGGCCGAGTTGGTCCACGGGGGCAGGTCGATCGGGCTCGCAATGTCGTCTGTGGTGACGAGGTCGAGCGCGTCGCGCAGCGTCCGCAGCTCGGCCGGGAGCGGCCGGACCGCGGAGACGATGAGCTGCGCGGCCTCGGCCGGCGTGGCGCCGGTCAGGGCGGGAGGATGCGGGCCCGGTCCCACGCGAGGTTGGCGAGCGCCACGAGCCAGCTCGTGTCGCTGAAGCGGAACACGGGGAACGGGGCGCGGAACGTCGGGCTGTCGGTGATCATCGCCACCCACAGGTCGGCGTTGTCGCGCGCCGGATCGTAGATCGGCGCGTCGCCGACCGCGGTGCGGAACACCTCGATCTTGGGCAGCGGGTGGGCCGAGAAGCCCTCGACCAGCACGATGTCGGCGCCGTCGAGGTAGCGCCGGGTCAGGGTGATGGGGTCGTCCTCGTGGTCCGTGCGTTCGAACAGCACGCGCGCGCCGGGCGCCTCGAGCAGCACGCGCTCGGCCTTGCCCTCGTGCCAATGGCGCCAGGTGTCCTTGCCGCGCTGGTCCAGGTCGGCCGCGTGGGTGCCGTGCTTGAGCGTCATGACGCGGAACTTGCGGCGCAGCTCGGTGGCCAGCGCCACCACGAGCGACGTCTTGCCGGCGTCCTTCTTCCCGATGATCGAGATAATGCGCGTCGCCGCCACAACACCTCCGCGCCCGAGTCGCGGCTGAATCCGCGGCTCGGCTGGACTGTCACTTACAGTGACTCGAGCCGCAGGTGGATCTGTTCCGCCCGCTCGAGGTCGTCGGGCCGGTTCACGTTGAAAAACAGCGTCTCGGGATCGCCGAAGGAGCGGACCCGGTCGAGCGATAGTGTACCTACCCGCACGGCATCGTGGAAGGCGATGGCGCGGAGGTCGCCGCGGGCGATGGCCTGCTCGATCGGCGCGCGGCAGGTCGGGCCGTACACCGCGCACAACGGCTCGAGGCCGCGCCGCCCCCCGCTCACGGGGAGAAAAGCGTCGAACCCCTCGCTGCCGGCGACGAGGGTCCGGAGCAGGGCTTCGCTCACGAACGGCATGTCCCAGGCGACGCACAGCACCGGTCCCGGTGCGTCGCACAGGGCGGTGTAGATGCCGCCCAGGCTCCCCGCGCCCGAGCGCACGTCGGGGACGCAACGCAGTGCCGGCGCCCAGGAACTCGCGTCCGGGGCGTTCGCCACGAGCAGGGGAGGAGCGCCCACAACTGCGGCGACCGCATCCACCACGCGGTCCAGAATGCGGCGGCCGCCCACTTCGAGCAGCCCCTTTGGGCTGCCGCCGTAGCGGCTCGCGGCGCCGCCGGCGAGCACGGCGCCGCGCACGCTAATAGCGCCGGCCGCGCCGCGACTCGAGCACGATGCCGAAGCCCAGGGCGAAGGTCAGGTGATGGCTGAGTCGGAACCCACGGGGAGCTTGTGCGAGCCGGTCGGCAGCGCCGGTCAGCCGCTCGAATCGCTCGGCCACGTCCGCGATGTCCGCGCGAAACTGGTACCCCGGCCCCAACGCGACCGTGGTGCCTGTGCCCAGCACGAAGCCGACGGCAAAACGCCGAGGGGACGGGTCGTCCACCACGACCTTGATGCCCGCGGAGTTCGGACCTTCGACGTACGTCGTGCTGACTGAGTAAAACGTGATGCCGAGAGCGGCGCGAATGTATGGGCTGATGGAGCCTCGTGAAGCGGCCCGAACCAACGCACCCGCGGAGAACTCGATCGCACCGAGCGAGCGGGTAAAGCCCTGCATCGCCGTGCACATGCCGCGGTTGGTCGCGCCGAGCAGCGAGTCGAACGCGATCCCCCCGCAGGAGGTCTCCGTCGACAACCCGAGCCAGGTCGCTCCGATCTCGAGGCCCAGGGATGGTTTCGGGAAGTAAGTGCCCGAGAGGCCGAAGACGAGGTTCGTGGTGAATTTCCGCGCGAGGCTCACGGTGTCGTAACGGGGTTGCGGATCCCCCTCCGTGCCCGGCACGAGCAGCGGCTGCCGGGGGATGCTCCACAACGTCGGCTGGCTGAAGGTCGTGCCGCCAGTCATGGTGAGGCTCAGCCGTGCCTCCGAGCCGCGCTGCGCCGCGCCGGAGGCGGGAACGAGGGCCAGGCCCACCAGGAGCGGGGTCACCACGTGGTGCACGGAATCTTCTAGTAGCGCCGGCCGCGGCTCTGCTCGAGGACCACGCCCAACCCGAGCGTGAGGGCGATGTGATGGTAGAGCCGGGTCTCGGTCGGCGGCCGCAGGAAGTCGTCCGACGGTCCGGTCACCCGCTTCAGGGGGACGAGGACATCGCGCAGCTCGAAGCCGAACTGGTATCCGGGCCCCAGGCGCACGTTGAATCCGGCGGCGACCAGTCCG
>DATGDT010000486.1:0-12594 GCA_035310725.1 Gemmatimonadales bacterium
GCGGGCCAGCATCAGGATGACGGCGATCTTGGCCAGCTCGGCCGGTTGCCCCAACCGGTGCCCCCCGAGGGTGATCCACGAGCGGCTGCCCGCCGCGGTCCCCGCGCCCGATCCGAACACCAGCGTGACCAGCAGCACGAAAACGGCCGTGCCGTATACGTACGGCGCCGCCCACTCGAGCAACCGCGGCGAGACCCGGAATACCAGAACTCCGCACGCGATCCCCAACACGAGCCAGACGAGCTGCCGCAGCCAGATCGTCGCTACGACGGTCGGGACGTCGGTCTGCCCGGCCGAATACAGCATGAGCAGTCCGTAGATGGACAGCGCCGCCACGACGCCCAGCAACGGGCGGTCGAGCTCACGGAATCGGCGGAACACGGGTGCTGTCGGGGATGTGGAGCAGCGAATCGGGAGGGGTGCCGATCAACAGCGTGTCACGCGGCGCGGAGTCGCTCGGCAGGGTGAATTGATACCGCGCCGTGGTGGTGTCGGCGCCGAGGTAATGGGCGATCACGCGTGCCACGAGGGGCGCCAACGCCGCCCCGTGTCCCGAGTATTCACCAATGACCCCCACGACCACGCGCGGGCTGTCGGCCGGGGCGAAGCCGATGAACCATCCGTGATTGATCCCCTGCGTGCTCTGGGCGGTGCCGGTCTTGCCGGCGATCTTGAGCTCGGCCAGGCGGGCGCCCTGCCCGGTCCCGCGCTCCACGACGTTGATCATCGCCTGGCGCAGACCGGCGAGCTGCTCGGGGCTCAGCCCGAGATCGTAGGTGGGCTCCGTGGTCGGCGGCCGCACCAGATACGGCGGCCGCGACTTCCCGTCGCTCGCCAGCATCTGGTAGAGCCGCACCATGTCGAGCAGCGTCTGGCTGTTCTCGCCCTGGCCGATCGCCAGGTTGAGGGAGACCGCTGAGGTCCAGCGGCGCGGTCCGTACAGCCGGTCGTAGTATTCCGTGCCGCTCGGGAACTGCGGGGCCATCTCGCCCGGCAGGTCCACGCCGGTGCGCGAGCGCAACCCCAGCGCGTTGGCGTCCTCCAGCAGCGACGTGAGGCCGAGTTTCAGACCGAGCTGGTAGAAGTAGACGTCGCAGCTCTGCGCGATCGCCTGCTCCAGCGTCAGACTGCCGTGTCCGTCGGCGCTCCAGCACCGGAAGAACCGGTTGCCATACTGCATGCCGCCCCGGCAGGGAATCGGCATCCGGCTGCTCATGGTCACGGTGCCACGCTTCAGGGCCATGGCGGCGATGGCCAGCTTCCAGGTGGACCCCGGCGGGTACCGCGCCTGGATCGCGCGATCCAGCAGCGGCCGCGCGTCGCTCTGGTTGAGCGCGCGCCAGTACTCCGGCGACACGCCGCCCACGAACGCGTTGGGGTCGTAGCTCGGCGCGCTGTACAGCGCCAGGATTTCCCCGGTGGACGGCAGCAGCGCCACGATCGCGCCACGCATCCCGGGCGGGAACACCCGGGAGATGTAGCGCTGCAGGTCGAGGTCGATGGTGGTGCGCAGCGTGGCCCCGGGCTCCGGGTACAGGGTCTGCGCCGCCCCGGCCTCCCGCACCACGTATCCCCGGGCGCTTACCTCGACGAACCGCTCACCGTCCTGCCCGCGCAGCGTATCGTCGTACGCCCGCTCGAGGCCGTCCTTGCCGATCAGGGACCCCAATCGCAGCGAGCTGTCCCGCCGGGTCACGAGATCCTGATCGGTCACTTCCCCGACGATGCCGACCAGGTGGGCCACCGCGGAGCTGTCGGGGTAATGCCGCTTCGGCTCCGGCTGGATCACCACACCCGGGAGGATGAGACGGCGCTCGTCGAGCGCGGACACGACGTCGAACGGCGCATCGGTCAGGACCACCACGGGCTGATACTGCGCCCGGCGGAACCGCTGCAACACACGTTCGATCCCGGCGGCATCGAGATGAACGAATGGCGCGATGCGCTGCAGCCTGCGACGCAGCGAGTCCTCGGGAGCGGGCAACAAAGTGACCGTGTACCCGGGGACGTTCTCGGCGATGATCATGCCGTGGCGGTCGGTAATCACCCCCCGCGGCGCCGGCAGCGGGATCCACCGCAGGCGGTTGCTTGCCGATTGCACATCGTACTTGTGGTGATCGAGAATCTGCACGCGAAAGTAGGCGACCGTGAACACGGCGCCGGCCGCCCAGACCAGGAGCCGCGCGCCGCGCGCCTTCGCATCGAGCTGGAAGGGCGTCAGGCGTTTCATGACTCCTCCAGACGAATCGCCAGCCACTGGCGGAACAGCGCCAGGACGAGCACTCCCGCGGCGGCCGTCGTGAGCGCCTCCAGCGGCGACCACACCAGCAGCTCCCACTTCAGTTGTGGACCCGCGAACTTGCCCGAGGCGATCGCGATGATCAGGTTGCGCAGCCACGTTCCCGCGAAGATCAGCCCGCCGTTGACGAGCAGGTTCTCCGCGAAGAAGACGGCCTTGGCGTAGGACGAGAGGTAGCCGACGACCGTGTGGGCCAGGGCGCCGGCGCCGAAGCTCGCCGGGCTGAGGGCGTCCGAAACCAGGCCCACGACGAATCCGGCTGCCGCGCTCGCGCCGGGGCGGGCGCGGATGGTGTAGATGAGCAAGGCGAGGAGCAGGAAATCGGGCGCCACGCGTTCGTTGCCCAGTCTGGTGCGAATCGAGAACTGGAGGACGACGAGCAGCGCCAGGACTCCCCAGAACCGCACGGTGTCGCGCTTCATGGCCGCGGTCGCCCCCCCGCCGAATCCGGCGCGAACGCCGCACGCAGGTCCCCTCCCTGCGCCGGCTGGGTCAGCACCATCACGTGGGTCGCCGAGCCCGGAGGCACGGCGGGCCGCACCAGATAGGTACGCTCCCAATCGTTCTCGCCCGTGATTTCCCCGACGACGCTTCCGATCGGGATCCCCCGCGGCAGCACGCCACCCAATCCGGACGTGAGGATCACCCCTCCCATCGGGACGCGTTGGCGATAGGGCACGCCGTCCAGCTGGAGCAGCCAGCCGCCCGGACCCGAGGCGGTACTCGGAGAGAGGATGCCATATACGCTGCCGTCGGCCGCCATCCCGCTGGCCCGGAAATCCGGGTGCGCCCAGGTCGCCACGACACTGGTCACGGGTTCGGCGGTGTTCACGTAGCCGAGCAGCCCCTCGGGTGTCACCACCGCGGAGAGTGGTCGGACTCCCTGTCGGGAGCCGGCCGAGATGAGGAGCGTGAGACGGTTGGTGACCGAGGCCTGATGGAGGACCTCGGCCGGGATGAATCCCACCCCTAGGCGGGCGCGCAGACCCAGGAGGTCCCGCAGCTGGGCGTTCTCGGAACGCAGCTGCTGCACCTGCGCCGCGGCGAGCACCGCCGAGTCGCGCTCGGCGCTCACCTCGATGAATCGGGCATGGGATGTCCGGAGCGCTTCGGACTGTTCCTGCAGCTGCAGGAGCGGCCACAGCACGCTGCGCCGCAACCCGCTCGCGACGGAATCCCGGACGGCCGGGGGCAGACTCATGGCGACGAGCGAGAGGGCGAGGCCACCCAGGAACGCGAGCGTATCTCCGCGAGTGGCGTAGCGGTCAGCGCCGAGCGCCATGGCGGTTAAGTCGTCAGGACGTTGCGGTACTTCTCGGGATCGTCCAGGATCCGGCCGGTCCCCCGTACCACGCACGTCATGGGGTCCTCGTCGAGGTGAATCGGCAATCCGGTTTCCTGCTGCAACAGCTGGTCGAGCCCGCGGATCAGCGCCCCGCCGCCGGTCATCACGATGCCACGATCCACGATGTCGCTGGCGAGCTCGGGCGGCGTGATCTCGAGGGCGCGACGCACGGCATCCACGATCTGCTGGATCGGCTCCTGGACCGCCTCGCGGACCTCGCTCGAGTGCACCCGCACGATCTTCGGGATGCCCGAGACGAGGTCTCGACCCTTGACCTCCATCTCGCGCTCCTCACCCACCGGGGCCGCGGAGCCGATCTGGATCTTGATCTGCTCGGCCGTCGGCTCGCCGATCAGAAGGTTGTAGTTCTTGCGCATGAACTGGACGATCGCCTGATCCAGCTCGTCCCCCGCGGTCCGGATCGACGTGTCGGACACGATCCCCGACAAGGCGATCACCGCGATTTCGGTGGTCCCGCCCCCGATGTCGATCACCATGTTGCCGGTCGGAGTCTCGACGGGTAGTCCGACCCCGATCGCCGCGGCCATCGGCTCGGCGACCATGTAGACTTCTTTCGCGCCCGCCGACTGCGCCGAGTCGCGCACCGCGCGGCGCTCCACCTCGGTGATGCCGCTCGGCACGCAGACGATCACCTTGGGCCGCACCCGGAACACGTGGCGGTCGATGATCGTCTTGAGGAAGTACCGCAGCATCTTCTCGGTGACGTCGAAATCGGCGATCACGCCGTCCTTGAGCGGGCGGACGGCGAGAATCCCGTCGGGCGTGCGCCCCAGCATCCGCTTCGCCTCGAGCCCGATCCCCTTCACCTTCCCCGTCGCCTTCTCGATCGCCACGACGGACGGCTCGTTCAGCACGATGCCTTCGCCGCGTACGTACACGAGCGTGTTCGCCGTGCCAAGATCCACGGCGATCTCGTTCGCGGGGTTGAATGCCCCGAGCTTCCATTTCGGCCAGCGAATCGGCACGGTCGGCGATCGGTATCCGGCTATGTGTGAGGCGGGTGTGTCGTGCGCGCATCAACCTAACGAAAAGCGTAACTCCAAGCAAGGCCGATGCTTGACGCCCCTCGCGCGAACGGCTAGCCTACGCCCATGCCCCCCCTCTCCGGACGGGCGGCCGAGGTGGCCGTTGTCGACCTGGACCGCTGTGATCGGTGCGGCCTGTGCCTGCCCCTCTGTCCCCCGGAGGCCATCCACCTGCAGCTGAGCGACCTGGTAATTGACCGCGCGGCCTGTACCGGATGTCACAAATGCATCGCGCCCTGCCCCGTGGGGGCGCTGGCGATGACCCCGGCCTGATGCGCGAGGTCGACGTCCTGGTGGTAGGAGCCGGGCCTGCGGGCTCGCTCGCGGCGCTCGAGGCGGCGGCAGGAACCGGCCTCGAGGTCGTGCTGCTCGAACGCGATCGGGCCGTGGGCGCGCCGGTGCGCTGCGCCGAGGGAGTGGGCGACGCCGGGCTGCGGGAGTTCGCGAACCCCGATGGGGCCCCGTGGGCGGCCCGCAAGATCACCCGGGTGATCTTCCTCGCCCCGGACGACACCGAGGTCCAGGTCGCCGAGCGGGACGTCGGCTGGATCCTGGACCGCACCCGGTTCGACGCGCACCTCGCCGCCCAGGCGGTGGCGGCCGGCGCCGAGCTCCGGGTCGGCGCGGAGGCGACGGGCATGACGCGCGAGCCGGACGGTCGCTGGGCCGTCGCGGTGCGCGGCCCCGGAGGCCCCGACGGGTATCGGACCCGCATCGTCATCGGCGCCGACGGCGTGGAAACGATGGTGGGGCGCTGGGCCGGCCTCGACACCCGCGTCCCCGCCCGCGACATGGAATCCTGCGCGCAGTACGTCGTGCAGGGCATCGACTTCGATCCCGACGCGATCTATCTGCAGTTCGGCGACGGCATCGCGCCCGGAGGGTACGCGTGGCTGTTCCCGAAGGGCGAGGGCGTCGCCAACGTCGGCCTCGGGATGGTGGCACTGCACAGCGACGGGCGCAACGCGCGCGAATACCTCGACGCCTGGATCGCCCGCCGCTATCCGAAGGGCGCCCGGACCGCGTACACCGTCGGCGGGGTCATCGTGCATACCACGATCAAGCAGGCCTATGCCGACGGCGTGCTGGTCGCGGGCGACGCGGCGCACATGATCAACCCCCTCTCGGGCGGGGGCATCGTCAACGCGATGAAGGCGGGACGACTGGCCGGCCGGACGGCCGCCGCCGCGATCTGTGAGGGAGACACCAGCGCGCGCCGTCTGGCCAGCTACCAACGCGACTGGATGCAGCTGCTGGGCGACGATCACCTCAAGTACTACCGCATCAAGCAGGCGCTCGAGCACCTGGACGACGCTTTCTTCAACGGACTGGCCCGGACGGTCACCGCCATCCCGCGGGAGAAGCGGACGCTGGGACGGATCTTCGCGCATGCGCTCGTGCGGCATCCGCAGCTGATTCCGGTGGCGGCGCGGTTCTTCATTTGAAACCGGGAGCACAGAGCACGGCGCAGGACGCGGCGGTGCACCGTCTCGTACTGCTCCCTGCTCCGTGTTCCGCCCAAGGGGGAGAGTGATGCTCAGCATCGATCTGACTGGCAAGCGGGCGCTGGTGGCCGGTGTCGCCGACGACGCGGGTTTCGGGTTCGCCATCGCGAAGGCGCTGGCCGAGGCGGGCGCCACCGTGTGCGCCGGCACGTGGCCGCCGGCGTTGAATATCTTCCAGAATCTGCTCGAGCGCGGCAAGATCGACGACTCCCGCCGCATGCCCGACGGCTCGCTGCTCACCTTCGAGAAGATCTACCCGCTGGATGCGGCGTACGACACCCTGGCGGACGCGCCCGAAGACGTGCGGAGCAACAAACGCTACCGCGAAGTCGGCGATTTTTCCGTCGAAGGAATGTGCCAGCGCCTGGTCGCCGACTTCGGCGAGCGCCCGCTCGACATCGTCATCCATTCACTCGCCAATGGGCCCGAAGTGAAGAAGCCCCTGCTCGAGACCAGCCGGTCGGGCTATCTCACGGCCGTCGGTGTGAGCGCCTATTCCCTCGTCTCACTCGTCGCCCGGCTGGCGCCGCACCTGCGCCCCGGCGGCGCGTTTCTCTCACTGACCTATCTGGCCAGCGAGCGCGTCGTACCCGGGTACGGCGGCGGCATGTCGTCGGCCAAGGCGGCGCTGGAGAGCGACACGCGGACGCTCGCCTACGAGGCGGGGCGCCGCTACGGCGTGCGCGTCAACACGATCTCGGCGGGGCCCCTGGCGTCGCGCGCGGCCAGCGCGATCGGCAAGATCGAGCGCATGGTGGACTACTACGCCGCCAATGCGCCGCTGGCCGAACCCCTCGCGGCCCGCGACGTCGGCACGGTGGGGGCTTTTCTCTGCTGCCCGCTGGCGAGCGGCATCACGGGAACCACGATCTACGTGGACAAGGGCTACCATACGATGGGGATGGCCGTCGCGGGCGTCGAAGGGTTATAGGGACGGCTTCGCCCGCATTCGCCGCAGCGCTCCGGCCAGCGCCAGCATGATGCTCGTCCCCACCGCGCACCGGTTCGCGACATGGGCCACGAGGCGCCCGGCTGAGCCGACCAGTCCCCCGTGCAGGCCTACCGGGATCTGCCCCACGTCCCAGGCGTACACCGGCATCCGCGGCAGCCGGAGTGGATCGGAGCCGCTTTCCCACACCCCCCCGAACCCCATCTCGAATCCGGTGCGCCGGGCAATCTCCACGATATGGCGGTTCGCGGCCCCGAACGGGTAGGCGACCGCCCGCCCCGCCGCGGCGCCGAGCCGCCTGATCAGCGTCTCGCGCGAGCGCCCGAGTTCCTCGACCAGCGCCTCTTCCTTCAGCCAGGTCAGACGGCGGTGGGTGGCGGCATGGGACCCAAAGTCGAACCCCCGGGCCCGCCACGTCTCGATGACGGGCCAGTCGAGGTGGGTGAGCCGGTGCCGGGTGTAGCGCACGTCCCAGAGGTTCTGGCGTCCCACGAAGTCGGTGACCAGGAAGGTGGTCGCGGTGAAACCCACGTCGGCCAGGACCGGATAGGCGTACTCGGCCAGGCTCTCGTAGCCGTCGTCGAACGTCAGCAGGAAGTTCCGTCCGGTCGCAGAGAGTCGCGCCACGGGGAACAGGTAGGGCGAATCGGCCTGGATGAACTGGTCGAGCGTAACGGCGCGCCAGCCGGCCTTTGCCAGCGCAGTCATGTGGCGCGCGAAGGTCTCCGGGCGGACCCTGGTGATCCCCAGCTCACCGGGACCGCCGACGCGGTGGTAGCACAGCACCGGGGGCCGGATCACGTTCCGGTGCTCCCGAACCCGCCCCCGCCTCGCTCGCTGGGCGGCAGCTCGTCCACCGCCTCCAACCGCACATCCTCGACTCGCTGGAACACCAGCTGGGCGATCCGCGTGCCGCGCCCTACCGTCACCGGCTCCGTACCCAGGTTGATGATCGCGACGAGCAGCTCGCCGCGATAGTCGGAGTCGATGGTCGCGGGTGTGTTGGGAAGCGTGAGGCCGTGTTTCAGCGCCAGCCCCGAGCGGGGACGCACCTGCGCTTCGTAGCCCGCGGGAATGGCCAGGGCGAGCCCCGTGCGAACGAGGCGGCGCTCCATCGGCCGGATAGTGAACTCCGGCTCGGCGCTCGCCACGTCGTATCCGGCCGCACCGGCCGTCGCCCGCGCGGGCAGCTCCAGGCCTTCGTGGTGCGGGAGCCGGAGCACCTGCACCACGGGGGAACGATCGGTCACACCAGCGTCTGGGGATCCGCGACAGGAAGGCCGAACGCTTCGGCCACGCCTGGATAGACGACCTTGCCGCCGATCACGTTGAGCCCCAGGAACAATGAATGGTCGTCCCGGCACGCCTGCTGCCAGCCCCGCTTGGCGAGGCGTTTGGCGTAGGGGAAGGTGGCGTTGGTGAGCGCCAGCGTGGATGTGCGCGGTACGCCCCCCGGCATGTTGGCCACCGCGTAGTGGATGATGCCGTCCACGACATAGGTCGGCTGTTCATGCGTCGTCGCCTTGGTCGTTTCGATGCAGCCACCCTGATCGACCGCGACGTCCACGATCACCGAGCCCGGTTTCATCACTTTCAGGTCCGCCCGCTTCACGAGGTTCGGGGCCTTTGCGCCGGGCAGCAACACCGCCCCGATCACGAGATCGGCTTTGCGGATCTGCTCCAGGATGTTGTGCCGGTTCGAGTACAGCAGATCGACGTTCGGCGCCAGCACGTCGGAGAGATAGCGCAACCGGTCGAGCGAGATGTCGAGCAGGGTGACGTGGGCGCCGAGCCCGGCGGCCATCTTGGCCGCGTTGGTCCCGACCACACCCCCGCCGATCACGACCACCTCGGCCGGGAGCACCCCCGGCACACCGCCCAGCAGGATGCCACTCCCCCCGAACACCTTTTCCAGGTACTTCGCGCCCTCCTGCACCGCCATGCGCCCGGCCACCTCGCTCATCGGCGTCAGCAGCGGGAGCTCCCCGGTGGGGAGCTGCACGGTCTCGTACGCGATCGCCACGCACCCCGAGGCGAGAATCGCCTTGGTGAGCGGCTCCGATGCGGCGAAATGGAAGTACGTGAAGAGCACCTGACCCGTGCGGATGCGCTTCCACTCCGGCTCGATCGGCTCTTTGACCTTGAGAATCATCTCGGCCTTCGCCCACACCTCGTCCACCGAGCCGGCGATAGTGGCCCCCACCGCGCGATAGGCGTCGTCGGCGAAACCGGAGCCCAACCCGGCGCCCTGCTCGACCAGCACCGTGTGCCCGTCCCCGACCAGCGCCTCGGCGCCCGCGGGCACGAGCGCCACGCGGTTTTCAGCCGTCTTGATCTCCCTGGGAACCCCGACAATCATCGTGCGACCCCGGATCGGTGGAGCGTCAGTTGGGACCGAGCCAGACGAGCGTCTGACGCTCGGGAGCGAAGAATTCCGCGGCGACCTCCGCCGCCGTGTCGGGCGTGAACGCGCCGATCTCGGCGAGCGTCTCATCCAGACCGCGATACGGCTCGCCGTGCACGGCGAAACTGGCCAAACGATACATCCGCGCGGTGGGGCTCTCCAGCATCAGCGTCAACTGGCCCTGCGTCTGGCGTTTGGCCTGGTCGAGCGCGTCGGACGTCAGCCCCTCGCGGGCGAGCTTCGCGTATTCCCCGCGAATCGCCTCCAGCGCCCGATCCGCCGTCCGGGGTTGGGTGCCGACGTACGTGCCGAACACCCCCACCTGGCCGTAGAAGTGGGTGTAGGAGTACACGGCGTAGGCCAGTCCGAGCTCCTCCCGCACGCGCTGAAACAGCCGGCTCGACATTCCGCCGCCGAAGACGTTGGACAGGGCCATTAACGCGTACTTGCGGGGATCGGAGAAGCGGACCGTATCGGTGGCGAGGACGATGTGGGTCTGGGCGGTGTCCTTGGCGTGACGTGACTCGTGCCCCCGCACCGCCGCTTTCCCGCGGGGCGCCCCGTGCGCCGTGCCGTTCCCGTCGGGCGCCTCCAGCCAGCCCTGGGCGGCCACCAGCTCCACCAGCGCCTCGTGCGTGACGTTGCCCGCGGCGGCGATGACGCAGTTGCCGGGGAAATAGGCCTGTGTGTGCCGCCGTCGCAGGTGTTCGGCCGAGAGGCCCTCCACCGTCTCCCGCGTCCCGAGAATCGAATAGCCGTACGGGTGCTCGGGCCACAGCGCCTCGGCGGTCAGGTCGAAGACCAGGTCGTCGGGCGTGTCCTGAACGGTGTTGATTTCCTCGAGGATGACGTTGCGCTCGAGGTCGAGGTCCTCCTGCCGGAGGGTGGGCCGGCGCACCAGGTCGGTGAGCACGTCCAGGGCGCGCGGGAGGTCCGCATCGAGCACGCGGGCCTGATAGGCGGTCGTGTCGCGCGACGTATAGGCGTCGAGCGACCCGCCGCGTTCCTCCAGCTCGAGCGCGATCTGGTGAGCCGTGCGGCGCGCCGTGCCCTTGAACACCATGTGCTCGAGCAGGTGGCTCACACCCATTTCGTCGCGCGACTCGTGCACCGAGGCCGAGCGCACCCAGATCCCGGCGGCCACGGAGCGGACGGTAGGCACGCGCTCGGACAGGATCCGAACGCCGTTCGGGGCGATGGTCTGGAAGACGTCGCGGTCGAGCCGGACCGTCTCCATCAGTGTGACCGCGCCGGCTCCGGCTTCTCGAGCAACGCCTTGCGCGACAGGCGCATGCGGCCGCGGTCGTCCACTTCGAGCAGCTTCACGCGGACCTTGTCGCCCTTCTTCACGACGTCCTCGGTCCGCTCCGTGCGGCCGTGCTGCAGCTCGGAGATGTGCAGTAATCCCTCGACGCCCGGGAGAATCTCCACGAACGCGCCGAACGCGGTGGTGCTCTTCACGAACCCTTCGTAGATCTTGCCGACTTCAGGGGTCTGGATCATCCCGGCGATGATGTCTCGGGCGCGCTCGCCGCCTTCGCCCACCGAGGAAATCGTCACCATTCCCGAATCGTCGACGTTGATCTCGGCGCCCGTCTGCTCCTGGATCGCGCGGATCGTCTTCCCCTTCGGACCGATCAGGTCGCCGATTTTGTCGGGCGGGATCTGAATCGTGATGATGCGCGGCGCGTACTTGGACAGCTCGGCACGCGGCTGCGGGATGACGCGCTCCATGATGTCCAGGATGTGCAGCCGCGCCCGTTTCGCCTTTTCCAGCGCCTCGCCGATGATGTGGAAGTCGAGGCCTTCGATCTTGATGTCCATCTGGATCGATGTCACGCCTTCCCGGGTACCCGCCACCTTGAAATCCATGTCGCCCAGCGCGTCTTCGGTGCCCAGGATGTCCGTGAGCACCGCCACGCGATCCCCTTCTTTGATGAGGCCCATGGCGACGCCGGCGCACGCGGATTTCACCGGCACGCCCGCATCGTAGAGCGCGAGCGAACCGCCGCACACGGTCGCCATCGAGGAGGAGCCGTTGGACTCGAGGATGTCCGACACGATGCGGATGGTGTAGGGGAAGGACTCGTAGGGCGGCAGGATCGCCTGAATGGCGCGCTCGGCGAGTGCGCCGTGCCCCACTTCGCGCCGCGACGTGCCGCGGATCATCTTCACTTCGCCCGTCGAGAACGGCGGGAAATTGTAGTGCAGCATGAACGACTTGGTCGTCTCCTGCGCCACATCGATCGAATCGATCCGCTGCTCGTCGCGCGTCGTGCCCAGCGTCGCCGACACCAGCGCCTGCGTCTGCCCCCGGGTGAAGAGTGCGGACCCGTGGGTACGCGGCAGGACCCCGACTTCGCACGTGATCGGCCGGACCGTGTCGAGGTCACGCCCGTCCACCCGCTCACCGCGCGACAGCACCTGCTCCCGCATCGTGTGGTACTCGATGTCCTCGAGCACCGTGGCGACATCCTTCACGTTGTCGGGGAATTCGGCGCCGAGCTGCTCCTGCACGGTCATCTTGAGGGCGGACAGTGCCTGAGCCCGCTCCGACTTCTCGGGCAGGTTCAGCGCCTCGGCCACCCGCTGCCCGGCCAGCGCCTTGACGCGCGCCACCAGATCGGCGGGCGGCTCCACCTTGGTCCATTCCATCTTCGGCTGGCGCTTCTCGGCGATCAACTCCTCCATGGCGTCCAACAGCTCGCGGATCCCCTTGTGCGCCACTTCCAGCGCCTTGACGATGTCCGCTTCCGTCAGCTCCAGCGCGCCGCCCTCGACCATCACGATCGAGTCGCGTGAACCGGTCACGATCATGTCGATGTCGGAGGACTCATCGAGCTGCTGAAAGGTGGGGTTGAGGATCCACTCCCCCGCGACGCGACCGACGCGGACGGCCGCGATCGGTCCGTTCCAGGGCACCTTCGACATCGCCAGGGCGGCCGAGGCCGCCGTCACCCCGAGCACGTCGGCGTCGTTCTCCTGGTCGGCCGACAGCACGTAGATGAAGATCTGGACCTCGTTCTTGAACCCTTCCGGGAACAGC
>DATGDT010000487.1:0-3070 GCA_035310725.1 Gemmatimonadales bacterium
GTACGTCGCCACGCACGTCCCCTTCGTCCGCCAGCTCGGTTTTCTCGACCGCGATACGCTCGCCGACGTCTACGCATCGTCCGATCTGTGCGTCCTCCCCTCGCGGACCGAGACGTGCGGCCTCGTGGCACTCGAGGCGATTGCGTCGGGTCTGCCGGTCATCGCGGCGAACGCGGGCGGGCTGGCCGAGAGCGTCCGCCACGGGGAGAACGGCCTGCTGGTCCGCCCCGATGATGCGCGCGGCTTCGCGCACGCCATCGTGACCCTCGTGCTCGGCGCCGAGCAGCGACGCGCCATGGCCGCCCGTGCGCGCCGCACAGCGGAACAGTGCGACGCACACGGCGAGAACCGTGAGCTGCTGCGCCAATACACCGCGCTCGTCACTCCCGTCGGCGCGGCGTCGGCCGCGCCGTACACCGCCGCACCACTTTCGCCCGAAGGAGTGCTGGACCGATGCTGATCCTGCTGTCGCTCGTTGCGTATCTCGTCCTGGGGCTGCCGGTCGTCGCCTGGCTGGGGCACCGCCTGGCGCAGGCACACCCGGAGCACAACAGTCCGCCGGAAACCCTGGCCGTCCCCCCGGCGGCGCAAGAGAGCGTCGCTAGATGACGGCTGCCCCGCTGCTCCAGTCTCCTGTTACGGGTTCTAGTCACGGACGCTGCCAATTCCGTGACAGGCCCCCGGGAAATTGCCCACACTCATCCCCGCCCAGCTCTTGCCGGGGCGCAGGGCCGTGCGTCGTGTGCCCGCCAACGCAAGTGCACGGTCGTTGGTTGGGTGCCCAGGTAGCGGAGGCCCGCACGGCTCCGCTATCTGCGTCTTCGCTTCCTCCTTGTGCGGCGTCATGAACGACCGTCTGTTACGCGATCGTGACGCCCCTGAAAGCCCGCTGTGATTGCGGGACCCGACCTTTCCCATGCCCACAGTGGGCCGCCCGGGCGGCGTGGACGCCCGCAGTGCAACCCAAGATCGGAAGTGAGGATTTCAACCGTGCACCGTTCCGTGTCCACCGGCCTGCGAGGCCTCGCCGTCGCGAGCGCCCTCGCGCTCCCGAGTGCCGCGTACGCTCAGGGCCAGACCCAAGTGGTCGTCAGCGGGGTCGGGTACCTGCAGTACGTGTACCAGCTCAAAGACACCGCCAACCACGTCAACAACTTCGACGTCACCCGCGCGTACGTGAACCTCATCGGCAAGTTCGCCGGCGGCGTCGGCGCCCGGGTCACGCTGGACGTCAACCGCCCCACCGGCGACAACTCGCTCCGCTACCGGCTCAAATACGCGTTCGCGACCTACACCCCGACCGGTAGCGCGTTGACCTACAAGCTCGGCATGATCCACACGCCATGGCTCGACTGGGAAGAGGCGCTGTGGGACTACCGGATGCAGGGGCAGATGGCGATGGAGCGCGGCGGATACCTCACGTCCTCTGATATCGGATTCGGCATCGACGGCAAATGGGGGCCGGACAACGTCAACGCGCAGCTGACGTTCGTGAACGGCGAAGGGTACAGCGGCGGCCCCGGAGACCAGCGCAAGGACATCCTGGGACGCGTCTCCGTCCGTCTCCTGATGACCGACGATTCGAGCCGGGTCGGCGGCCTGCGCGTGACCGGGTATGCCGGCTACGGCAAGCCGACCTCCGGCGGGCAGCGCAACCGGTTCCTCGGCATGGTCTCCTACAAGAGCAAGCAGATCACGCTCGCCGGTCAGTTCGCCGCCACCAAGGACAGCGTCACCGCGACCCCGACGCCGTCCACCACCGGCCGGGTGATCTCCGCCTTCGGAGTGTTCCACATCCCGAGCTCCAAGGCCGCGGTCATCGCCCGCGTGGACATCACCGACCCAAACACCAGCACCGGAAGCAACAAGCAGACGCGGTTCATCGGCGGCGTGTCCTACCAGCTGAGCCCGAACCTGCGCCTTCTGGCCGACTTCGACCACGTGAGCTTCGAGGGCACACCGACGCCCGCGCAGGAAGCGGTGCGCTCGCAGGCGCTGTTCCAGACGCAGATCACCTTCTGACCTGAACGAGAGGCAACGATGAGACGGAGTGCACTTCCCGGTGTGGCGGCGGCGCTCGCACTGAGCGCCGCCCCGGCCGCCGCCCAGGTGAAGCTGACGGGCGCCGGCGCGACGTTCCCGAACGTCATCTACCAGAACTGGATGTTGACCTACAACAAGGCCAATCCCGGCGTGCAGATGAATTATCAATCGATCGGCTCGGGTGGCGGCATCCGACAGTTCTCCGACAAGACCGTCGACTTCGGCGGCAGCGACGCCCCCATGTCGGACTCGGCGATCGCCGCCATCCAGGGCAACGTGCTCCACATCCCCACTGTCCTGGGCGCGGTCGTCATCACCTACAACATCCCCGGCGTCAGCAAGCAGCTGAAATTCTCCCCGGCGCTGATCGCCGACATCTTTCTCGGCAAGCTCACCAAGTGGAACGACGCACGCATCACGGCGCTGAATCCGGGTCTGGGACTGCCCGGCATGGATATCCTCGTCGTGCATCGCTCCGATGGCTCGGGCACGTCCTACATCTTCACCGATTACCTGTCGAAGGTCAGCCCCGAGTGGCAGAGCAAGGTCGGCAAGGGCACCTCGGTGAACTGGCCGGTCGGGCTGGGCGGGCGCGGCAACGAGGGCGTAGCGGCGACGGTGAATCAGACCCCGGGCGCCATCGGATACGTCGAGCTCGCGTACGCGAATTCCAACCACCTCCCCTTCGGCCAGCTGCAGAATAGGGCCGGGAAGTTCATCAACCCGACGCTCGAGGCGACCACGGCCGCGTTGGCCGCGGCGATGCCCTCGATGGGTCCGACCACCGACTTCCGGGTCTCGATCACCGACCCCGAGGGCGCCGACGCGTACCCCATCGCGAGCATGACCTACCTGCTGCTGCGCAAGGCGTACGATGATCCGGCCAAGGCCACGGCGCTGATCAAGTACGTATGGTGGGCGGAGACCGAGGGACAGGCGAAAGCCGCGCCGCTGGGGTACGCGCCGCTTCCCGCAGCGCTGCGCCCGTGGATCGCCGACCGGCTGGCCTCCATCACGGCTGGTGGAC
>DATGDT010000488.1:0-2849 GCA_035310725.1 Gemmatimonadales bacterium
TCGATCCGCGTTTCCCCCGGGAGGTCCGGCCGGATGCGCTGCGTTTCCGCCTGGACGCGCTGCAGCGCGACCTGCATGTCCGTGCCCCAGGCGAACTCGGCGCTGATCTCGCTCGACCCCCGCGACGTCGTCGACCGGACCAGCCGCACGCCGGGGACACGTAGGATCGCTTCTTCGAGGGGCCGGGTCACGGTCGGCATCATCCGGGCGGCCGGCTCTTCACCGGCGTCCGCGATCACCTTGACGATCGGAAAGGTGACCGAGGGGAAGATCGAGGCGGGAAGGCGCGCCGCGGCGTACACGCCACCGATCGTCAGCAGCAGCAGGACGCCGTAGAGAGCAGCAGGACGGCGGCGAACGGCGCCGATCAGGCTCACGGCTCGGCGCGGACCGGGGCTCCCTCGGGGAGTCCCACCTGTCCACTCACGATCACGATCGTGCCCGGAGAGAGGGACGGGGTGAGGATCTCGACGAGTCCCGCATCCCGTGCGCCCGGCGTCACCCTCACCCAGTGGGCGTGGTGATCCGGCGCAGGGCCGACGATCGCCACCTGCGTGGTGCCGTACACGTCGTCCTGCAGCAACGCCGCCTCGGGAACCACGGGCACCTGCCGCCGCTCTCCCACCGCAATCCTGGCTGTCCCGAACAGCCCCGTCCCGATCGCGCCGACGCCCGTGACGAAGTCGATCCGCACCGGAGCGCTGAGGTTCTCCACCGAGGCGGTTGGAAGAATACCGTGCACCGTTCCCGCCAGTGGATCGGCGCGCGCCGCCAGGTCCACCGCGACTCGTTGGCCGGGCCGCAATCGCGGCAAGTCGGTCTGCACGACCTGGGCGATGAACGCCACGGCGCCGGCGGGCGCGATAACGAGAATGTCGTCACCCTCGGTCACGAGATCGCCCGCATCGGCCGCGTGCGACACGACGACCCCCGCTTCGGACGCGTGCAGCGGAAACTGGACCAGACCGCGAGTCGCGAGCTCGATCGCGCGTTGCGCGTCCTGCCGTTCCGCCTCGGTCCGGGCAGCGTCGAGCATGGCGCGCGCGCCGGCCAGCGCCGCCGCGCTGCTGCGGGACACGAGGGTCCCGAGCGTCGCCCCACGGAGGACGCGGTCTCCATCTGCCACCCGGAGCGTTGCCACGGTGCCGCTGAAGGGGGCCCGCACGTGCAACGGCCGTAACACGTCGGTGTGGCCGGGCGCCCTAATGGTGAGGGCGAGTGTGGCGAGCTGGATAGCAGCGGTCCTGACCGGCGTGGCGGCTCCCCCGGGTGAGGTATCCGCCTGCGCCGCTGCGGAATCGCGCGGCTGATCGCGGCCACCGCAACCCGCCAGCACCACCGCCACGGCGATCCACCGCGTCACGGCTGCCCCCACCGCTCCAGCTGCGCCTCCGCCACCCGGTAGGACAGCACCGCCCCCGCCGCGGCCTCGCTGGCGGCAATCCAGATCCCATACGCGTCGAGCACTTCCAACGCAGTAGCCGCGCCGCCGCGGTAGAGACTCTCAGACGAGAGGTAGGAATCGAGTGCGGTCGCTGCTGTCCGCCGGCGTGTCTCGACCTCCGCGAAGCGCGCCGCGAGCTCCGCCCGCGCCCCCGCCCAGGCCAGCCGGACCTGGCGACGCACCGCGTTCTCTCCCGCCTGCGCCTCCGCCAGGCGTAACTGCGCCTGGTCACGCCGAGCGTGGTACCCACCGGCATCGAGCAACGGCCAGGAAAAGAAAAGCAGAAACTCCACGCCCGATCCCTGTCCGTTGTTGAAGGCGCCGCCCGAGGTCTCGAAGGCGGGTTGCGTCCCCGCGTTGACTACGAGGTCGAGCTGAGGCCGCCGCTCGGCGGCGGCGAGCCATATGCCCGATCGAGCCACCGCGACCTGCGCTGCTGCCTGCCGCACTTCCGGCGCTCCCGACCACGTTTCCGCGAGCGTATCCGCAGGCGGAGCGGACGGCGCAGCTTCCTCGGCCAGCGTGAGCGGTGCGCTCGGGTCGCGACCGAGCAGGTCGTTCAACGACAGTCGCGCCAGGTCGCGCTGCCGCGTCGCATCCGCCAGGTCGGCTTCGGCCTGGCCGAGCTGCACCTGCGTCCGCAGCAAGTCCCCGGTGACACCCTCTCCCGCAGCCCGCCGCGCTTCAATCGCGGCACGGTAGGACTGAAGCCGGGCGATCCCGGCCTTCCGCACGGCTATGACGCTGTCGAGCTCGAGCAGCTCGGCGAAGCCCACCCGTACGTCGAAGTCGAGATCCTTCTCCGCCTGCCGGTAGCGCGCCTGGCCCGCTCCCGCCAGCGCCCGCTGCATGGCGACCCCTGCCCGCAGCGCGCCGCCGTCGTATATGGGCTGCTCGGCCAGGAGCTGTAAGCGGCCGTCGTTCGCCGCGTACTCCGCCGGGCGGCCGCCGTGGAGATCCCCGTCGAGCGAGAAGCGAGGCCCTAACGCCCCACGGGCCTCCCGCAACGCAGCGGAGGCAATCCGTGTTTCGAACGCGGCGAGCGGCAGCTGCGCGTTTGCCGCGTGCGCTTCGCGGAGCGCATCCTCCAGGTTGAGCCGCTCCTGAGCGCCGAGGGGTGCCAGCCAGGCGGCGGAGAGCAGAGGAAGGGTGAGGTGGTGACGCCGTTGCATGGAGGTGAAGAAGGTAGGCAGAGAAGCTGACAGCGACCTTACACGGATGCGGGGAACGACACCTCGACGCGAGTCCCTTGCCCCGGCTCCGACCGAATGTCGATCCGGGCTCCGTGCATGTCCGCGATCCAGCGTGCGATGGCGAGGCCGAGGCCGGCGCCCTCGGTGGCCCGCGCCGTCTCCCCCCGGTAGAACCGCTCGAACACGCGGGGCAGGTCCTCCGACGAAATCCC
>DATGDT010000489.1:0-1698 GCA_035310725.1 Gemmatimonadales bacterium
CGCGGCGCACATGACGCGGACCTTCCGCTTCATGCTCGGCACCACGCCAACGGACCTGGCCCTGCGCAAGCGCCTGGCTGCCGGGGTGTCGATCGAATCCGGTGCGCCGCCCGTCCACCGCTTCCGTGGCGGTGTCCCGGCCCGCTGACGCGGGGGCCACTGCCGGTCGACACCGCTTCTCGCAGCGCAGCCAGTTCGTTCAAGATTCCTCCCCGGACTCCGATTAGCTCTTCGCTCTTTCCCCGACGTCATCGCGGAGGAGGCGCGGCGACTATGGCAATCACATCCATGGCCGGCAAATGGGCGCTGGTCACGGGGGCATCGAGCGGGCTCGGCGTCGAGTTCGCGACCTCACTCGCTGAACAGCAGGCGAATCTCGTCCTCGTCGCGCGGCGGGCCGACCGGCTGGCGCAGCTCGGCGCACAACTCGAGTCCCGCTACCGGGTCCGGACGGCGGTGGAAGGGGTGGATCTCTCGGCGCCCGGAGCGGGCGCGGCGCTCAAGCGTCGCCTCGATGCCCGGGGGATCGACGTCGACATTCTCGTGAACAACGCGGGATACGGCCTCTACGGCAGTCTCGTCGATCAGCCGCTCGAGCGAACGCTCGACATGCTGCAGCTGAATATCGTCACGCTGACCGAGCTGACGCGCCTGTTCGCCGCGGACATGGTGGGTCGCGGCTCGGGTCACATCATCCTGGTCGCTTCGACCCTCGGGTATCAGGGCGTGCCGGGCTACGCCGCCTACGCGGCGAGCAAAGCCTACGTCCTCCACTTCGGGGAAGCGCTTCACGAGGAGCTCCGGCCGCACGGCGTGACGGTCACCGTGCTCTCCCCGGGAGTGACTGCCACGGCGTTCGGGGACGTGGCCGCCCAGCGCGACACGGGGACGCTGCGGTTTCTCATGATGCAGCCCCGGCCCGTGGTGCGCAGCGGCGTCGCGGCGCTGCTGCGCCGCCGGTCGAGTGTCATCGCCGGGGCGTGGAACAATCTCATCGTGTTCAGCAACCGGTTTACGCCGCGGCGCCTGCAACGCTTGATCATGCAACGCGCGTTCGCCGGTCGGTGACGGCGCACTTGGTTCCCCCCTCCGCGCATGCGGAGAGGGGGACAGGGGGAGAGGTACGTCTGCCGGCGAGGGGGACAGGCGGAGCGGTAGCTTGTCTGCCGCTACCGCGGCGCCCGCATCACCGCTTGCAGCAGCTGGTCCAGGTGCTGCTCGGACTCGTGCGACCGGAGCACGCGCCACGCGTTCCCGCGCCGCTGCAGCAACATCGTGTAGACGCCCTGCGTCGTCACCTGCTGTCCCGACGTCGTGCTCAGCGTGACCGCGAACGGCACCATCGACACCGCCGCGTCCGGTCCCAGCACCAGGGTGCGCAGCGCCATCGGGCGGGTTTCCAGCCCGGCAAGCCCCTGCCAGACCGAATCGAGCGCCGCGCGATAGGAGTCCCGGGTGGAGTAGATGACGCCGTTGTATGCCATCACGGCCTCGTCCACATAGACGCCCACGAACCCGGCCGCATCGCGGTGGTTGGCTGCGTCGAGCATCCCGTGTACGACGTGCTCCACGGAGTCGACGATCGCGGCCCGCCGCTCGTCGGTGAGCCGTGCCGGACCGCACGCCGCACCGAGCCCCACGGTGAGAACAGCTGCCCAGAGCGTTCGCATGTTCACCTCCATGTGCAGAGCCTCGTGA
>DATGDT010000490.1:0-1916 GCA_035310725.1 Gemmatimonadales bacterium
GGAATCCAGCAGGCGACGATCCCGATCGCCGCCATCAGCAGCGCCACGCCGACGAGCGTCACCGGGTCGTGCGGCGCGACCCCGAAGAGCAGGCCACGGATGATGCCGCCGGCGACCCAGGCGCCGGCCACGCCCAGCACCAGGCCGATCGCCAGCAACACGCCTCCTTCCTTCAGAATCATGAGCTGCACCCGGCCCCGGTCTGCGCCGAGGCTCATGCGGATGCCGATCTCGTTGGTCCGCGCGCTCACCGAGAAGGCCAGGACGCCGGCGATCCCCACCGCGGCGATGACCACGGCCAGGATGCCGAACGACGACACGAGCGCCGCGTTCAGGCGCCGCGGCGCCACGCTCCGATCCTTGATCTGGGCCAGCGTCAGCACGCTCACGATCGGCGCCGCCGGCGCGATGCGGTGCACGATGCGCGTCGCCGCCGCGATCAGTCCCGGGGCGTTGCTGTCGGCGCGGACCACCAGCGCGCCGCTGATCGCCAGCATCTGCGCGAACGGCATGAACACCGTGGCGCGGGGCTCCGCGTCCAGTCCGCCGTCGCGGGTGTTGCCGATGACCCCCACGATGGTGCGCCAGTCGCCGCTGAGCGGGCTGAGCTTGAGCAGCGGGCCCGTCCACGCGATCCGCTTCCCGATCGGGTCTTCGCCCGGGAAGAACTGGTCGGCGAACGCCTTGTTGACGATCACCACCAGCCCTGACCCTGCCTGGTCGGTGCTCGTGAACTCGCGCCCCCGGAGCAGGGGAATGCCCGAGGCGCGGAAGTACTCCGGGCTGGCCGTCCGCACGTCGGTGCGCGGCACGGCCTCTCCCACGATGACGGCGCGGGCCTCCGCCTTGACCTCGAACGTCAACAGCGAGCTGCCGAGCGGGATACTGGAGCCCAGTCCTGCCTCGTTCACACCGGGGAGGGCCCGGATCTCGTCCCGCATGCGCTGGTACCGCTGCTTGGCGACGCCATCCTGCTCCAGGATGTACCGGTACTGCGCGGCGGGGTCGGACGGGTCGGCGGACCCGCCGCTCATCTGGAGCAGCGGGACCTCGATCGCCAGCACTTCCTCGGCCCGGAGGCCGCTGTCCACCTGGGAGAGCCGAACCATCGTGCGGGTGAGCAGTCCGGCTCCCGCGAGCAGCACGACCGACACGGCGACCTGCGCCACGACGAGTCCGCGCTGCAGCCGCTGCTTCCGCAGCGAGCCGGCCATCCGTCGCACACCGGCGGAGATCCAGGACGCGAACGTGCCTTCCTGGGGCAGCGACGCGATGAACGAGAGCAGCAAAGCGAGCGCGACCGACAGCGCGAGCGTGAAGCCGAGCACCACGCCGTCGAGCTGGATCTCGTTGGCGCGGGGTGAATACCGCGCCGCGAGCGAAATGAGCAGCCGGACGCCGGCCAGCGCGATGGCCACGCCGAGAACGGCGCCCACGAGCGCCAGCAGGAGATTCTCGGCCAGCAGCAGCCGCCGCAGCCGTGCCACGCCGGCGCCCAGCGCCGCGCGCACCACCAGCTCATGCTCCCGGCGCACGCCGCGCATCAGCGACAGGTTGGCGACGTTGGCGGCGGAGATGATCATGACGAACGCGGCCGCGCCCATCAGCAGCCAGAGCGTCAGCCGCGCGCGCTCGCCCAGCGCATCCTTGAACGGGATGACCGCGACGCGATAGTGGGACCCGGGATTGTACGCGTCCGTGTGATCGTGCTGCATGCGGGCGTAGACCGCGGCGACTTCCGTCTGCGCCTGCGCCACGCTGGCGCCCGGAGCGAGCCGGGCCACCACCTCGGTCATGCGGTGCGAGCGGTTCTGTATCATCATCGCGCTCACGTGATGCGGGCTCACCACCATGTTGAGCAGCGCATCGATCGGGTCGGGAAAGAACGGCGCGGGCTGGAGCACCCCGATGACCGT
>DATGDT010000491.1:0-7972 GCA_035310725.1 Gemmatimonadales bacterium
GCCACGCGCAGCTCTTCCGAGCCGGCATAGCGCCGCTGCCACTCGGGGCGCTGGCGGCGCAGGTACTCCTGAATCTGCTCCGCCATTTCCTGGAAGAAGGTGGACGTGGTGCGCCCGCACCCCGGGCACGCCGTGACCTGCGGAGTGAAGCTGCGCAGCCCGAGCGACTGCAGGATCTGCTGCGCGACGTGGACTTCTTCGGTGCGATCGCCGCCGGGCCGCGGCGTGAGCGAGACGCGAATCGTGTCGCCGATGCCGTCCTGCAGGAGGATCGCCAGGGCGGCACTGCTCGCGACGATCCCCTTCGCGCCCATCCCCGCCTCGGTGAGACCGAGATGCAGCGGGTAGTCGCAGCGGGCGGCGAGCTTGCGATACACTTCGACCAGGTCCTGAACGCCCGAGACCTTGGCCGAGAGGATGATGTGGTCGTGCGGCAGGCCCGTCTGCTCGGCCAGGGCGGCGGAGCGGAGCGCGCTTTCGACCATCGCCTCCATCGTCACCTCGCGCGCGTCGCGAGGCTCGGACGCCTGCGCGTTGGCGTCCATCATCTCGGTGAGCAGCTGCTGGTCGAGGCTACCCCAGTTGACGCCGATGCGGACCGGTTTGTCCCGCTCGACGGCGACCCCGACGATGGTGCGGAAGTTGTCGTCGCGGCGCCGTGCGCCGACGTTCCCCGGATTGATGCGGTACTTGGCGAGCGCCGCCGCACACGCCGGGTATTTCGTGAGCAGCAGATGGCCGTTGTAGTGGAAGTCGCCGATGACGGGGACGTCGACCTGCGCCACGATGTCGCCGACCGCCTGGGCGGCGGCGTCGTTGTTGACAGTGACGCGCACCAGCTCCGAGCCCGCCTCGTGCAGCGCGCGCACCTGGGCGACGGTGGCGGCGACGTCGGCGGTGTCGGTGTTGGTCATCGACTGGACGACGATGGGGTGGGCGGAGCCCACCGGGACGGCGCCGACGAGGACGGTAGAAGTGTGGCGGCGGGGCATAGGCACAAATCTAGTGGAGGGCGGTAGAAGACGGTGGAAGACGGTGGAGGTTGGTGGAGGTGGGATCGTTCACCATCCTCCACCGTCTTCAGAATTTCAGCCGCGCCACCGTGCCGGTGCCGTAATTGCTGGTGAAGATCTTACCGTTTCCGGCCTGCCCGTCGACCGCCACTCCGCGTATGGCTTCCGAGAACGCTGGGTCTCCACTGATCAGCGTATTCTCGAACACGTTGGTCCCGCCGTTCACGACCAACAGGTACGGCAGGTTGACCACCCCGACGTAGACCCGATTGTGCACCACATCGACGGCGAGGCCACCGAGGAAGTAGAACAGCGGGACGGTTGCGATCACGGTCCCGGCACCCGCATCGATCACCGACAAGTCGCTGGAGGACTGATTGATTACATAGACGCGGTTCGTCACCGGGTTCACTGCCACGAACGTGGGGGTGGAGCCGACGGAGATGCGCTGGGTGATCGCATGGGTGCCCGGATCGACCACGACCACCAGGTTGCTGTCCGGGATCGCGACATAGAGTCGGCCGTTGGCCGGGTTGAACGCGGCCCCCGCCCCCGTATCCGGCAGCGAGACATCGTTGCCGGCGGAGAAGGTGTTCGTGGCCCCGTCGATCTGCCGGAGCAGGTGCTGCGGCGCCGCGCCGGGCGGGGCCACGGTCACCCAGATGCGGTTGCCGACGGAGTCGACTGTCAGCCCCTGCAGGTTCGTCACGCCCTGTGAATTGGTCCCGGTGGCGACCGTCGTGACCGTGGAGAGCGTAGTGCCGTCGAGCACCACCACGCCCTGGTTGGTGGCGGCGAAGAGACGGTTGGTGGCCGAGTTTACCGCGAGGGCCCCAACCGTGAGCCCTGGTGCGACCGAGTCCACGACCGCATCGGTGCTGCCGTCGATCTTGTAGATCGGCCCGAACTGATGCCCCACGTAGACGGTGTGGCTCTGCGTATTGGCCGCGATGGCCCATGGCTCGAGGCCGACCGGCATCTGCTTGAGCACCGGGTTGATCACCTGGCCGAACCCGTAGGCGGTATCGCCCGGGGCGATGACGGTGAAGGCGGTGACGTATTCCTGCCCGACCGGCGTGCTGTCCAGCCGCACCGTGGCCTGGTTGGCGGTGGCGGTGTCGGTGATCGTGATATGCGGATTGAACGGAGTGTAGGGCCGCCAGTGAATCTGGGCGGTCGTGACCGTATCGCCGGCCACATCGATGGCGACCGCGGCGAACGTCGCGGTCCCCCCGACCAGCACGCTCACGGTATCGGGCGACACCAGGAGCTGCGACACCTTCTGCTGCACCAGGATCGGCAGCGTATCGGCGCCGAAGTCGTTCGTCGTGGTATCCGTCGCGATCAGCCGCGCGAAGCCGTTGGCCACGGCGGTCACCAGGGCGGAGTCACTCAGGGCGCCATGCGGGGCGAAGGTGACCGGCGCGCCGGTGGCGGGGACGAGCGTCCACCGGAACGCCGCATCCTGGTTGGGCACCGGTGAGAGCCCCGAGTCCACGACCACGGCCGCGAGGTCGCGCTGGCAGTAGAAGTTCGGCTGACCGCCGGGGCAGAGGCCGTTCAACACGAGCGTGTCGGGCACGACCTGCACGCCGGCCGAGAACGGATCACGGTCGATCCGGATGCCGGCGGGGATCGAGGCCATCGTGACCACGACCGAATCCTCGACCTGTCCCGAAGCCGTGGTGTAGGTCGCCCGCAGCACGAACGGCGTCGGCTGGGTGACGTTGGCGTGGAAGAAGATCGTGTCGCCGTTCACGCCGCCACTCGTGTGGGTGGAGTCCACGAAGCCGTAGGGCGGGAACGGGAACGTGCAACCCGACGCGTTCAGGTCGGTAAAGCAGATGTTGAACGGCTGCGTGGCGTTGTTGAAGCCGTCGTGGGAATGGGTCACCACCACGCCGGCGCGGTTGGTGCTGGTGAACGTGATCGCCCGCGGCCCCGTCACGACGCCCTGCGACCGGGCGGCATCGAGCGCCCAGTTCACGGCGGTCGACACCCCGGGCTGCACGTCGATGAAGTAGTCGGTGAACCCGCCGCCGCCCGTGGCGTGGGCGGTGAGCCGTCCGGCCGTGTTGGTGAACTTCCACCCGGCGTTCACCCGGCCGCCGAGGTCGCTCGGCGAGCTGGAGGGAGCGATGGTACTCGCGCCGGCCGGGAGCGGCGTCCACGACACGGTTCCCGGCACGCCGCGGCCGTTCGCATCCACGACACGGGCGTAGATCCCGATCGAGTCGCCGAGACTCGCCGGGTTCAGCAGGCTGTCGCGCGTCGTGACGACGCCGGCCGCCGGCCCCACCGGGAAGAACGGACCGGCGGCGAACGGCACGGTGCGGACCGCGCCGAACACGGTGGTGGCCCGCCCCAGACTGTCCTGGAAACTGAACCCGGTATCGACGCCGGCCACGTCACCCCACCAGTTGTTCGTCGCGCTGACCGAGTCGGCGGGGCTGGCGCTCTTGTAGATGCCCTCGATCGCCTGCGCGCGATAGTGATACAGGTCCGACGTGCCGATGGTGAGCTGACTGCCGTGCCCCGACCGCGCGCGGATCATCGGACTGGGCGGGTTCTGATAGAACTGGCTGCTCTGGATGCCGACCGTGCCCGTCCCGCCGCGCTGGAAGTCGAGCGCGTACGAATTGGACCGACGCACGATGATGTGGTCGATGGACACATTGACGCTGGTCGGCGTGAGCGAATCGGTGAAGCGCAGCGCCCCGAACTGGAATGGGTTGCAGTCGCCGAAACAGGGCCGCGAAAATCCGGCTCGATCCACGTCCACGTGGCGGAGCACGTTGTTCGTCGTCGCCCCGGCCCCCGACATCAGATGAAAGTCGATGCCTCCCCACCCGAACGGGAGTGGGCCGCTCGCGGTGAACAGGATCGTCCCCGCCGTCCCGTCGGCCGCGAGCGCTGCCGGCGCCGAGCCGCCGACCAGGATCCCCGCGGTCGTGTCGAATGCCACCGTGTCGCCCGGCGCAACGGTGAACGTCGCCCCCGAGTCGACGGTCGTGGTCTGCGTGGCCCGCCACACGAATCCAGGCACGTGCGGCAGCGTCGCGTCCGCGGTGAGCAGCCCGCCCTCGAAGAGCAGCGTGTCGGTGACCGGCGTGGTGATGGCGTTGGTGCGCAGCGCCCGCAACGACGCCGCCGTGAGCGACATGGCGTACTGGTTGTTCCGGAACAGATTGCCAGAGATCGAGTCGGCGGCCGTCAGCTGGCTGCCGCCGTTCATGAAGGCCGCGATCCCGATGGTGTGCCCGTCGATCGTGTCGTCGACGACCTTGAATCCCTGCTTGTCGAGCGCGATGCCGTAGCCCACGTTCTGGAACAGGTTGCTGTTGCGGAGCTCGACGCCGCCCGTCCCCGTCACGGCGAGCCCCGCGGAATTCTTGGGCGCACCGGCGGCGCCGCTGCCCGTGATGTTCGCCCCGTCGAGCACGAACAACGCGGCGGCCGGGTTGCGGACCCAGAGACCGACGTGGTGCGCGGTGCGACCCGCCAGCGAGTCGCCGGCGTTGACGATGCGCACGAACCGCAGCGTGTCGGGCCCGGATAGCCGGCCGATCTCGACACCGATCCAGGCCCCCGGGAGCGTCCCCGACGCGGCCATGAGCACCGCCCGGTTGGCCGGGTTCGTCCCGAGCGAACGGAGCGTGCCGCTCCGCGACCCGGCGCTGTCGCCGATCACCAGCCCGGTCTGGCCGGTGAAGCGCAGCACCACGTTCGAGTCCAGCGTCAGCGCCTGCCCGCCGACGCGACCAATGTCCAGCAGTCCGTTCTGGATCAGGTAGCCGTTGAGACCGACCGGCTGCGGCTGGGCGAAGATCGTGAACGCGGCCACGCTCGGATCGACCGGCCCCGCGTCCACCACGATGAAGTTCGTGGCGTTGCCCACGATCGAGTCCTGGCGCAGCAGGCCCGGCAGCTGGACGGCCCTGAGGTGGATCCCGGTGACTGCGTTGTTGCGCAGCTGGTTGCCGCTCGAGGGCAGGAGGCGCGACGCCGGGCTGCCGAAGAACAGGCCTTCCTGGCCGGCGAAGCGGACCGTCGTGGAGTCGAGCTCGAGCTGGGCGTCGAAGTCCACGTGCACGCCCGAGCCCGATACCGTGTCGATCTGCGAGCGGTGCACGTGCGACACGCCGCCGAAGTGATGGATGCCGGCGTGGATGCACTGGCGGATGCGCACGCTGTCGAGATCGACCTGGGCACCGGAGCGATTCACGAACAGCACGCACGCCTCGGCGGCCACGGCCCCGAACGGCGCCCGCGCGCCCCCGCCGTACTCGATCGTCACCTTGCGCCACGGCGCCACCGGGAGGCTGCGCTGGACTTCGATCCCGCGCCAGAAGCCGGCGGCCGGAGTCGCCGTGTTCGCGGTGAGGACGATCGGCGCGGCGGTGCCGTCCAGCACGAGCCCGCCCGCCTGGTTCGCCGCCGTGTCGCCCACCTGGAGCCCCGAGCCGGCATTGAACTTCACGAGAGCGCCCGGCTGGATGGTGAGCGTCGCGCCGTTGCGGATCCGCAGGTACCCGTTGACGATGTGCGGGCTCGCCGCCGTCGTCCACGTCGAGTCGGCCGTGATGTCCACCGTATGGGTGGTGACGCTCACGCGAATCGTCGGGAGCGGCGTGGAGCTGACCGGCACGCCGCTGATCGTCGCCCCGATCGTCGTGGGCGTACCGGAGACACTGCCCGTGAAGATCGCGCGGTACAGGCCGGTGCCGAGATCCGTGGTCGAGGAGATCGTCCCGGCGCTGACGCCGGCGCCGGCGCTCTGCGTGAACGCGACGAGGGCCCCGCCGGTGGTGAGCAGGTTCCCGGCGGCATCCTTGGCGCGCAGGAACAGGGTGTCCGTGGCGCCCACCTGCACGACGCTGTCGGAGGCCGTCACGACCGACGTCGCGATGGAGATCCCCCCCGGCGTCACCGTGACGGTCGGCAGCGTGGAGGTGACGGCCGTGCCGCCGATCGTCGCCCGGATGGTGGTCGCCGTCCCGGCCAGTACGCCGGTGAAGGTGGCCGTGTAGGTCCCGTCGTTGTGATCGGTCGTCGCGCTGACGACGCCGGTGCTCGTCCCGCCGCTCGCGGTGAACGCGACCACCGCCCCGCCCTTGGTCAGATTGTTCCCGGCCGCGTCCTTCGCCTGAAGCGTGAGCGTCACCGCGGCGCCCGAGGCGACGGTCGCGGCGGAGACGGTCACGAGCGAGGTCGCGGTCGAAATGGCGCCCGGGATCACCGTGACGCTGGGCAGCGTGCTCGTGACCGGCGCCCCGCCGATCGTCGCGCCGATCGTGGTGGCGGTCCCCGCCACGGTCGCCGTGAAGATCGCCGTGTAGGTGCCGTTGTTGTGATCGGTCGTGGGACCGATCGTGCCGACGCTCGTGCCTCCCGAGCGGGTGAACACCACCACCAGGCCGCCCGCGGTGAGGTTGTTGCCGAGCGAATCCTTCGCCTGGAGCGTGAGCGTGACCGTCCCGCCGGCGATCACCGTGTCCGCCGAAACCGCGATGATCGACTGCGCCGTCACCGCGTTCCCCGGCACGACGGTGATGGCCGTCGAGGACGTCGTGGCGACACCGTTCACGGTCGCGCGGAGGGTCGTGGCCGTGCCCGCGGTGACGCCGGTGAAGGTCGCGCTGTAGGTGCCGTCGCCGTGGTCGGTGGTCGCACCAATCGTCCCCACGCTCGTGCCGCCCGCCGCCGTGAACACGACGGTCGCGCCGCCGGTGGTGAGGTTGTTGCCGATTGCGTCCTTCGCCTGCAGCGTCAGCGTCGCGCCGGCCCCGGCCGCGACGGTGCCGCTGCTGGTCGTCACGAGCGACGTCGCGGCCGAGATCGCGCCCGCTGTCACGGTGACGGTCGGCAGCGCGGTGGTGACCGCCGCGCCATTGATGGTCGCGCCGATGGTCGTGGCCGTTCCCGCCACGGTCCCGGTGAACGTCGCGGTGTAGGTGCCGTCGGCGTGGTCGGTCGTAGCGCCGATCGTGCCGGTGCTCGTGCCGCCGGACCGCGAGAACACCACCGTGGCGCCGCCCGTCGTGATGGTGTTGCCCGCCGCGTCCTTCGCCTGCAGCGTCAGGGTGATCGACCCGCCGGACGTCACGGTCGCGCTCGACACGCTCACGACCGAGCCGGCGGCGGAGATGCCCCCGGCAGTGACGGTCAGGGTCGGCAGCGTCGTGGTGACCGCCGTGCCGTTGACCGTCGCGCCGATCGTGGTGGCGCTGCCCGCCACGACGCCGGTGAACGCCGCGGTGTAGGTGCCGTTGCCGTTGTCGGTGGTGGACCCGATCGCGCCCGTGCTGGTCCCGCCCGACGACGTGAACACCACGATCGCCCCGCCGCTCGTCAGGGTGTTGCCGAAGGCGTCTTTCGCCTGGAGCGTGAGGGTCGCCGCGGCTCCGGAGGCGAGCGTGGGAGCCGAAACGCTCACGACCGACTGGGCGGCCGAGATGGCGCCCGCGGTGGCGGTGGCCGTGAACGGGGCCGGGGTGAGTCCCGTGACGCTCGCCTGGAACGTCGCGGCACCGGTCACCGTCCCGAGCGACACGGAATCTTCCGCGAATCCCAGGCTGTCGGTGATCACGACCGAGTCGCGCACGCTGCCGCCCCCCGTGAGCGCCTGGAACCGGACCGGCACGCCCTTCACCCCCAGGTTGTCGGCGGCGGTGACCCGGACACGCAGCGGCAGGGGCAGCCGCGCGGCGACGACGCCGGTCTGTCCGCTGCCCGAAACGACCGCGACCGCGACGGGCACCGGGACGAAGGTCACCCGCGTCGAATCCTTCACCCCGTTCGGCGTGACCCCGCGGACGAAGACGACGCCGCGCGCGTTCGGGGCCTGCAGCACGCCGAGGCCGTTGATCGTCGCCAGGCCGGCGTTGCTGGAGGACCAGCTGACATAGAAGGAATCGACGGGCACGCCGTTCGAGTCGGCGGTCGCCCGGAACTGCTGG
>DATGDT010000492.1:0-8462 GCA_035310725.1 Gemmatimonadales bacterium
GAGCGCCGCCTCGGTCGAGGAGCGCACCAGCTCGGCAGGGAACAGCGGCTGTCCCGGCTGGGACAACAGCAGCCGACCGTCGCCGAGCTTGTACTGGGGTGGATCGACTCGCACCACCGTCGCGCGGATCGTGTCCGCGCCCCCCATCCGCTCGCGCGCGAACGACAGCGTCTGCCCCACCGCGCGCGCCAGCGCGTCGTTCTGGGAGCTCGGATAGCGCACCGTCGCCCCCGTCACCGTCACCGCCGTGTCGGGCGAAAACAGCGTCGCCGGGTCCAGCCCGTCGAACTGCACGGTGAAGAGGTTGCTTCCCTTCTGCAGCGCCCGCGGCAGGGTGCGCCGCACCACCACCCGCCCGTCACTGTAGATGGACAGGGAGGTCTGGCCGCGAAGCCCGCCCGGGATCACCGCCAACCCGGCCAGCACCGCAACAGCCGATAGCCGATAGCCGATAGCCGATAACTGTCTCATTTCATCCACTCCAGCGCGACCCGCTTCGCAATGAGAGACGTCAGCACGTACCAGGTGAGCACCGTCACCACTCCCAGGAGCCGCGCGTTCCGCTCGGCCGGGAGCATGATCGTCAGATACACCGCCAGCGGCAGACTCGTCCCCATCGCCACCCAGCGCCCGATGTTCGCCGCCCGGCGCACCAGTTTGCGCCAGCAGTCCGAGCAGATGCCGCCCACGGCGAGACCGGGGACCATCTCGCCGCACTTGGCGCAGGCGTGGCTAGGTCCGAGCGGCCACGGCGGCCGCAAATTCGGCTGTAGCAGCACGGCCTCCCAGGTCCCGGGTCCGGACGTTGTCGGTGACGATCACGGTCTCGATCGCGCGCCGCAAGCGCCGCCCCGCCTCGAGCTCCCCTACGTGGTCCAGCATCATCGCCGCCGCCAGCATCAGCGCGGTCGGATTGGCGACGCCCTTCCCCGCGATATCGGGCGCGGACCCGTGCACCGCCTCGAAGATCGCCGCCTTGCTGCCGATGTTCGCCCCGGGGGCGAGACCCAGCCCGCCGATCAGTCCGGCCGCTTCGTCCGACAAGATGTCGCCGAACATGTTCGTCGTCACGATCACGTCGAACTGCTGCGGATTGGTCACCAGCTGCATCGCGGTGTTGTCCACGATCTTGTCCTCGGCGGCGATGACTCCCTCGTACTCCTTGGCGACCTGGTGCGCCGTCTCGAGAAACAGTCCCGACGTCGCCTTGAGGATGTTGGCCTTGTGGACGATCGTCACTTTCTTGCGCCCCTGCGTCTTCGCATACTCGAAGGCGAAGCGGCAGATGCGCCGGCAACCCTCGCGCGTCATCACCGACGTCGCCTGCGCCACCGCCCGGGGATCGTCGCCCACCCGGAAGCTGTGGTCGAGCCCCACGTACATCCCTTCGGTGTTCTCCCGGATGATCACGAGGTCGATCCCCTCGAAGCGCCCGCCCGGGACGAGCGTCTTCGTCGGCCGCACGTTGGCGTAGAGATCGAACTCCTGGCGCAGGGCGACGTTCACCGACCGGTACCCGCCGCCCAACGGCGTCGTGAGCGGGCCCTTGAGCGCGAGCTTGGTGTGCCGGATCGAGTCGAGCGTGGCGTTCGGCAGCGGCGTTCCCGCCTTGTCCACCGCACTCATCCCGCCGTACTCCTCGTCCCAGTCGAACTTCACGCCCAGCGCATCGAGCACCAGCAACGTCGCCTGCATGATCTCCGGACCGATGCCGTCGCCGGCGATGAGGGTGGCCTCGCGCGTCACGGCAGCCCGGGTGTCAGGGCCTTCACCGCCCGCGTCAACGCCGTCCAGGGATCGGTCCCGTCCCCGCGCGCCACGGTCTTGAACCCGACCTGTCCCAGCCGTGCATCGACGATGACCACCGTCAGCTCGGCTGTCCCCATCCGGCCATCCGCCGCTCCGGCCATCCGCCGGTAGACGAGCTGGGCCGGAACGAGCGCGTGGCGCGCATCGGCGATCGCCACCAGCGCGCGCAGCTCGCTGCGCAGCGGGTCGGGCAGGAAATCCCCCACCTTGGCGCCCCGCAGGATCGCCGTCCCCATCTGGTCCGGGTTCGCGGCGAACGTGGGAGAGCGGCGCGCCTGGCGCCGCAGCTCCTCTGGCAGGATCCAGGTCACCTCGGGCGCCCGGCCCTGGAGCAGCGTGCCGAGGATGCTATCGGCGATCCCGAGCGCCGCGCGCCGGTCGGCGAAGCTCGACGCCCACGGCAATGAATCGTCGAATGCGAGCAGGGTGAGCGGCAGCACGGGGACCTTCACGCTCGCCAGCCCGGCGAGCGGCAGGGGCTGGGTCGGGGCGGGCGTGGGTTGCTGGTTTTCGGCGGACTTCCCGCCGCACGCCGCGGCGGCGAGCAGCGCCGCCACGTACCACGCCCCACGCACTAAGTTTTTGTCCTTGAATGGATTAGTCACGCACGCAATATCCAGCCGCGGCGCCGCGTTTTCAAGAAGCCAAGGTGAGTCCGCCGTCCACCACGATCGTCTGGCCGGTGATGTGGCGCGCCGCATCGCTGCACAAGAACGCGACCACGCGCGCGACGTCCTCGGGCTCGGCCACACGTCCCAGCACCGATTCCCGCTCGGCGCGCTCGAGTATCTCGCGCGGCAGCTGCGCCAGCAGCTCGGTCTTCACGAACCCGGGCGCGACGGCGTTCACGTTCACATTGGACGATCCCAGGTCCACCGCGGCGGCCTTGGTCAGGCCGATGAGCGCCGCCTTGCTCGCGGCGTAGTTGGCGATCCCGAACCCCGGCCGGAAGGCTTGATGGCTCGAGATGTTCACGATCTTGCCGTAGCGCTGGGCCCGCATGTGTCCCGCCACGGAGCGGATGCAGTTGAAGGCGCCGGTGACGTTGGTGTCGAGTACCTCCTGCCACGAATCCGTCGAGAGCCGCCACAGCGCTCCATCGTGGGTGACGCCGGCGTTGTTGATGAGGATATGCACCCCGCCGAGCCGCTCGCGCGCCTCGGTCACGAAGTGCTCCACTTCTTCGGGGCGACGCACATCGCAGTGCTCGGAGTACACGGCGACGCCGTGCGCCTTGATCGCCGTTTCGGTCAGCAGCGCCTGTGCGGAGACGTCGCGGCCGGGGAGGTTGACGTAGTTGAACCCGATGGCGGTGCCGCGCTGCGCCAGCTCGAGGCAGATGGCGCGGCCCAGCCCGGTGGCGCCGCCCGTCACGAGCGCGCAGCGCCCGCCGAGGCGCTCCGCGGCGACCTGAGGATCGGGGCGTTCCTGGGTCACCGCCTCCCCCGTCGGGGACGGCGCCTGCCGCGCGGCCATGGACCAGGACGAGGAGGAAGACAAGCTGTCGAACCTACGGGGCGATTTGAAGCCCTGCAAGCCGCGCCGTAACTTGGGGCCATGCCGCGCCTGTTCCGCGCACTGATCTGGGTGGCCCTGTCGCTGCTGGGCGCCGCCGCCTTCGCGATCCTCGCCCTGTCGCGCGGTGAGACGGTCAGCGCCGCCTGGGTGATCGTCGCCGCGATCTGCACCTACGTCGTCGCCTACCGGTTCTACGCCCGGTTCATCGCCACCCGTGTCTTCGGCCTCGACGCACGCCGCGCCACACCCGCCGAGCGGCTGTCCAACGGACGGGACTTCGTGCCCACCAACAAGTGGGTGCTGTTCGGGCATCACTTCGCCGCCATCGCCGGCGCCGGCCCGCTCGTCGGCCCCGTGCTCGCCGCGCAGTTCGGGTTTCTGCCCGGCACGCTGTGGCTCGTGATCGGCGTGGTGCTGGGCGGTGCGGTGCAGGATTTCACCATTCTCTGCTGCTCGGTGCGCCGCAACGGCAAGTCGCTCGGCCAGATGGCCCGGGAGGAGATCAATCCGCTGGCGGGCTCGACGGCGATGCTCGCGGTGCTGTTCATCATGATCATCCTGCTCGCCGTGCTGGCGCTGATCGTCGTCAACGCTCTCAAGGCGAGCCCGTGGGGATTGTTCACCATCGCCTGCACCATTCCCATCGCGCTGCTCATGGGCTGGTGGATGAAGAGCTGGCGGCCGGGGCGCATCGGCGAAGCCTCGCTCGTGGGCGCCGTGCTGCTCATCGCCGCGCTCGTGGGCGGCGGGTGGGTGGCGAGCCATCCGATCGGGACCGCGTTCACGCAGAGTGGAACGGCGCTCACGTGGATGATGATGGGTTACGGATTCGCCGCGTCGGTGCTGCCGGTGTGGATGCTGCTGGCGCCGCGGGACTACCTCTCCACGTTCCTCAAGATCGCGACGATCGTCGTCCTCGCGGTGGCGATCATGGTCATCCTGCCGCCGCTGCGCATGCCGGCGCTCACGGCGTTCGCGACCCTGGGCGAAGGGCCGGTATTCGCCGGCAAGTTCTTCCCGTTCGTGTTCATCACCATCGCCTGCGGCGCCATCTCGGGGTTCCACGCTCTGGTGTCGTCGGGCACCACTCCCAAGATGCTGAGCCGCGAGACCGATGCCCGGCTGATCGGCTACGGCGGGATGCTGATGGAATCGTTCGTCGGCGTCATGGCGATGATCGCGGCCTGCACGCTCGAGCCGGGCGTGTACTTCGCCATGAACACGACCCCCGCAGCGCTCGCCGGGGCGGCCGACGTCCTGCGGCAAGCGGGGTTCGTCGTCACCCCCGACCAGATGCAGGCGCTGGCCGCCCAGGTGGGCGAGCAGACCCTCATCGCCCGCACCGGAGGCGCCCCCAGCCTCGCCGTCGGCATCGCGCACATCTTCTCGGGGGTCTCGAGCGCGCTGGGGGGCCGGGCCGCCACCGCGCTGTGGTACCACTTCGCCATCATGTTCGAGGCGCTGTTCATCCTCACGACGATCGACGCGGGCACGCGTGTCGGCCGCTTCATGCTCCAGGAGATCGTGGGCCACGTCTGGCCGCGCTTCGGCGAGACGTCATGGTATCCCAGCATCGTGGCGTCGAGCGCCGTGGTGGTTGCCGGGTGGGGGTACTTCCTCTATCAGGGCGTCGTGGACCCGCTGGGCGGGATCAACTCGCTGTGGCCGCTGTTCGGGATCTCGAATCAGCTGCTCGCCGCCGTCGCCCTGTGCGTGGGGACGACGATCCTCATCAAAATGGGACGCGCTCGCTACTCCTGGGTCACGCTCGCCCCCCTCGCCTGGATCGTCACGATCACCATGACCGCGGGGTGGCAGAAGGTGTTCTCAGCCGACCCCAAGCTGGGCTTCCTCTCGCACGCCGCGTCGCTCGCCGCCTCGACCGACCCGCGGGCCTCCCGCCTGATCTTCAACGACCACCTGAACACGTTCGTGGCCCTGCTGTTCATGAGCGTCGTGGCGCTGCTGGTCGTCGTGTCGATCCGCGAATGGTGGCTGGTGCTGTCGCAGCGGAAGCCGGCGGCGGTCAGCGAAGCGCCGTACGTGGAGAGCCGGTATGCCGTCTAGGGACGGGGGACGAGGGACGAGGGAAGGGGCCCTACCCCTCCCCACCCGGATCGCACGGGTAATACGCCGCATCATCGGGGCGCCGGACTACGGGGCCTACCTCGAGCACTGCCGGCTGGCCGGGCATCCGCCGCACCTCGACGAGCGTGCCTACCTGAACGAGTTCTTCGCGTCCAAGGGCAAGGGCGTCCGCTGCTGCTAGCCGCGGCTACGTGCGGCGCTTCGGCTTGGTCTGGGAACGCTCCGACACGATCGCCGCCAGCGCCGCGGCCGCTCCGGCGGCCAACGCCGCCTTCCCGGCCGCCTTCAGCGCCCGGCCGGCCGTCCGCATCGCCTGCCGCACCTTGCGGCGGCGGGCTTCGGTCTCGGCCTTCTGACGGGCCGCCCGCATCAGGGCGTCCGCGTGCTTCACCGCGGCCATGGCGCGCTGCTTGGCGTCGCGCGCCGCCTTGAGCAGGCGCGGCTTCCATTTCACGGCTTTCGGCATGACGACCTCCCGATCCCCGGGTGACATGGATGACGTCCGTGCGGCCGTCCCCGGACGCCCGGGGAGGCCGGTGGCAGGTCTCCAACGGTGGCGGGCGCGAGCCGCGCCAGCCCCACGACGGCCGTGAGGACGGGCCGGGGCCCGGGGGGCGTCGCGGCTCGTGTGGGCCGACCGCCGGTTCGACGACGTGGCCAGCCGACTGGCGAACTAGCCCAGCCTCCTCGCCACTCCCACTTCGCGGGCGACCGCGCCGACAGCCGCGACGGCACCGGCGGCCAGCGCGGCTTTCCCCGCCAGCTTCAGCACCCGGCTCGCCTGCTGCAGCGTGCGACGTACCTTGCGGCGGCGCGCCGCGGTCTCCGCCTTCTCTCGGGCCACCTGCATCAGGGCATCTGCCTGCTTCGCGGCTGCGACGGCCACGCTCCTGGCCTTGCGCGCCGCGTCGAGGATTCGGGATTTCCACTGCGGGTGTTGCGGCATCTTGGTCCTCCGCGTTAGGGGGCGACTGCGGGTGTTACCGCGCGGACGACGGGAACGTTCCCCTCGCGGCGACATCCGTCAGGTCCCCACTGTGGCGATGCACTCGATTTCCACCCGCGCGCCGAGGGCCAGGCCGCTCCCGGCGACAGTCGACCGCGCCGGCGGATCCTTCGGGAAATAGGTCGTATACACGGCGTTCATCGCCTGGTAGTCCCGGATATCCGTCAGGAAGACCGTGCACTTCACCGCTCGCTCGAGCGAGCTCCCCGCGCCGGCCAGCACCCCCTTGATGTTCTCCAGCGCCGCGCGCGTCTGCCCGGCGATTCCCGTATCGGCGAGCTCGCGGGTGCCCGGCTTGTTGCCGATCATCCCGGAGAGGTACAGCAGATTCCCGACCCGCACCGCCGTGGAGAACGGCAAGCCGGCCACTTCGTCCCGCGTGTGGATCACCTGGCGCTCCTGGGCCAGGAGGCCGCCAGGAACGGCGAGCACGGTCAGCAACGCGATCAGGCGCATGAGTGCCTCCCTCGGATTCGACGTCTGACGACTAGGACGCGACCGGCGCCGGACGACGCCGGACCGCGACCGCGACCACAGTAGCGGACAGAGTCACACCAACGGCGCTGACGATGAACGCCAGCGACGCGCCACGCGCCTGGTACAGCGCACCCAGCAGCAGTCCCCCGGCCAGCGCCGCGATCCCCGTCGCCGCGTGATATGCCCCGAAGCCGCTGCCCTGCCTGCCGCCGGCCAGCCGGGACACCACGGACCGCTCCGGGCTCTCCGTCAGACCGGCGACCACGCCGAACACCAGGAACAGCACCCAGGCGACCGTCGCCGTCCCGGCCCGCGCGAACCCGTAGGCGACCGCCGCATAGCACACCCATCCCATCCACATCGTTCGTACCGGTCCGATCCGGTCCGACAATAGGCCGCCCACGAAGCTCGTGGACGAGCGCACCACGTGCAACGCCGCCCACAACAGCAGCACGGAAGTGACCGACACGCCAAGCTGCTGGGTGTGCAGCAGGACGAGGGTCTCGGGCATGCGCAGCAGATAGAAGGCGGAGAAGGCGAGGAGGGTCGGAAGAGGGCGGAAGAAGGCGGGAGAAGGCGGAGGAGGTTCGTTCGTCTCGCTCCGCACTCGTCCGCCTTCCTCCGCCCTCTCCCGCCTTCTTCCGTCTCTGACCGCCCACACGGCGAGCACCAGCACCACCACCCCCGGCACGATGCTCGCGCCGATCACGCCACGGAGATCGAGCTCGTGCGACGTCAGCAGCCACCAGGCGACGAGCGGGCCCAGCACCGCGCCCGCGTGGTCCAGGCCGCGCTGGAATCCGAACGCGCGCCCGAGCTGTGCCGGCGGGGTGACGTCGGCGATCAGCGCGTCGCGCGGCGGCGTGCGGACACCCTTCCCCACCCGGTCGGTCACCCGCAGACCGATTACCTGCCAGGCGGCGCCCGTGAGGGCGATCACCGGCCGCACCAGGACCGCGACGAGGTAGCCGAGGATGATGAGGCCCCCGCGCCGCCGCTGATCGTCGGCCAGGCGTCCCGCCCAGTACTTCACGAGCGAGGCGGCGAACTCCGAGGCGCCGTCGATGGCGGCGACCGAGACCGCGCCGCCACCCAGCACGCCCGTCACGAAGGCGGGGAGCAGGGGATAGATCATCTCGCTGGCGAAATCGTTGAACAGCGAGACGAGCCCGAAGAGCAAGACCGGGCGGGGGAGCCTACTCACCCAGGCCCATGCCCCAGCGCATCAGCGTGACCGGCAGTCCGCCGTAGGAGAGGACCACGTCGTGGAAGCCGCGCAGCGTGAAGGCGCCGCCCTGCGCCGACCGGTAGTCGTCCCGCAGGCGCAGCAGCTCGCGCCGCCCCACCCCGTAGCACAGCTGGTAGGCCGGGGTGGAGCAATACCGGTCCACCTCGGCTTCGGCGAGGGATTGCTCCATGTGCACGCCGTCCGCCATCAGGCGCACCGCTTCGTCATAGCTCATCCCGCGGGTGTGCAGGCCGACGTCGACCACGATCCGCATGGCACGCCACAGGAGATGGACGCGCTGGAAGAATTTCTCTTCTTCCGAGGAGTAGAACCCCT
>DATGDT010000493.1:0-8860 GCA_035310725.1 Gemmatimonadales bacterium
GATGGACTCGAAGGGCAGGAGGCGCGCGTGTACGAGGCGCTTCGGGCCGAGGCCGGAGTGACGAGTGAGCCCGACGCGTTGTTCGACCGGGCGGTGAACTGGATCGAGGCGCGGCGGCTGGACCGCGAGCTGGAGCGACTGGAGCGGGAAATTCCGCTCGCCTCCGGAGCGGAGCAGGACCGGCTGGTGCGTGACGTGCAGCGCGTGTCGGCCGAACGCAACAAGCTGTTTCCCCGTTACAAGATCGCTTCGAGGAGGAGTAGTGCACCCGGATCTTGAATCGTTGTTGGCGTTGCAGGCGAAGGATCAGGAAGTCAGCCGGTCCGAGCAGGCGCTCGCCGCGCTGGAGCCCGAGATACGGCGGCTCGACGAGGCCATGGCCGCGGCCGAGCGGGTCGTCGCGGCCGCGCGGCGGTCGATCGAGGATGCGATGCGGCGCCGGGACGAGCTCGAGGGCAAGATTACGAGCTACCGCACGATGCAGGAGCAGCGGCGACAGCGACTGGAATGGGTGCGCGGCGCAAAGGAGGCGTCCACGCTCATGGCCGAGCTCGACCTCGCCCGCTCCGTGTTGGCGAAGGAGGAGGCGGAGTTCATGCGGTCGGGCGACGCGGTGCAGGAGGCCGAGCGCAAGGCGGCGGAGGCGGACAAGGCGTTGACCGCGGTGCGGGAGGGGCAGGCGCAGGACCGGGAGGCGCTGGCCGGACGCCGCGCGTCCATTCTGGCCGAGCTCGAACAGGCCCGGGACGCCCGCAACGAGGCGTCGCACGCGGTGAACGGCTCGCTGCTCGGGCGCTACGAGCGCATCCGGCGCGGCAAGGCGCCGCTCGCGCTCTACGCCCTCCACGGCGATGCCTGCGGGCATTGTTTCACGGCGGTGCCGACGCAACGCCGCGTACTGATCCAGCGCGGCGCGTCCATAGAAGCCTGCGAGGCGTGCGGCGTGCTGTTGTACGGAGCCGAATGACGCCTCGCTGGTCGGTGCGGCGGCAGCCGAACCCGGAGCTGGTCGGCGCGCTGGCCCGGGCCCTCACCATTCCCGACGCGCTGGCCGCCCTGCTGGTGCAGCGCGGCTACGACTCCGTGGGCGACGCCCAGGCGTTCCTGCGGCCGACGCTCGCCGGGCTGTCCGACCCGTTGGCCTGGGTGGACATGGCCGGGGCGGCCGAGCTGATCGCCGCTACCGTGCGCCGCGGCGATCCGATCCTCGTGCACGGCGATTATGACGTGGACGGCCAGTGCGCCGCCGCCCTGCTGACCCGGGTCCTGCGGGAGGCCGGGGCACAGGCACACGCGTTCGTCCCGCATCGGCTGCGCGACGGCTACGATTTCGGGCCCGCGGGACTCGCGCGCGCGCAGGAGCTGGGCGCCCGCCTGATCGTCACCTGTGACTGCGGCATCACCGCGGTCGGGCCGGTACAGGCGGCCCAGGCGGCAGGGATCGATGTGATCGTCACCGATCACCACCTCCCCGGCGACGCGCTGCCGCCTGCCGCGGCCGTACTCGATCCGCGACGTCCCGATTGTCCATCGCCGGACAAGGATCTGTGCGGCACCGGCGTCGTCTTCAAACTCGCGCAGGCGCTGGTGCCCGTGCTCGGTCTCCCCGAGCAGCTGCCATGGCATTTCCTCGACTACGTCGCGCTGGCGACTGTGGCCGACGTCGTGCCGCTCACGGGAGAGAACCGGATCCTGGTGCGGCACGGCCTGAAACTGCTGGCCGCGAGCCGCTGGTCCGGGCTGGCGGCACTGGTGGAGGCCGCCGGGCTCTCGGCCAAGCCGCTGCGTGCCGCCCACGTCGGCTTCATCCTCGCGCCACGGCTCAACGCCGCCGGGCGCATCGGGGATGCCGGCGACGGTCTCCGGCTGCTGCTCACCGATGACCCCGATGAGGCGGCCCGCCTGGCGCGCGAGCTGGAGACGCTGAACGCGCGGCGGCAGGCGATGGATCAGCAGATCCTCGCCGCCGCCGAGACGCGGCTCGCGAGCGCGCTGGGCGCGGACGACCGTGCCATCGTCCTGGCCGCCGATGACTGGCACCCCGGGGTGATCGGGATCGTGGCGAGCCGGCTGGTGGAGCGGTACGGTCGCCCGACCTTCCTGGTGGCGTGGGACGAGACGGGCGACCTCGGCCGGGGCTCGGGACGCAGCATCCCCGGGTTCGATCTGCATGACGCGCTGCATCGCGTCGGATATTGCCTCGAGCGCTACGGCGGCCATCGGATGGCGGCAGGCCTGACAGTGCGCCGCGACCGCTTCGAGGAGTTCCGTATTGCTTTTCTGGAGGTGGCGGGACAGCTTCTCAGCCCCGACGACCTGGCACCCGCCCAGCGGGTGGACCTGGAGCTGCCGCTCGGCGACCTCAGCGAGGAGCTGGAGCGCCTCATCCGTCATCTCGAACCGTGCGGGGCCGGAAACCCCGCGCCGGTGTTCGGGGTTCGAGGAGCGCGGGCGGTTCGCGCGCGGCGCGTCGGATCGAATCATCTGCGCTTCGTGCTGGACGACGGTTCGGGCGCGATCCCGGCCATCGGCTTCCAGGTGGCCGATCGGGTCCCCGAGGAGTGGCTCGCCCGGCCGCTCGACGTGGCCTTCCGGCTGGAACGGGACGAGTGGCAGGGGCGGTCGACGCTGCAGGCCCGCGTCGCGACCATCGCCCCGAGCGAGTAGACATTGCGGATTGTGGATTGCGGAATGCGGATTGGGCGCAACGGAGGGACCGAGCTCGTGTGCCACGAGGGGCACCAGGTCAGAATTGCCAGGCGGCATCCAATCCGCAATCCGCAATCCACAATCCGCAATCGGTGGGGGCGAACGGAGGGGACGAGTTGATCACCATCATCGCAGGCGAGTTCAAGAACCGGCGTCTCAAGACCCCGGTGGGCGACAAGGTGCGTCCCACCGCCAGCCGGGTCCGCGAGGCGTGGTTCAGCATCATTCAACGCAACCTGCGGGGCGCGCGTGTGCTGGATCTCTACGCCGGGTCCGGGGCGCTGGGACTCGAAGCGTTGTCGCGCGGCGCGGTCAAAGCCGACTTCGTCGAAGTGCACCGCAACGCGATCGCCGCCCTCAAGGCGAACCTGAAGACGCTCAAGGTCGAGGACCGGGCGACCATCCACAAGATGGATGCCCTGAAATTCGCCGAGCAGCTGCACGCGGGGCAGTACGACGTGGCGTTCGCCGATCCTCCGTACGCGATGGTGAACGACCAGGCGGCGCGCCTCGTCGCGATGTTCCGCCTCGTGCCGTTCGCGCGCGTCTTCTCGATCGAGCATCCGGCGGACACGCCCATCCCCGGCGACGACACGCGCCGCTACGGCGATACCGCGATCACGTTCATCTACGCCCCATGACGGCTGCTCCCCGCATCGCCGTGTATCCGGGATCGTTCGATCCGGTGACGCGCGGGCACGAGGACCTGATCCGTCGCTCGCTCGCCTTCGTCGACCGGGTGATCGTCGCGGTCGCCGTGAATGTCGCGAAGCAGCCGCTGTTCACCCTGGAGGAACGCGTCGCGCTGCTGCACGAGACGGTGCGGCTCCCCGAGGTGGAGGTGCAATCGTTCGAAGGGCTGCTGGTCGAGTTCGCTCAGCGCGTCGGCGCCTCGGTCATCGTGCGCGGGTTGCGGGCGGTGAGCGATTTCGAATACGAGTTTCAGATGGCGCTCATGAATCGCACCCTCGCGCCCCGGCTCGAGACGGTCTTCCTCGTGCCCGCGTTCGATCTCACCTACCTCAGCTCCAGCCTGGTGCGCGAAGTCGCCCGCTTCGGGGGCGACGTCTCCCAGCTGGTCCAGCCGGCGGTTCAGCAGGCGCTGCGCAGGAAATTCGGCCGGTGAGCTTCCGCGACCGCGTCTACGAGCGGGCGCGGCGAGCGAATCGGCGGATCGTCCTCCCCGAGGGGCATGACCCGCGTGTGCGGGCGGCCGGCGAGCGGATCGAGGCACTGCGTCTCGGCCAGGTCCGTGTGCTCGAGGACGCCGCGGGCGCGTCCGCTCCACCGCTTGCCGATCTGGCACGATTGCTCATGACGCGGCGACCGGACCGGTTTCCATCGAACGCCGCGGCGCTCGAGGCGCTGAAACAGCCCATCATGGTCGCGGCGTGCATGGTCGGGGCGGGACTCGCGGACGCGATGGTCGGCGGCGCGGCCGCCCCCACGGGGGACGTGATCCGCGCGGCCCTGCTGGCCGTCGGCCCGGCCCCCGGCATCACGACGGTGAGCAGCGCCTTCTATATGGTGAAGGACAACACCGTACTCACCTTCACCGACGGCGCCGTCGTCCCGGACCCCACCCCGGAGCAGCTGGCCGAGATCGCGCTCGCCGCTGCGCGCGACCGGCGGCGCATCGTCGGGGATGACCCGCGGGTCGCGTTCCTCTCCTACAGCACCAAGGGCAGCGCGGAGGGCGCCCGCGTGGAGAAGGTGCGGCGCGCCGTGGCGCGATTCCGCGAGTTCGCCCCGGACGTGGCGTGCGACGGTGAGCTGCAGGGGGACGCGGCGCTCGTGGCCGACGTCGCGCACCGCAAGGCGCCGGGCTCCCCGGTGGCGGGACAGGCCAATGTGCTGGTGTTTCCCGATCTTGACAGCGGCAACATCGCCTACAAACTGGTGCAGCGGCTGGGTGGATGGGACGCGCTCGGCCCGATTCTGCAGGGTATCGCCCGGCCGATCGCGGACCTGTCGCGCGGGGCGAGCGTGGAGGATATTGTGGACACGGCGGCGGTCACGGTTCTCCAAGCGGAGGGGTGAGATGGGGTTCTCGTTGAGCAAGGATCCGCGGGGTGTGGTGATCGTCGGCGTCGACGGCCAGCTGATCGTCGGCAACCGCCAGGAGCTCAAGCAGAAGGTGCTCGACTCCCTGGAGGGCGGGACGCGCCGCTTCGTGATCGACTTCACCAAGACGGGCTACATCGACTCCTCCGGCCTCGGCGTGCTCGTCTCCCTGTCGAAGAAGGTGCGGGAGCAGGGTGGGGAGCTGCGCCTCGCGGGCCTCAACGAGGATCTCCAGACGCTCTTCGAGCTCACCAAGCTGGACACGCTGTTCGCCATCGCCAAGACGCCGGCGGAGGCGCTCGCTGCCTTCTAGCGTCGCCCGCCCGTGAACCCCCAGCTGCAGGTCGTCGTCCACCGGTCGGCACGCGTGGCAAGTCCCGGCGCCGACGTGGCGGTGTCGTTGTCGGTCCCCAGCGACCTGGGGTTCGTCGGCGACGCGGTGGAGCTGGCGGCCCGCTACTGCGACACCGGCGTGCTCTCGCCACGCCGGCTGCAGTTCAACCTGCGGACGGCCCTCGCCGAGGCGCTCGCCAACGCCATCGAGTACGGCAACCGGCAGGACCCCGCCAAGCGGGTCCGGGTGGAGATCGCCTGCGGTCGCGAGGCGGTGCGGATCGACGTGGCGGACGACGGCGCCGGATTCGATCCAGAGGGCGTGCCGGACCCCACGGCTCCGGAGAATCTGGAACGTGAGGCCGGCCGCGGACTGTTCGTCCTCCGCCATCTCGTCGACCAGGTTGAATTCAACGAACGAGGGAACCGCGTGTGTCTCGTCCTGCGGGCGGGCTGACCAAGCTCGAGCGCCTCCTGCCGGCGCTGGAGCAGCTGGTGGGCGGGAAGCTCGCGCTGCGGCTGTGGCGCGCCGAGGGCGCCGCTGTGCGGCTGGTCACGGGGACGCCGGCAGCGTGGACGCCGTCGCTCGGGGCGAGCGAGGGTCGGCTCGACACGCCCGACGGCCCCGCCTGGTTCGCCCCGATGCCGGCGCCGGGGCAGAGCCGGAACGGGCCGACCCTGTGGCTGGAGCTGCGCTCCGCCAGGGAGCTCGACCGCGAGTCGCGAGAATCGCTGGTCGAGGCCGTAGCCTGCCTCGCCGAAGCGGAGCGGGAGGCCGGGCAGGTGGCGGCCGAGCTGTCGGACCGCTACGAAGAGATCGACCTCGTCTACACCATCAGCGAGATTCTCGGACACACCATCCGGTTGGACGAGGCCGCCCGGCGCATCCTGCAGGAGGTGGCGACCGTCGTCGGCGCGCGGCGCGCCAGTCTGTTCGTGCTCGACCTCGACCGTCACGTGCTGCGGCTCGTCGCCTCCAAGGGCATGGTCGCCCAGGATGTGGATCCGATCGAGCTCGACGATCCCGTTTCGGTGACGGCCCGGGCGTTCCGCGAAATGCGGATTCAGAGCAATGACCCGGCCGAGCCCGAACCGGCGGCGGCGCGGGGACAAACCGGCCGGAGCTATCGCGGGCGCGCATTCCTGGCCGTGCCGGTCATGTACGGGGCGCCGGGCGACCAGGCGCGGCCGATCGGCGTCATCAATCTCACCGACCGGCACGGTCCGGATCTGTTTTCCGCCGGCGACCGCAAACTGGTCGCCGCGATCGCCAACCAGGTCGGGGCGGCCATCGAGAACGCCCGGCTGGTGGCCCGCGATCTCGGGCAGCAGCGCGTGCGCCGTGAGCTCGAGCTCGCGCACGACCTGCAGCTCAAGCTGCTGCCCTCGCCATCGGTCCTGGGCGACAAGGCCGATCTGGCGGCCCGCTGCCGGCCCGCCGATTCGGTCGGCGGCGATTTCTACAATCTCCTCCGGCTGCATGGCGACCGCGTGGGCATCATGATCGGGGATGTCTCGAACCACGGGTTCGGGGCGGCCCTGATCATGGCGCTCGCGATGGCCGCGTCCGGCATTCACGCCGAGTCTTCGGCTGCCCCGGCGCAGGTGCTGGGCAGTCTCGAACAGTCGCTCGCCGCCGAGCTGGCACGCACGGAGATGTATCTGTCGCTCTTCTACGCCGTGGTGGATCCCGTCGAGGGCGTGTGCTCCTACGCCAATGCCGGGCATCCCCACGCATTCCTGGTGCGCGGCGCCACCGGGGAGGCCCAGCGGCTCGAGGCGACCCGCACGCCACTCGGCCTGGGCCCAGCCCGGCCCGCCGCCGACCGCAAGGAGCCCTGGAAACGGCGCGAAGACGTCCTCTGCCTCTTCACCGATGGCATCGTGGATGCGGTGGGGGAATCGGGACAGCGCTTCGGGGAGGATCGCGTGCTCGCGCACCTGCGCGCCCTGCGGACCCACCGCGCCCAGGAGATTCTCGAGGCCATCTTCGCCGACCTCGCCGCATTCACCGGCGGCGCCCCTCCCAGCGACGACCGGACGCTCCTGATCGCGAAAGTCTGACGGCGTGCCGCTGCCTCGCGCCCGGAAGTCCCTCGGACAGCACTTCCTCACCGATCCGCGCATTCTCGACCGCATCGCCGCGGCGCTCGACCCCGCGCCCGGCGACCTGGTGGTCGAGATCGGCGCCGGAACCGGCACGCTGACGCGCGTGCTGGCCGCGCGCGTGGGGCAGGTCATCGCGATCGAGAAGGATGGGCGGCTGGCACGGGATTGCGGATTGCGGATTGCGGATTCCGGATTGAGCAACGTGCAGATTGTGAACGCCGACGCGCTCAGACTCGATTGGAGTGTGTTCAATCCGCAATCCCCAATCCGCAATCCGCAATTCAAGGTCTGCGGCAACATCCCCTACAACATCACCTCGCCGCTGCTCGAGCGCGTCGTGGCGTTGGACCCTCGCCCGGCGTGCGTCGTCTTCCTCGTGCAGGCGGAGGTGGCCGATCGCCTCGGCGCCGCCGCGGGGTCGAAAGCGTACGGCGGCTTGTCGGTCGGGATTCAGGCTCTGTGCGTGGTCGAGAAGCTGTTTGTGGTGCGCGCCGGGTCGTTCACGCCGCCGCCCCGCGTGCACAGCGCCGTGATCCGCCTGCGCCCGCGGCCCACCCCGCTGGTCGATCCCATCGAGATCGCGCCGTTCCGGACCTTCGTGACGGCCTGCTTCAGCCGGCGCCGCAAGCAGCTGCACAACATCGTGCATGCGATCCTGGGCAGGGACGGGTCCGCCACAGGGCTGGATGCGGACCTGAAGTCTCTCGGGCTCGATCCGGCGGCCCGTCCGGAGACCCTCGCGCCCGAGGCGTTCGTGCGGCTGTGGCGCTGGGTCCTTGCGTCAGGAGGGGCGATTGTGAAATAATTCACAATGCGGAAGATCTCGGACTCGACCGTGCGGCGTCTGGCGCTGTACCTGCGCTTCCTCGAGCAGTCGGCGGCGCAGCAGGTGACCACCATCAGCTCCGCCGAGCTCGCCCGGCGTGGCGGCACTACGTCGGCGCAGGTCCGCAAGGATCTCTCGTTCTTCGGGTCGTTCGGAAAGCGCGGGCTGGGGTACTCGGTGCCGGAGCTCTCGGCCCGGATCCGGGAGATCCTGGGGCTCAAGCGGACGCACCGGGTGGTGCTGGTGGGGGCGGGGAAGATGGGCGGAGCGCTGCTGCATTACCGAGGGTTCCGTCAGCACGGCTTCGACGTGGTCGCCATCTACGACAAGGACCCGAAGAAGATCGGGACGCGCTCCGATGGGCTCATGGTGCGCGACGTGCGTCAACTCGAGGCCGACCTGAAGAAGGAGCCCCCCGACATCGCCATCCTCGTGACGCCGGCGGAGGCGGCCCAGGAAGTCACCGATCGTCTGGTGCGCGCCGGCGTGAAAGCGATCCTGAACTTCGCTCCGGTGTCGCTCGCGGTGCCCGACGACGTAGCGGTCCAGAGCGTGAACATGGCGCTGGAGCTGGAAACGCTGAGCTTCGCGCTGGCGAACCGATAGGCGATTGCGGATTGCGAATTGGGGATTGCGGATTGACTGCGCCCCCCTTTTCTAGATCAATCTTGCTGCTGCCAATCCGAAATCCGCAATCCGCAATCGCAGTTAGATTTCCGCTCCTATGCCCCGCGTCCACGTCACCTCCGAGATCGGTCCGCTGCGCCATGTGCTGGTTCATACGCCGGGGAACGAGCTGACGGCGGTCACGCCCGGAAA
>DATGDT010000494.1:0-1658 GCA_035310725.1 Gemmatimonadales bacterium
GCCCGGCGCCTTTCGGATCAGGTTGTGGGCCATGTGCTTGATCGTGGTGAAGTTGGCGGGGGCGTGATGGGTGCGGATGCGGCATTCGTCATCGCGGAAGATCATGTCCATGACCCAATGCAAGCTGTTTTCCACGGCCCAATGACTGCGAATGGGGCTATGCGGGAATCTGGGTGACAACGGTTTGAGGAAGGCGGCGTATCGAGGCAGGTGACGAGCCAGCCAAAACCTCCGGGAGGAGCGATACGCCATGAATGAGGACAACGATGTGGTCCGGCTGCGTCAGCCGGACGAGATCGACGACCCGCTGACCGCCATCCTGCGCGCCGGGGCTCGCCGGCTGCTGGAGCAGGCCATCGAGGCAGAGGTGGAAACCTTTCTGGCCACCGTGAAGGACCTGAAGCTGCCGGACGGCCGCGACCGCGTGGTGCGGCACGGCCACGGCCCCGAGCGCACGATTCAGACCGGGATCGGGCCGGTCGCGGTCCGCCGGGTCAAACTGCGCGACCGTGGAACCGTGGAGGCGGGCGAACGGATCCGTTTCACCTCGGCAATCCTGCCGCGGTGGGCCCGGCGCACCAAGAGCCTGGATGCCCTTCTGCCGGTGCTTTACCTGCGCGGCGTCTCCACCGGCGACTTCCAGGAGGCGCTGAGCGCCTTGCTGGGCAAGGACGCGCCGAACCTGTCGCCGGCGGTGATCGGGCGGCTCAAGGAGGACTGGGCCGCCGAGTACGCCCGCTGGCTCAAGCGGGACCTGTCGGCCCGGCGCTACGTCTACATCTGGGCCGACGGCGTCTACCTCCAGGCCCGCCTGGAGCCGGTGGCCGAGTGCATGCTGGTGATCATCGGCGCCACGTCGGAGGGCAAGAAGGAGCTGGTCGGTTTCCAGGTCGGCGTGCGCGAGAGCGCGCAGAGCTGGCGCGAACTTCTGGTCGATCTGACCGCCCGTGGCCTGACCATCGCCCCGGAACTCGCCATCGCCGACGGTGCTCTCGGCTTCTGGAAGGCGCTGGAAGAGGTCTTCCCGACCACCCGTCATCAGCGCTGCTGGGTCCACAAGAGTTCCAACGTCCTCAACAAGGTTGCCAAGTCCGTTCAGCCGGCCATGAAGACGGACCTGCGGGAGATCTGGATGGCGCCGGACCGCGCCGCAGCCGAAGCCGCGCTGATCACCTTCGAGAAGAAGTACGCGGCCAAATACGCGAAGGCGGTTGACTGCCTGATGAAGGACCAAGACGCGCTCCTGGTGTTCTATGACTTCCCCGCCGAGCACTGGGAGCACGTCAGGACGACGAACCCGATCGAGAGCGTGTTCGCCACCGTCCGGCACCGCACCTTCCGAACCAAGGGCGCGCTGTCCCAGGACACCGCCAAGCTGATGGTGTTCAAGCTGATCACCGCCGCCGCGAAGACCTGGCGCCGCCTGAACGGCGAAAACCAGTTGCCCAAGGTGATCCGCGGCGTCACATTCCGTGACGGCATCGAGGTCACCGAAGCCGCGTCACAGGACGCCGCCTGACCGACCCGTCACCCAATCTCCCGCATAGCTCCGGCCTCGGCCGGCGGGACATTGCCGATCGGTTCGAGCAGTCTTCGGTGGTTAAACCAGTCCACCCATTCCAGAGTTGCAAACTCGACCGCCTCGGGGCTGCGCCATG
>DATGDT010000495.1:0-1896 GCA_035310725.1 Gemmatimonadales bacterium
CCCCCCCGCGCCTGGGCGCCTCCCGCCTTTCGGCGCAGGAGCGCCGCGCGGTACCCCGGACAGCCGCAGCGATCTTCACTGTGCCGGGGTAGCTGAAGAAGACGCCCCGCAACGGACATCCGTTGCGGGGCTCTTTGGTCAACGCGATCCGCTGGATTGTGAAGGGCGCATGGGAGCGATCGCGGCGACCGATTCTTGACAGGCGCGGCGTCGGGGCGGACTTTTCACCTCGTCATTCCAGGTCCTCGCCGCCGCACCAGCGTCTCCGGCAGGGTACACCCTCCCCAAGAAGGCCGATGACCGCATCCGTTCGCCGTCGCAAGCCCGCACCGACGAAGCGAGCGGGAGACAGCCGATCACCCCTGCCCAAGGCCCCAACCGGGATCGCGGGCCTGGACGAAATCACCCACGGCGGACTGCCGCGCGGGCGGCCCACTCTGGTGAGCGGGGGCGCGGGCTGCGGCAAGACGCTGCTCGCGATGGAGTTCCTGGTGCGCGGCGCACTCGAGTACGGCGAGCCCGGCGTCTTCCTGTCCTTCGAGGAGACCGTCGACGACCTCGTGGCAAATGCGCGGTCGCTCGGTTTCGACCTGCAGCGCCTGAGCGCCCGGCGGCGGCTGCTGCTCGACTACGTGCGCCTCGAGCCGAGCGAGCTGACGGAGTCCGGCGCATACGATCTCGAGGGGTTGTTCATCCGGCTGGGTCACGCGATCGACTCGATCGGCGCCCAGCGGGTCGTCCTGGACACCATCGAGCTGCTCTTCTCCGGACTGTCCGACCGGTTCGTGGTGCGCGCCGAGCTGGCCCGACTGTTTCGCTGGCTGAAGGAGAAGCGTGTCACCGCCATCGTGACGGGCGAGCGGGTGGCCGAGCACCTGACGCGCCATGGCCTCGAGGAGTACGTCTCCGACTGCGTGATCCTGCTCGATCAGCGGGTCGGGGAGCAGAGCGCCACCCGCCGGTTGCGCATCCTCAAGTACCGCGGCTCGGCGCACGGCGGCAACGAGATGCCGTTCCTCATCGACGACCACGGCGTCTCGGTCTTGCCGATCACGTCGCTGGGACTCGCGCACCAGGCGCCCACGGCGCACCTGTCCACCGGTGTGCCCGGCCTCGACGAGATGTTCGGAAAGAAGGGATACTTCCGCGGCAACAGCGTGCTCGTCTCCGGCACGGCGGGCACCGGGAAGTCCAGTCTGGCGGCGCATTTCGCGGAGGCCGCGTGCCGGCGTGGAGAGCGCTGCCTCTACTTCGCGTTCGAGGAGTCTCCAGACCAGATCGCGCGCAACATGGGGTCGATCGGCATCGAGCTGGCGCCCTGGATCCGCCGGGATCTGCTGCGCATCCACGCCCGGCGGCCGACGTCCCTGGGGCTGGAAGCGCACCTGGTCGCGATGCATCGGCTCATCGACGAGTGGCGGCCGCGGGTGGTGGTCGTGGACCCGGTCACCAACATGATCGCGGTCGGCAGCGAGACCGAAGTGAAAGCGATGCTCGCCCGGCTCATCGATTTCATGAAACTGCGGCAGATCACGGCGCTCTTCACTTCCTTGACCGAAGGGGGCCGTGCGGCCGAGCGGACCGACCTCGGGGTGTCGTCGTTGATGGACGTCTGGATGCTGGTCGGGAATCCGGAATCGAATGGCGAGCGCAATCGGACGATCCAGATCGTCAAGGCCCGGGGCATGGCGCACTCAAACCAGGTGCGCGAGTTCGTGATGACCGGCCACGGCGTCACCCTGGTGGACATCAGCCGCCGGGCCGACGGCAGCGTCGCCATCGGGTCGGCCCGGGGGGCCGAGCAACGACACGCACTCGCGGGTCGTGCGAAGCCGAACCGCTCGCACCGGGCGAAATGAAGAACGGCGCGGACCGCACCTGGCGGCTGCGGCTGTA
>DATGDT010000496.1:0-4923 GCA_035310725.1 Gemmatimonadales bacterium
TGCACGACGACCAGTGGGAGGGTCAGCAGTTCAACATCTCCCCCGGGAACCTGATCAGCGATGTGCAGCACGTGCACCTCGACCCCAAGGCCGGCTACACGATCCAGCTGGCGCTGGCCCGCGCCATTCCTCCGGTCGAGGTGCCGCCCGACACCAAGTGGGTGAAGCGCATCAAGTTCCAGAGCAAGCTGTTGTCGGCGTTCTGGGGGCGGCCGATCTATCTCGGCGCCACGGTGCTGCTGCCGCGCGACTACGATCGCGACACCACACGCCGCTACCCCACCGTCTATCAACAGGGACACTTTTCGCTTCGCCCCGCGTTCGGGTTCTCCACCGACAGCGTGACGGAGACGGCCGCGCAGAAAGCCGAGCGCGAGCAACGCTCCATGCGCGAGCCCGGGTTTGAGTTCTACCGCTCATGGCGGTCCGCCGGCTTCCCGCAGATGATCGCCGTGACGTTCCAGCATCCCACGCCCTATTTCGACGACTCCTACGCGGTCAATTCGGTGAACAATGGCCCCTACGGCGACGCCATCATGCAGGAGCTGATCCCCTACCTGGAGGAGCACTTCCGCATGATCCGCGCGCCCGGGGCGCGCTTTCTCACCGGAGGATCGACGGGCGGATGGGAGGCGCTGGCCCTGCAGGTCTATCATCCGGACTTCTTCGGCGGGACGTGGGTGCTGTATCCCGATCCCGTGGACTTCCGCAGCTATGAGCTGGTGAACATCTACAGCGACACGAACGCCTTCGTCTATCCGGTGGCGGAGTGGATGTGGTCCGAGGTCCCCGCCGAAGTCGAGGTGACCGGCCAGCCGCGCATCACAGTGCGACAGGAGAGCCAGTTCGAGGCCGTACTGGGAAGCCACGCCCGCTCCGGGGAGCAGTTCGCGATCTGGGAAGCCACGTATGGACCGGTGGGACCCGACGGATTCACCGCGGAGCTATGGGATCTCCGCACGGGGCACATCAATCATGACGTGGCAGAGTACTTCCGCACGCACGACTACGATCTGCGCGACTACCTCGAGCGCAACTGGCGCACGCTTGGGCCCAAACTGCGGGGCAAAATTCATCTCTTCGTGGGCGACTACGACACCTTCTACCTCAACTTGGCGGTGTACCGGCTCGAGGAGTTCCTGACGCACGCGAACCCACCGGCGCAGGCCGAGTTCGGCTACGGCCGCCCGATGAAGCCGCACGGCTGGCAGCCGTGGACCAATGCCCAGCTGATCCGGATCATGGCGGCCCAGGCAGCGCGTGGTCGTCGAGCCCGCTGAACGTCCGACGACATCCTGACACCAGGCGCACACCATCGCCGCAACCAACTGCTATCCTCCGGCGTTCTAACGTGTGAGACACCGGGGGATGCCGTCCCACGACTCTCCGGCCGCGTTCCAAAACGGAGCATCGGAGGATGGCGATGGTAGTCACGCTCATCGAGTCCGGGCGCAAGAAACGCCTGTTCAGCGGCAGCATCCCTTCGCTGGTGGTACACACCTCCATCATCGGCGGTGCGGTCTTCGCCAGCCTGAACGCGCGTCCGAGCGACTCGCAGATTGCCTACGACACGACGCTGGTGCTGATCGCTCCGACCCCGGAACGGCCCGCGGCGCGGCCCGAGCCCGAGCTCAGCGTGCCGGTGAAGGGGTTCCAGACGGTGAGCATCCCCGTGATCGTCCCCACGAACATTCCAGCCGTGTCGCTGCAGGAGCACTTCGACCCGAAGGACTTCTCGGGGGTGGGCGTCGAGGGCGGTCGCGCGGACGGCCTCGAGCCCGCTCCGGATCAGGTGTTCGAGGAGAGCGCGGTGGACGAGTTGCCGCGGTTGCTGGCAGCGCCGCGACCCGAGTATCCCACCCTGCTGCGCGATGCCGGAATCACCGGGCGAGTGCTGTTGCAGGCCGTGATCGACACGACGGGAAGGGTGGACCCTGCGTCCGTGAAAGTGGTGCAGAGCCCGAATCCCGGGTTCGACAATTCCAGCCGCCGCTGGATCCTGCAGGCGCTGTTCCGTCCCGCGCGCATCCGCGGACGGGCGGTCCGGGTGCTGGTCAACATGCCGCTCGATTTCTCGATCACCGGCCGCAGCGGCGGGTGACGACCCAGGGGATCTAGGCTTCGCCCTTCTGGGCGTCGTCCCTCTGGGTGTCGTCCTTCTTCCCCCGCAGCAGCCACATCACGAGCAGCACCACGCCCACGATGGCTGCCACCTTCACCAGGGTGAACAGCACTCCCAGGAGTGTGCCGACGAGCGGCAGGAAGAGGAACGAGAGGACCTTCCAGAGGGCGAAGCCGAGCACGCCGACCGCCGCGAGCGAAACGATTGGTTTGGCCATGGTCGCCCCCCTACGGCCTCACCGGCGAAAAGGTGTCGATGGGCTTGGTGGCGCGCACGAACGCCCCCATCACCCGCCCGCCGATCTCCCGGGCGAGCACGTCGGCGTCCAGACCCGTTCCGGCGAGAAACGCCCGGGCGTCCTCGAAGGCGTACACGCGGGTCGGCTCGATGGAGACCTCGGTGAACCCGCTCGCCGCGAGCAGGCCCTTGAACTCGTCCTCCTCGAGCGCTCCGGCGACGCATCCGACCCACAGCTCCATGTTGCGCCGGACTTCCGGGGGTAGAGTTCCGCGCACCACGACGTCGGACACGGCAAAGCGGCCGCCGGGCCTCAGGACACGGAACGCCTCGGCCAGCACGCGACGCTTGTCGGCGGCGAGGTTGATGACGCAGTTCGAGATGATGACGTCCACTGATGCGTCAGGAAGCGGAATGTGCTCGATGTCCCCCTTGAGGAACTCCACGTTCTCCACGCCGGCCTTGCGCTGGTTCTCACGCGCCAGCGCGAGCATCTCGTCGGTCATGTCGAGTCCGTAGGCTTTCCCACCGGGCGCCACGAGGCGCGCCGAGAGGAGCACGTCGATCCCGCCACCCGAACCCAGGTCGAGCACCACGTCGCCCGGCTTCAGCTCCGCCAGCGCCGTGGGGTTGCCGCAACCGAGGGAAGCGAGGACGGCGGTCTCCGGCAGTCCGGCCGTTTCCCCGGCCGCATAGATGTTGGACGTCACGGGGTCGCAGCTCTCCCCGGCCGCGCTCGCGCCGCAGCAACTCGACCCGCTCCCGGCCAGCACGCGGAGCGCGGCCTGGCCGTACTTCTCCCGCACTGTCTGCTTGATCGTGTCGCTCATGTCTGGGCCTCGTCTATCAAGAAATGTTGATGCGTACGGCAAAAAAAACCCCTCATGCACAGCACCCGGCACGGCAGCTCCCGGCGTGCTTCCCGGGCTGCACCGCCGCGGCGAATGCAGCGATCTCCTCCAGCGCTTCGCGATTCAGGGAATAGTGCACCCAGCGGCCGTCCTTGCGGTCGGTGACGAACCGCGACTCCTTGAGCACTCGGAGATGGAACGAGAGCCGTGACTGCTGGGCGCTCAGCGCGTCCTGGAGCTCGCAGACGCATCGCTCGCCGTGCGACAGCATGCGCACGATTTCGAGCCGCGTCGGATCCGAGAGGGCATGGAACCAGCGCGCGGCGCGCGTGCTGTCCGGGAGTGCGGCGGTCGTCATGGGGTCAATTATACATCAACAAAGGTTGATACGTCAAGAGGGGCGGAAATCGCCCCTTCATGGGTCAGCAACCAGCGTTTGCGCTCCAGCCCGCCCCCGAAACCGGTCAGATCCCCGGTCGCCCCGATCACGCGGTGGCACGGTACGATGATGGGGATCGGATTCTGCCCGTTCGCCGCCCCCACGGCCCGCGCCGCTGACGTGGGCGCGCCGATCCGCCGGGCCAGCCCTCCGTAACTCTCGGTCGTGCCGAACGGGATGTCGCGCAGCGCGTTCCAGACACGGAGCTGAAACGGGGTCCCCACCGGGGCGAGAGGCAGGTCGAACGCGGTGCGATGCCGGGCGAAGTACTCCTCGAGCTGCTCCCTGGCGCGCGCCAGGATCGCCCCTGCCGGCCCCTGCCCGTCGTCGGCAGGCCACTCCGTGCCCTCCGGCCGGCCATGGCGGGAGGTCTCGAACCACACCCCCGCCAGCCCGTTGCTGTTCGCGAGCAGCAGCAGCTCGCCGACGGGGCTCGGCATGCGGGCGATGCTGGCGTCCGTCATATTCCTTCGAGCAGGCTCTTCAGGTTGAGCGACTTCGCCTGGGCTTTGATCTCATCCTGGACCTTGGGGAAGATCTCCTTGGCGTCTCCCTGAAAGCGTTGGAAGAGCTCCCGCAGGTCCTGGGTGCTGAGCCGCCGCCCCTGGGCGTAGTACTGCTTCGCGACGTGGCCGAGCGCGTAGGTCGCGGCGAACGTCACGGCGACGCCCGCCGCCATGCCACCCGCGCCACCGACCAGACCGCCGAACAGCCCACCGGTCACCCCTCCCACGAGTTTCCGCACGACGCCTTCCATTACCTGCGCCGCCGCGCCGAGCCCGAGGGTGCCGGCCAGGTCCTTGATCTGGTTTGCGTCGAGCTTCTGCCCGTATTGCTGGCCGATCTGATAGACCAGGCGCAGCTGCAGCGGTAGGATCACGACGTTGGCGAGCTTGTCGGGCAGGAGCTCGACGGCGCTGGCGATCATCGCCTGTCGCAGAATCGTCTGGTCGAGTGCGTCGTCGGAGGGGGGCTTCCCCGAGCGGACCTCGACGGGTCCGGCGGTGCGGGCCGCGGCGAGGCCCGCGGCGCTCTGCTCCAGCTCCGCGAGCGTGGCGGGGGCGAGCCCCATTGCGCTACGCAGCGCCCCCAGAAAATCCGCCTCCTGGCGGTTGAGCGGTCCATCGGCGTGACACACCACGAGGGCGGTCTCGAAGGCGAGCCGGCGGGCGTCGTCGCCGGACAACTGCCTGGCGAGGTCCGCCAGGGGCGCCCGGACGGCGCTGCCTCGCTGGGCGACGGCGTCGACATCCGCGACGCCCAGACGTCCCAGC
>DATGDT010000497.1:0-4668 GCA_035310725.1 Gemmatimonadales bacterium
CAGGCGCCGCGCACAGCCCCAGCGCGACGACAAGACCGGCAAGTTGATAGCGTTTCATGATTTGCTCCTTGCGTGTCGGTAAAAAGGCGGGCGGACCAGTGCACGCCCTACTCCTTGAAGCACTATACCCGGGAACCCGAACCAGGGGACATCCATCCTCCGATTTGCGGACTCGCTCTTTCGCACTAGAAGCGCCTGGTCCCAAGAACGGCACTTCGCCCCGGATTCATGGATCCTTCACCATCATCGCCCATCATCCGAGGCGTAGCATCGACGGCGACACACGGCTTTCACGGTGGAGGCATTCCGTCTCATGAACGCCACGACGACATCCTATGCGATCGGCCGGTCGGTCCCGCTCGCCTACGAGCAGGCGGTCGCCCGGATCAAGGACGCGCTCCAACAGCAGGGCTTTGGTGTGCTCACGGAGATCGACGTGCAGGCCACGTTCAAGAAGAAGCTCGACGTGGACTTCAAGAAATACGTGATCCTGGGCGCCTGCAATGCACCGCTGGCGTATCAGGGATTCCAGGCCGAGCCGGACATCGGCCTGCTGCTACCGTGCAACGTGGTCGTGTACGAAGAGACGCCCACGCGATCGCGCGTCGCGCTGCTCGACCCCGTGGCACAGCTCGGCATCAGCGGGCGCGAGGACCTTGAACCGATCGCACGGCAAGCACGGGAGAAACTGGAGCGGGCGCTGCAACAGGTCTGACAATTGTGCCTCACCACAGCCTCCCCAAGAACGCCAGAACGTCGTTGGTCACCGTATCAGCCTCCCGGTCGTGCAGCAGCTCGTGATAGGACTCGGCGTACACGCGCACGTCGATCCGGTTGCCGCTCTCTTCGCCGTTGCGTAACCCGTCGGCCAGCCGGCGCGTCGTGCCGACGTTCACGATGCGGTCGGCCCCGCCCAGCAGAAAGAGCAGCGGGCATTCGATGCGGTGCGCGTCCACCGGCACGACGCGCTGGGCCCACTGGATTTCGCGCCAGGCCCCGGGGGTCATGATGCGATGCACCGCCGCGTCGGTGTCGTACTCCAGGGCCACCGCCGGATCGCGGGCGAGCGCCGCCGAATCGAGGCCGGTCTTGAAGCGCGCCGTGGGCCAGAGATCGGCGAGGAGCTTGGCGACGACGTGCTTCCAGAGCGCCACCGGCAACGCCGTGGCGAGCCAGGGAGCGGAGAGCACCGCGCCCGCCACCGGATCGGACGGCTGGGTCTCGAGGTAGCGCAGCACGACGAGCCCGCCGAAGGAATGACCCAGCAGCACGTGCGGCAGATCGCCCCCCGGCCGCTGGCGCACCATGCGCCGGAACGCCTGCAGGTCGCCCAGCAGCTGGCTGAAGCGCGACAGGTGACCGCGCATGCCGCCCGAATCGCCCTGGCCGCGCTGGTCCAGGACGTAGACGGCGTAGCCCGCGTCGCGCAGCCGCTCGGCGGGCGCGCGCCAGCGGGTGCGGTGATCGGACCAGCCGCAAATCCAAAGGACAGCGGCCAGTGACCGGTGGCCAGTGGGGGGTTCGTAAACGTCGTAGACGAGGCTGGCGCCGTCCGGTGCGCGCAGCTCCGGCATTGGTCTGGTCAGGCCTCGACCAGCGAGTGACGCAGCAGATCGAGCGCCGCCTGCGCGCTGCGCGCGCGAATCTCGTCCCGCTCACCCAGGAACAGCCGCCGCAGCGCCCGCGTCTCCCCGGCGTGCCGAGCCGCGATCCACACGGTGCCGACGGGCTTTTCGGGGCTGCCCCCCGCGGGACCGGCGATCCCGGTCACGGCCAGCGCGCACTCGACCCCGAAGCGGTGCGCGGCACCATCGGCCATGGCCCGCACCGTCTCCTCCGACACCGCACCATGCCGCTCGAGCGTGGCGCGCGGCACGTCGAGCAGCGCTGTCTTCACGGCGTCCTGGTAGGCGATCACGCCCCCCACGAACACGTCCGAAGATCCGGGAATGGCCGTGATGCGTTGGCCCAGCATCCCGCCGGTGCACGACTCGGCGACCGCCAGGCGAGCCCCTCGACGCCGCAGCAGGTCGAGCAGCACGCCCGCCAGATCGTCCGCGCCCTCGCCGTAGCAGCGGTCGCCCAGCTCGGCGCGCAGCCGCTGCACCGCCTGCGCGAGCCGTTGATCGGCCGTGGCCGGCGGCAGGCCCCAGGCGGTGAGCCGCAGGTCCACGCCGGCGATCGAGGGGAGATAGGCGAGCGTGAGCGGCGCCAACCCGTCTTCGATCGGGCCGATCTTCTCCCCGACCGCCGATTCAGGCATCCCGGTGGTGCGCAGCGTCCGCGAGCGGACGACCCGGGGCTCGGCCTCGCCGGCGCTGCCGCGGGCGCGCGCCACCAGGCGCGGCAGCACCTCCTCCACCAGCAGGCCGCGCATCTCGACCGGCACGCCGGGCAACATGATCACGAGGCGCGCCCCGTCCTCGAGCCAGATGCCGGGCGCGGTGCCGCGCGGGTTGGGAAGCACCACGGAGCCGCGCGGCAGCTCGGCCTGGATGCGGTTGGAGGGCGTCATGGTGCGCCCGAAGCGCCGGAAGCGCTCCTCGATGTGGCGCAGCACGTCCTCGTACAGCACCAGCTCGCGTCCGAAGAGCCCGGCCACGGCCTGCTTGGTGAGGTCGTCGCGCGTGGGCCCGAGGCCGCCCGTGGTGAGGACCGCGCCGGTGCGCTGCAGCGCGTCGCGTACCGCGTCGGCGACGGCGTCGGGCCGGTCGGCGACGCTGGTGCGGCGCACCACCTCGATGCCGGCGGCGGCGAGGGCGGTGCCCAGGTCCAGGGCGTTGGTGTCGAGCGCGAAGCCCAGCAGCAGCTCGCTCCCGATGGTGACGACTTCGAGCTTCACCAGCGGTCCGTGATGAGCCGGCGGTAGCGGTAGAGGTAGACGGCGAGCGAGTACACGGTGAGGATGATGGCGATGCCCAGCGTGAGGGCGACCACGGCGCCGTGGAACTGGTCCCAGAAGTTGCGGAACCAGCCGGCGAAGCGGTGGCTCGCGAGCCAGTCCTTCCAGGCGAACCAGAGGATGGTGGCGCCGATGAACACGTTCTGCACCACGGCCTTGAGCTTGCCGGCGGCGGCCGCGGGGATCACCACGCCCTGCCGCTTGGCGAAGAAGCGGAACGCGGTGATCAGCACCTCGCGGCCCACCAGCAGCAGCAGCACCCACACCGGGAGGTTGCCCCACCAGGGGATGCGGTAGTCCACGAGGATGGTGGGGTGGCGCGTGATCCAGAAGATGGGGACGAGCATCGCGAACAGCATCAGCTTGTCGGCGATGGGGTCGAGCAGCTGGCCCAGCTCGCTCACCTGGTTGTACTTGCGGGCCATGTACCCGTCCACGACGTCGGAGAAGGCGGCGGCGAGGAAGATGACGAAGGCGAAGACCTTGGGCCAGAAGCCCGAGATGAACGGCAGCAGCGCGATGACCGGAGTGAGGGCGATGCGCGCGAGGGTCAGGATGTTGGGCAGGGTCCAGCGCACGGGGCGGCGCCCCCTCCGGCTCAGCTGAGCGTTTTCAGGACGAGCTTCGAGACGGTCTTGAGGGTGTCGAACACCCCGTCGCCGCGCACCGCCACCGCCTCGGTGTAGGGCGCGCGGCCCAGCCAGCCGTCGGCGACGCGCTCCACCAGGTTCTCCCCCGGGTGCGCGGCGTCGGGAACGATCTTCTGGGAGGGCGGGTCATCCACGGGCCAGCCGGGATTCAGGGCGGCCTGGAGGTCGCGGATCGGCGCGGCGTTGGGCAGATCCCGCTTGTTGTACTGGATGATGAAGGGGATCTTGGTCAGGTCGTACCCGTACTCGCTCATATTGTCGTACAGGTTCTGCATCGACTCGACGTTCGCCTCCATGCGCTCGACCTGGCTGTCGGCGACGAACACGATGCCGTCCACGCCCTTCAGGATCAGCTTGCGGCTGGCGTTGTAGTACACCTGCCCGGGCACGGTATAGAGATGGAAGCGCGTCTTGAAGCCGCGGATCGTCCCCAGGTCCACCGGGAGGAAATCGAAGAACAGGGTGCGCTCGGTCTCGGTGGCGAGCGAGATCATCTTGCCGCGGGTGTTGGGCGCGACCTTGCCGTAGATGTGCTCCAGATTGGTCGTCTTGCCGCCCAGTCCCGGCCCGTAGTACACCAGCTTGCAGTTGATCTCGCGGGACGCGTAGTTGATCATCGACATGGGTACGGTGTGCCTCAGGCTCCGAAGAGTTTGTCGATCTCGTCTTCCGCGTCGCCCAGAAACCCGGTCTCCACCTGGGGCGCATCCGTTCGCGGGCGGCCGAACATGTCGGTAAAGACCTGGTTGAGCTCCTGGACCGCCGCCCGTACCCTGAGCTTGACCAGCCCGAGGGTGGTCCGGTTGTCGAAGAGCACCACGAGGATGACCCGCCGTGCGATGTCGGCGAGGTACATCGACTCGCGCTCGCCCTGATGGAAGAGCGCGCCGAACTCGGGCTCGCCCAGCATGCGGGCGAGCTGGTCGTTGGCGCTGAAGTCGGCGGCGGTGAGCGTCGCGAAGGCCGTCGGGTCGAAGGCGGGCGGCTCGCCCACGGTGGCGACGAGCTGGCCCGTGCGGTCGACGATGAGCGCGGTGCGCGCCCCGGAGTCGGCCAGGAACTGCGCGAGGATCTGCTGGATGCGACGGGCGTCGCCCTCCTGGAACGACCAGCTGG